>CAYNLW010000004.1:0-62840 GCA_964398195.1 uncultured Methylophilaceae bacterium | reverse complement strand
CTGCGCTCAGCACAGGAATGCTCTTGATCGAACGCAAATAGTGATCAAGGCTGTCTACCGCGGTAATAGTAGGTAATGTCAAAGAGTATGTCATGTTTGTTTTCCTCCTGATGGGGTACCATTTTAGCACTCCTCATAAGAGAGTGCTAGTAAAGCAAAGTTCCTTTTGGCTAGCTGCTTTTTTGTATGCTCCTCAATGCGTCACCTAAGGCAATTCATCGCCTTACTCAAGTATTTTGTGATTTGCACAATTGCTGTTAAATTTTGCGCTCGATTTTGGCTAGCATTTTTCCTAACAATATTGATAGAAAGCCCCATATATGAAGCCTGCTCAAGCAAAGGCGGTGATTCCTAACAACAAACCCGCCACCATCTTATTGGCTAGTATGGTGGGTACTGGCATTGAGTTTTTTGATTTTTATATCTATGCCAATGCGGCGGTGTTGGTGTTTCCGGCTTTGTTTTTCCCAGCGGGGGACGCGCAGGCGGCGTTGATGCAGTCGTTTGCCACCTTTGCCGTGGCTTTTTTTGCCCGCCCTTTGGGGTCGGCCTTGTTTGGCCATTTTGGCGATAGGGTGGGGCGCAAGGTCACCTTGGTGCTGGCTTTGATGACCATGGGCATCTCTACGGTGATGATAGGGCTGTTGCCTAGCTATGCCAGCATAGGCATTTGGGCGCCTGTGCTGCTGGTGCTGTGTCGCTTTGGACAGGGCCTGGGCTTGGGTGGCGAGTGGGGTGGGGCGGTGTTGCTAGCGACCGAAAACGCGCCGGCTGGCAAGCGCGCTTGGTATGGCATGTTCCCGCAACTGGGGGCGCCGATAGGCTTTGTGATGTCGGGCGGGATTTTTTTGTGGCTTACTCAAGTATTTAGCGAGCAGCAGTTTATGCAATACGCTTGGCGCATTCCGTTTTTATTCAGCGCTTTGCTGGTGGTGCTGGGCTTGTATGTGCGTTTGCATATTCATGAAACCGCTGAGTATGTCAGCTATAGACAAAGCCACGCACCGGTCAGATTGCCGGTGATGCAGGTGATGCGTGAGCACTTTGGCGGCTTTTGTATAGGCACTTTATTGGCCACCAGCGCCTTTGTGGTGTTTTATCTAATCACTGTATTTAGCCTTAGTTGGGCGACCTCGCAAATGGGTTTTAGCCGTGCACAGTTTCTTAGCTACGAGTTGATTTCTGCTGTGGTATTAGCGCTGACCATCGCGCTCTCTGGCTGGCTCAGCGATCGCTATAGCGCCTATCGTATGCAATGGCTGGCCTTGTGTGCGATGTTGCTTATGGGTGGCGGATTTGGTGCTTTATTTGCCATCGGCAGCAGTGCCGCAGTGATCGCCTTTTTATGCTTGGGCATGGCCTGTATGGGTTTGACCTATGGCCCTTTAAGCAGCATGTTGGCCAGTCTTTTCCCTACGCAAGTGCGCTATAGCGGTTGTTCGCTGGCGTTTAATATGGCAGGCATCGTGGGTGCTTCGTTTGCGCCATTTATCGCTACTTGGATAGCCAATCATTACGGCTTGGCTTGGGTGGGAGGCTATTTATCTGGCGCAGCGTTGTTGTCTATGCTGGCCTTGTTGGCCATGCGCCGGCGCGGTGCTGTCCTGGTGTAAGGGGCGAGCTAGAGCAATGATGCGTGTTAACGCACCCCTGCAGCAAAAAATTCCTGAATCAAAAAGTCTTCTAATGCGCGATTGTCTTTGGGGTTGGCGGATAGCACGATAATCCGGTTATAGCGGTGAGATTGCCAATTAAAGTCGCCACTATAATGCTCTCGAATAATGGCAATCATGCGTCTGACAATGGCGCGCTCTATGGTTTCATTGGCATCAGCGTGGACAGTGATAATCTCAAAACGACTATTGCGGCCATTTTGTTGCCAGCCTCTAAAACTAAATTGCGCACTGGTGCCGGCAATTTCACGAATTTGAAATAAGCCGCTGGTGCCCTCTTGTTGCAGATTACGCGCAATAATCTCATCGCGTTTTTGCTCTGGCACCAGCCGGTCTTGGATATTAGTCGGCGCGCTGGCCGGGCGCTCGCTGCTCTCTATGGTTTGCGCTTGTTGGCGGCGCGCATTTAAGTAGGCCAGCATATCGCTCTCTGGGCTAGGCTCTTTATTGGCCGGTCTTTCTTGCACAGGCTTTTCTGCTGGGGAGATAGAAATGGCGAAATTATTACTAGGACTAGTCAGCACTTTTTTCAGCAAAGGCTTATTCGCTTTTGGCTTAGGCTTGATTTGCTCAGGCGCGCTGCTAGCTTGTTGGGGTGGGCTAGGGTTGCGCTTGGCTTGGTTGGGGATGGGCACTAAACGCACATTCAGCGTTTTAATGCGGACGTCGAGTGGGCTAGGGTTGAAATTAGGAAATGAGAAAAAAATAAACAGCACATGCAACAAGATAGAAAACAGCATCGCATAAGCAAAAATACTGTCTATGCGAAGTTGCCAATAGCGTTTGGTCGAATACTGGGGTGGGGAAGGGTAAAACCTTTGCTGCATGGCAGCCTATTCAATTTGCGCCAAGGAGCGATTGACCGAGGCATAAGCGCCCAACCAGCCCAAACCCACGCCGGTCAGTAGCAATACTAGTAGCGCTAAAGGGCTGGGTAAGGCGAGGTGGAAATTGCTGGCGTATAAATCAGCGATATCGCTAATCGACAGATTAAACATCATCACCACCGCCAGCCATAGGGCATAGGCAAATAGCGCGCCACCTGCGCCATACACTGCGCCGGTGTATAAAAACGGCCGACGAATAAAGCGATCCGTGGCGCCGATTAATTTGCTGACTTCGATTTCATCGCGCTGGGTAAGGAATTGCAGCCGTATGGTATTGCCGATAATGGCCACCAAAGCGATGCCTAACAGCAGCATCAGCAGTTGGCTGACATTTTTGGCTAACTGCAGAATGGTATTCAGACGCTGTAACCACTTAGAGTCTAATTGCGCTACATCTACCCCATGCCAACTTTGCATCTCTTTTTGTAAACGCGTCACCGTGGCGCTATCAAAGTCCTTGGGCAAGACAAAATAGGCGTCCGGTAGCGGGTTGCTACTCAGCGCATCAGCGGCTTGTTTTTGCATGCTGTCTTGTTGCAGGTTTTGCCACGCGGTGGCGCGACTGACGAAGCGATATTCAGCGACTTGCGTATGCTGTTTGAGTTGTTGCTCGATGGCGTGCTTGCTGGCTTCGTCTATATCCATTTTGAGATATAAGCTGATTTCAGGTTTATGCGCCGTGCTATCGACTGCCGTTTGCACTTGATGAATCACACTATACAGCGCGGCGGGCAGGCATAGGGCGATGGCGATGACCAGCATAATCAATAAGCTGGAAAGTTTTTTCTGCAACAGGCGCGAGAACACTAATTGCAAAGTCAGTGATTGTTGCTTTAGCCAAGTTTTCATGCGCTCAACTCCCCGTCGTGTAGATGCAAGATTTGCACATGTGCTTGCACATCTTGTGGAATTGCCTGCGGTACTTCATGGCTAGCGATAATCACGGTCACCCCAACGCGTTGGAAGTCATAAAATAAATTCATAATGCTTTGAGCATAACCTTCGTCTAAGTTCCCCGTTGGTTCGTCAGCAATCAAGCACTCTGGGCGGCTGACAATGGCACGCGCAATGGCCAAGCGTTGTTGTTCCCCGCCCGACATGGTGATGGGCATGGCCTTTTCTTTGTGCAATAGCCCCACCTTATCCAAAGCGGCGCGTATGCGGCCAGCCACCTCATCAGCGGGAATGTCATTGATATACAGCGGCAAAGCGACATTCTCATAACAGTTTCTGTCGTACAGCAATTTATGGTCTTGGAACACCAAGCCAAATTTGCGTCTTAAATAGGGCACTGCGGAGGCATTAATATGGCTGACATTTTGCTGATGAATCAGTACCACCCCGCTACTTGGTTTTTCTAAGCCAGCGATCAGTTTGAGCAGCGTGCTTTTGCCAGCGCCGGAAATGCCGGTAACGAAAACCAGCTTGCCGCTGTCTATGGCAAAAGAGATATTACTCAGCGTTTGACTGCTGCCGGGATAACGTTTGCTTACTTGGTCAAATTTAATCATCGATCAGCGCCTCAACAAAATCTTGTGCTGCAAAAGGACGCAGGTCATCGAGTTGCTCACCCACGCCAACAAAACGAATCGGAATCGCCTGCTGTTTGGCAATCGCCGCAATCACCCCACCTTTGGCCGTGCCGTCAAGCTTAGTCAGCACCAAGCCAGTCACGTTCAGCGCCTGATGGAATGCCTGCACTTGCGCTACCGCATTCTGCCCAGTATTCGCGTCTAACACCAATAACACCTCGTGCGGTGCGCCGGGCAGGGCTTTATCTATCACTCTTTGCACTTTTTTGATTTCTTCCATCAAGTTTAATTGCGTAGGCAAACGCCCAGCGGTATCCGCCAACACAATATCGATGCCCTTAGCGCTCGCCGATTGCACCGCATCAAAAATCACTGCCGCTGGATCAGCGCCATCACTGGCCACCACATGCACCTGATTACGCTCACCCCAAGCCTGCAACTGCTCACGCGCAGCAGCCCTAAATGTATCGCCGGCTGCGATTAATACCGACTTGCCCTGTGCCTGAAAGAAATGCGCTAACTTGCCTATGGTGGTGGTTTTGCCAGCGCCATTAACACCCACCATCATCACCACAAATGGTTGATGTTGTGTGGTCTGTAGCGGGATTTGTAGCGGTGCCAATAAATCCAATAAAGCGTCATGCAAAGCCAATTTTAATTGGCTAGTGTCGCTCAACGCATCGCGCTTCACTCGCTCACGAATATCTTCCAGCAAAGCCACCGTGGCATTCACCCCTACATCGGAAGTGAGCAAAATGGTCTCTAATTCCTCATACACCTGTTCATCAATCTTGCCCCCGCTAAACAGCCCCTTAAGCTGCTTACCCAACTGCTCACGACTACGCGACAAGCCCTGACGCAACCGCTGCGTCCAAGAGACTTTGCTAGCAGCAACATCTTCGACAGGCGTCACCGACTCTTGCACCAACGACTGCTCAGCATGCACTTCTGGCACTTCAGGGGGAGTTACTGGGGATTTATCTTTTTTGAAAAAATTGAACATCACACAACCTCGGAATAAGCCACTATTTTAGCCATATTCCCATGCTAGTGCTATGCCAAGGGGGATTTATCAAGCAAGCCCACTACATATATTGGGGTTCTACCCCTCACAACGTAGGTGTCATGCTGCGCGTAGTATGACGGTGCTGGGGTTTTTGGTTTTAATTCCACTCTGCGGAGGTGAACGCGCTTGTCGCGTGGGGGTGGTTGCGGCGCAAGCCGCTTATTTGTTTTATGCGCCTACCGGCGCGACCACCCCGAGCACATACGTGCCAGCCCCTCCGTGAGAGGGGAATTTGGGACGACTGCGCGCAGTATGACGGGGTTGGGGCTTTTGCTTTTATTCGCCGTTTACCCTTGCGCGAAAATTCTTACTCGTTTGGGGCTGACATAGACTTCTTGTTGTGATTTTAGCGCTAGCGCTTGATAGGCTTCTTGGCTGAGTTCGGCTTCTAAGATGCGGTCGTTGTCGTCAACGATTAATTCCACCCTCACCAAACGGCCGACAGGGTGCACATAGCTGACTTGGGCTTTGAAGGCGCTGTGTTTTTGTTCGGTTTTGCTAATTTCTAAGTCGTGTGGACGTATGTAGGCGACCGCTTGGCCGTCTTGCACACCGGCTTCGCTGGCGTACAGATGCTGTCCGATTTGTGCTTGGCCATTATTGACTTGCACTGGGTAGTGGTTGACGTTGCCTAGGAACTGGTACACGAAGGCATTGGCGGGTTGTTGATAGACGTGGTCGGGGGAGCCGATTTGTTCTACTTTGCCTTTGTTCATCACCACGATGCGGTCGGCGACTTCTAGCGCTTCTTCTTGGTCGTGGGTCACGAATACGCTGGTCACGTGCAATTCATCGTGCAGTCGGCGCAGCCAGCGGCGTAGCTCTTTGCGCACTTTGGCATCTAGGGCGCCAAACGGCTCGTCCAATAGCAACACCTTAGGTTCGACAGCCAAGGCTCTGGCCAAGGCGATACGCTGCCGCTGGCCGCCTGACAACTGCGGCGGGTAGCGGTCGGCCAACCAATCCAATTGCACTAATTGCAATAGCTCATGCACGCGGCTGCTAATCTCTGCGTCAGATGGGCGGGTGGCTTTGGGGCGCACACGCAGACCAAACGCGACATTTTCAAATACGGTCATATGACGGAATAGCGCGTAGTGCTGAAATACAAAGCCCACTTGGCGTTCGCGCACATCGTCATGCGTGGTGTCTTTGCCATGAAAATGAATACTGCCGGCATCGGGTGTTTCTAAGCCAGCGATAATCCGCAACAACGTGGTTTTGCCGCAACCAGAGGGGCCTAGCAAGGCGACCAATTCTCCAGAGGGGATATCTAGCGTTATATCGTTGAGGGCGCTAAATTCGCCGAAATTTTTTTGCACGTGTTGAATAGAAATACTCATCTTGTCCTCGTTTCATCTTAACTGGCAATAGGCTTAAGGGGTCGGTGCTTGCTGGCTGCTGCGCCACTCAACGATGGCTTTAAACACCAAGGTTAACAGCGCCAACATGGCTAGCACCGAGGCCACCGCAAAAGCGGCAGCATAGTTGTATTCGTTGTAAAGAATTTCTACATGCAGCGGCAGGGTGTTGGTCAAGCCACGGATATGGCCGGACACCACCGACACCGCGCCAAACTCGCCCATGGCGCGGGCATTGCTCAGGATAACGCCGTATAACAAGCCCCATTTGATATTCGGTAAGGTAATGCGATAAAAGATTTGCCAGCCAGAAGCGCCTAATACCAAACCGGCTTCTTCCTCCCCTTTGCCTTGCGCTTGCATCAAGGGAATCAGCTCGCGCGCCACGAAAGGGAAGGTAACGAAAATGGTGGCTAAAACGATGCCCGGAATGGCAAAGATAATTTTGATATCGTGGTCGAACAGCCATTCGCCAAACCAGCCTTGCAGGCCGAACATCAGCACATAAATCAAACCGGCAATCACCGGCGAGACGGCAAATGGCAGGTCGATTAAGGTGATGAATAAACTTTTCCCGCGAAAGTTAAATTTAGCAATCGCCCACGCCGCGCTGACACCAAACACTAAATTCAAAGGCACGGCGATAAGCGCAGCAATCAAGGTGAGTTTCAGCGCAGACAAAGCATCTGAATTGGTCAGTGCGGAAATATACACTTGCCAGCCTTTGCTCAGCGCTTGGCTAAATACGGCCAACAAAGGCAGCAACAAAAACACCGCCAAAAACGCTAAACAAACAGTTATCAGCGCAGCCCGCACCAAAGGCGTTTCCGCCAAAGCGCGTTGGTTTTTTTGCCGTTTGTTATAAGCTTGTGAGGGGCTAGTGGTTTGCATAACAGATCCTTTAGGCGTTCGGTTTGTTGCGTTGATTTGCCCACCACTGCAACAGATTGATCAGCAATAACAAAATAAATGAAATCACCAACATCACCACCGCCAGCGCGGTGGCACCGGTGTAATCGTATTGTTCCAGTTTGGTAATAATCAGCAGCGGGGTGATTTCCGATTTCATCGGCATATTGCCGGCAATAAAAATCACCGAGCCATATTCGCCTATGGCACGCGCAAAGGCTAGGGAGAAGCCAGTTAATAAGGCGGGGAAGATGGCAGGGAAAATAATCTTACGAAAGGTTTGCCAACGCGAAGCGCCCAAACTGGCAGCGGCTTCTTCTACTTCAAGCTCTACATCTTCTAACACCGGTTGCACAGTACGCACCACAAACGGCAGGCCGATAAAGGTCAGTGCAATCACCACACCCAACGGCGTGAATGCCACCTTGATGCCATGCGGCTCTAAAATGCTACCCATCCAACCGTTGCTGGCATAAATCGCTGTCAGCGCAATGCCCGCCACCGCAGTCGGCAGCGCAAAGGGCAAATCCACCAACGCATCAATCACGCGCTTGCCAAAAAATTGATAGCGCGTCAGCACCCAAGCGGTCAATAAACCAAACACCGAATTAATCAAAGCCGCCGCCAAGGAAGCGCCAAAAGTAAGCCGATACGAAGCCATCACCCTAGGCGCAGTGACAATGCGCCAAAACTCCCCCCACTCAAGGCTGGCAGTCTTGATAAACCCGGTGGATAGCGGAATCAGCACAATCAAGCTGAGATAAAAAATACTATATCCCAAGGACAAACCAAATCCAGGAAGAACATTTTTGCTTTTTGCTTTTGTTGCCATTGCTTTCGTTGCCATAAGGCGCTTTATCGAGGTTTAAAAAGGTGCATCACAATAGCAAAAGAATTTATAACTAAAAAATAATATTTGTGAATAAATTTATAACTATTGGTGATATAGAAATTGCTCAGATTTAATCTCGGCAAAATTAATGAATCTACAAAAATTGAATCAGAAAAATTTGTTGCCCAAAGTTATCAGTTTTAGCGTCTTGAGTTTGAGGCATTTACTAGCAATCACTAATATTGAGTCTGCAAACGTGGTGATTGATTAACTTAATTTTTGGCAAAAGATGATTAAATTTATCCATCAATTGAGATACAATGTAACTCAATTGATGGAGGATAATTAGATGGCAACGACAAGCATGATTCATATTCGTATCGAAGATAAATTAAAGCTGCAGGCGACCGAAACATTAGCCTCTATGGGTCTTTCTGTTTCAGACGCGGTGCGGGTGTTTTTAACGCGAGTGGTGGCTGAACAGCAATTACCATTTGTCGTTAAAGTGCACAATGCAGAAACCCGCATGGCCATGTCTGAGGCCGACGCCATCGCTAGTCGTCATCAATCGCGTTTTGCCAATGGAGCGGACTTGATTGATGAGTTACAACAAAACGTCAAAAAACAAAGCTAATAAAAACCCTACTAATCACAAACCTATTCGTCCCCCCAGAATATTTGATTACACAAAAGGTTTTGCTAAAGACTGGGCGCGACTAACTCACGCTGGTCGTTATGATTTAAACCGTTTGAAAAGTTTGATGTTGTTATTGATTGAAAACCAACAGCCGCTTGCTAAAGAATGGTTAGATTATGCGCTCAAAGGCGAATGGAGTGGTCATCGAGAATGTCATATTGGTGGCGATTTTTTGCTTATCTACAAAATTTATTCAAGTAACCATGGTGAACAAATTATTTTTGTGCGAGCTGGTACTCATGCTGAATTATTTGAATAAGGTATCTTTTTAGTTATAAAAAAGCCGCCCAAGGGCGGCTTTGAAGTTTAATGCTGGCTATGCTTAGAAATAAATATGAAACAGAATTACGCCCACCAGTAACACGGTTGAGATAAAGAATGAGCAGTTAAAGGGGGCGTTGTTATTGTTTGAGTTCATGATCTGTTTTCAATTTTATTGCATCAATAGCTTGAGTTAATTATTGATAAATCTCATCAAACGTCCCGCCGTCGGCAAAGTGCGTTTTTTGTGCTTTTTGCCAGCCGCCGAAGACGTCATCTACTTTAATCAAATTTACCTTAGGGAATGACTTCTCATACTTGGCGGCGACCGACTCTAGCGTGGGGCGATAGTAGTTTTTGGCGGCGATTTCTTGGCCTTCTTCGCTGTATAGATACTCTAAATAAGCAGTCGCCACGGCGCGAGTTTTGCGTTTATCGACCACTTTATCGACCACGGTGACAGGTGGTTCAGCCAAGATGGACAAGGAGGGCACTACGATCTCGAACTTATCTGGCCCCAGCTCTTTCTGCGCCAAGAAGGCTTCGTTTTCCCATGCCAGCAACACATCACCGATGCCACGTTCGACGAAGGTGGTAGTGGCGCCGCGTGCACCGGTATCTAACACTGGCACGTTTTTAAATAGCTTGGCAACGAACTGTTTGGCTTTGCTATCGTCGTTATTATTTTGCTTGAGTGCGTATGCCCAAGCGGCTAAATAATTCCAACGAGCACCACCGGAAGTTTTGGGGTTGGGGGTAATCACCGCGATGCCCGGCTTAATTAAATCATCCCAATCTTTAATCTTTTTCGGATTGCCTTTGCGCACCAAAAAGACGATGGTCGAGGTGTAAGGCGAGCTGTTGTGTGGCAAGCGTTTCTGCCAGTCTTTATTGAGCAAGCGGCCTTTGGCGCCTATCTCGTCAATATCATAAGACAGCGCCAAGGTCACCACGTCGGCGCTTAAGCCGTCGATCACCGAGCGGGCTTGTTTGCCTGAGCCGCCATGCGATTGTTTGACGGTGACATTGTCGCCGGTTTTGCCTTTCCAATAAGTGGCAAAGGCAGCGTTAAAGTCCTGATACAACTCGCGCGTGGGGTCGTAGGAAACGTTTAACAGGGTGATATCGGCAGCCAAGATGGAGAGCGGTATCAAGGCGGTCGCTAATAGCAAACTGCGATAAATCTTTGTGCTTAACTTCATTATGCTTATTCCTTAAATCATTAAGTTAAATTAAAAACCAACCAGAGTTAGCTCGGTGTAGAAGAACTCGGAATTTCTGTCACGGTTAGGGTCATTTTTGTTGTCAGCAATCTTGACTGAATTTCTAACAAATTCGCCTGCCCAGAAATAGGCGTAACCAATATTCAGTGAAGCGTATTGATTGATAGGGAAGCGCACACGCACATCAAATTCTTTACCGATGTCTGTGCCACTTTCACCATTTCTATCTCTCAAGTTGGCACCTGCATTCCAACGATCAGAAGGGCTATCTAAGCGATACCAACTAAAGCCTGTATCGACCTTGACGTTGTCCAAGAAACTTAACTTAGGGTCAAACTCGACACGCACTTTTGGGGTGCGGATATTTTCCATTTGGATATAGTCATCGTTGGACCAAGGGCGGGCGAAACCGAATAGACGGTCAAAGCGTTGCATATTGGTAGTGTCGGCACCTTGCGCAACTGCTTTGTCACCAGTGGCCACGCCATAGAAGGCGCTGATACGTGGTTTCCAAGGGTGCTTAAAGCTATAACCTAATTCAAAGTTGTAAGCGTGCGCATCGTGGTCAACTTCAATAAATTTGCCGCCAGTGAATCGTTCTACTTCCCCCCACTGTTTGATATAGCTGCCATCAAAGTCAAATTGGGTGTTGGGAACTACACCAAAAGCGCGTAAGCCTGCGGTATGAATTTCGCGGTCTATCTTGGCGCCCTTTTGTTGATTAGCCGAGTAGAAATCACGATTGGCCAGAGGTATGCCGTTAGTATCGTATTTCACTTTATCGCCATCTTGTTTCAATACGAAATAGAAAGGCTCAAAGGTCACCACATCAGACCAGCCACGATAATTAAAGGTACCGCCGTAGAAAGTTTGTGCGTGATCGACTTCATCATTTTCGCGGGTAAAGCGTTGAATCGGCTTCACCGCAAATAACTCTAGCTGCCAATCATTTTTCTTGTCGCCAATATTGGCTCTAAAACCTTGGAAATTATTCGTGGTATTACGCCATTCATTACGCGCAATCAAACGGCGATCACCGACTTCCCAAGCGTGGCGACCAGCGCGTACCCAAATCGGTCTGTCATTGCCTAGCGGGTCTTTGCCTAAAAATGTTTCTTTAAAGTTAAGCTCTAAATAGCCCTGCAAGACATGCAGATAATTGATATCACGGGTATCAAAGTCGCGTGTGTAGTCGCTATGGTTGCGGCGAGAATCTTGTAACTCAATGGCAAAGCGCAATGGGTCTAGAATATCTTTCACTCCCAAAAACGCTCTGGTTCTTAACAGCATGGGTTCGTCGATATTTTCCTTGGCGCGTCTAAAGTCGCCATCTCTATGTTCAAAACGCGCGCGATATTCCAAACCTAGATCCAGCCAATTGACATCTGAAAAAGCGTCATAGTCTTTGAGCCAAGTTTTATTGGCTTGTTTGACATAGCGTGGTGGGTCGGTTTCTTTGCCTGTACCATAGCTTTTACGCTCTACGTAATAACCATTCTTGGCAATTTCGGCAGCACGAATTTCAGCGGCCACTTCGGCTTTGCGCGCATTGATTTTGGCCAGTTCTTCTTGGCTAGGCGCATAAATAGGTTCATCAGCAAATGCAGCATAAGCTTGCAACACCAGTACCAGACTGGCTAGCAATATGCTGCGGGTAAATTGTTTAGTGAATACTTTATTCATGTTGTAGCAAGCTAGGGGTTGGAGTGGTCATATACAATTCCTTCAAGATGATATCGAATCAAAGCAAGATATCGAAACAGGCGTGCACTTTAAACAAAGCATTAAATAATTAAAAATACTTTGTAATAATATCTAAATAACTTATGAGTATATATAATGTAGAACTTCAGTAATCGCCATTTGGTCAGAAACCTGTGCTTTTTGTTAATCGCACTTAACCTAATTCATTCACCTTATTAATTCATCAGACTAGCTAACCCATATGCCGCCTGACAGGAGAGCAATCAATTGAAGAAATTCCTAGTGTTATGTTGTTTATTGGGCCTATCCATGCCCAGCGCTTGGGCGGAAACCAAGCAATATACTTTAGCCAATGGCCTAAAACTGGTGGTGCAAGAAGATCACCGCGCCCCCGTGGTGGTATCACAAGTGTGGTATCGCGCCGGTAGCTTAGATGAAGTGAATGGCAAAACCGGTGTGGCGCACGTGCTGGAACATATGATGTTTAAAGGCACGCCCAAAGTGCCAGTGGGACAATTTTCGCGCCTAGTGGCGGCGGCCGGCGGCCGAGAAAACGCGTTTACTTCACAGGACTACACCACCTATTTTCAGCAATTAGAAAAATCACAACTGCTGCTGTCTTTCAAACTGGAAGCCGACCGTATGGTGAATTTGAATTTTAGCGATGAAGAGTTCGCTAAAGAAATCAAAGTGGTGATGGAAGAACGGCGTTGGCGCACCGAGGACAAACCGCAATCCAAAGTGCGTGAGCAGTTTTATATCACCGCCTATCAAGCCCATCCTTATGGCAGACCTATCGTGGGCTGGATGAATGATCTAGAAAATATGAGCGCGGCCGATGCGCGCGAGTGGTACAACACTTGGTATGCGCCGAATAACGCGACTGTGGTGGTGGTAGGAGATGTGAATGCAGATGAAGTGCATCAGCTAGCCAAGCAATATTTCGGTCCGCTTAAAGCCCGCCCATTGCCGGCCAGAAAGCCACAGCAAGAGCCAACGCAAATCGGTGAACGACGTATCAGCGTAAAAGCGCAAGCCAAGTTGCCTTATTTGATGATGGGCTTCCATGTGCCGCCTATACTCACTGATAAGCCCGATGAAGACGCTTATGCCCTGGAGATTTTGGCAGCGGTATTAAGCGGCAATGCTTCGGCGCGTTTGAATCAGCATTTAGTGCGAGAAAAACAAATCGCCATCGATGCCGACGCTAGCTTTGATATTTTGCAGCGTGGCATGCACACCATGTTTTTGTTGGACGGCACTCCCTCAGAAGGCAAAACGGTGGCGGATTTAGAGCAGGCGATTTGGCAAGAGTTAGAGCAAGTGCAAAAGCATGGCATTACCGAGCAAGAGCTATTGCGTGTCAAAGCGCAGGTGATTGCGACCGATGTCTATCAGCGCGACTCGATGTTTTATCAAGCCATGCAGATAGGCTCTTTAGAAACAGTGGGCTTTTCTTGGCGCATGTTGCAAGACTATCCAGCGCGCTTGGGGGCGGTTACCGCCGAGCAAGTGCAACAAGTGGCGAAAAAATATTTGCGTAAAGACAATCTCACGGTGGCGGTATTAGACCCACAACCGATTACCGATACCAAGCCTAAAGGAAAACCTCATGTTCACTAAATCCTCCTTATCATTCGCCAGCGCTATGCCTCAATTTGTGCTGGGCTTGCTGTTGCTGGGCTTGTCCAGCTCGTCTATGGCTGGTGTGAAGATACAGCAATGGCAGACCGCGCAAGGCGCACAAGTGCTGTTTGTAGAAAATCATGATTTACCCATCTTAGATGTCAGTACCGGCTTTTATGCTGGTAGCGCACGCGACCATGCCGATAAAGCCGGTGTTGCCGCGTTGACCCGCTATTTAATGACCTTGGGGGCGGGTGGTCTAAGCGACGAGCAAATCGCTAATCAGATGGCGGATATCGGCGCTAATCTGGGTGGTTCGGTGAATGCTGACCAAGCCAGTTTTACCTTGCGCACTTTAAGTAATAAGCGCGAACGCGAATTGGCTTTGCAGATTTATGGCAAGATTTTGCAACAACCGGATTTCCCCGAAGCCGTGCTCAAGCGTGAAAAAGCCAGAGTGATTGCGGGGATTGAAGAATCCTTGACGCAACCGGAGAGCATCGCCAATAAAAATTTCTTTAATGCTTTATACGGCAACCACCCGTATGGCAAAGACGAAGATGGCGATATCGCGGCGGTGAATAGCATACAAAGCGCCGATTTGCGTGCCTTCTATCAGCAACACTACGGCGCCAAGTCAGCGGTGATCGCCATGATAGGCGATATCAGCCGTGCCGAAGCCGAGGCGATTGCCGACGCATTAGCGCAAGGCTTGCCACAAACAGCTGCGCCCGCGCCTTTGCCGCCGGTGAGCTATCCGACTGCGGCAGTGGAAAAACGTATTCCTCACCCCGCCACGCAAGCGCATATTTTATTGGGCTATCCCGGCATTAAACGTGGCGATGAAGATTACTTTGCGCTGTATGTGGGCAACTATATTTTAGGCGGTGGTGGTTTTGTTTCGCGCTTAACCGAAGAAGTGCGGGAAAAGCGTGGTTTGGTGTATAGCGTATATAGCTACTTTATGCCGCTGGCCGAACTAGGCCCCTTCCAAGTCGGTTTGCAGACCAAGAAAGAGCAGTCCGAACAAGCCCTACAACTGGTGCGTTCCACCTTGCAAACCTTTATCCAACAAGGGCCTAATGAAGCAGAGTTAAAAGCGGCTAAGCAAAATATTATCGGCGGCTTCCCTTTGCGTTTAGATAGCAATAATAAAATCTTGGAATATCTGGCGCTGATAGGCTTTTACCATTTGCCTTTGGACTATTTGGATAATTTCAGTCAGCGCGTTAACCAAGTCACCACGGCACAAATCAAACAAGCGTTTCAGCGGCGCATCAATCCCGATAATATGGTGACTGTGGTGGTAGGCGCGGAGAATCCATAATCAAAGTGAGTGGCAACAATAGCGTACGCATTAGCGCAGGGCAGTGGCGCAGTCGCCTGCTGCGCTTCCCTGACGCTGAGGGTTTGCGCCCCACCCCAGATCGCGTCAGACAAACGGTATTTAATTGGCTAGGGCAGGATTTAAGCGGTTTAACTTGCTTAGATTTATTCGCCGGCACCGGCGTGATGGGCTTTGAAAGCCTGTCGCGTGGCGCTCAGCAAGTGGTCATGGTAGAAAGCAATAGGCAAGTGTATCAAGCACTCAACAGCAATCAGCAAGCCTTATCAGCCCAACAAGCGCGCATTCTGCATATGGACGCGCTACAATTTTTGGCCTCCTCGTCAGATCGTTTTGATGTGATTTTCCTAGACCCGCCTTACCACCAGCAATGGCTAGCCAAATTATTGCCCCTGATGCACGACCATTTAAAGCCCGATGGCCTGCTGTATGTGGAGGCTGAACACAGCGTACAGGACGCTGACGGCTGGCAAGTCATCAAAAAAGGGCGCGCTGGTCACGTCATGTATAATTTATTAAAAGCGTTTTAGTGGGTAAAATTGCCGCTCTGAATTTGTCACTTAGACTGCACGATTGGACCGCACTATGCAAAACAGCCTGACTGTCGTTTATCCCGGTACCTTTGACCCGATGACCTTGGGGCACGAAGATATCGTGCGGCGCGCCGCTAAATTATTTGATCACGTGGTGGTTGGGGTGGCGAATAACCCCGGCAAACAACCATTTTTCGAACTAGATAAGCGCGTGCAAATGGCCTCTAGCGTGCTCAGCGATTGTGCCAATGTCAGCGTGTTGGGTTTTGATGGCTTGTTGATGCATTTTGTCCAAGCGCAAGGCGCGCAAGCGGTGATTCGTGGCTTACGCGCCGCCTCCGATTTTGAATATGAGTTTCAACTGGCAGGCATGAATCGCAAATTATTTCCGCAAGTGGAATCTATCTTCCTTACCCCATGCGAGCAGTTTATGTTTATCTCCTCTAGCTTGGTGCGCGAGGTGGCTTCTTTGGGCGGCGATGTCACGCAATTCGTGTCGCCCTATATCAAACAATGTATCCAACAAAAGATACAAGGCAAAGCAAAATAGGTGAATAAGCAATGGCTTTAATGATTACCGATGAATGTATTAATTGCGACGTATGCGAACCAGAGTGTCCCAACGACGCCATTTCGCAGGGCGCGGAAATTTATGTGATAGACCCCACGCTATGCACCGAGTGTGTCGGTCACTACGACAAACCACAGTGCCAGCAAGTCTGTCCGATTAACTGCATCCCGTTTAATCCTGACTACGTAGAAAGCAAACAACAATTACAATTGAAATACGCTGCCCTGATGGCGGCCAAGAAACAACCTGCTTAAGCCAACAAACAAGGCGCTTAAGCCAAGCATTCAACTAATTTCAAGAGGAGATCCAAATGCGCATGCTGCATACCATGTTACGCGTTGGCAATATGCAACGTTCTAAGGATTTTTACTGCCAAGTGTTGGGCATGAAGGTGTTACGCGAACACGACTATCCAGACGGCAAATTCAGCCTAGCCTTCGTCGGCTATGGCGATGAGCAAAGCAATACCGTGCTGGAATTAACCTATAACTACGGCGTAGAAAGCTACGATATGGGCAAAGCTTTCGGCCATATCGCCATCGAAGTCGATGACGCCTACCAAGCCTGCGAGCAAGTCAAACAAGCCGGCGGCAAAGTCATCCGCGAAGCTGGCCCAATGATGCACGGCAGCACAGTGATTGCCTTTATCGAAGACCCCGACGGCTACAAAATAGAGTTTATTCAGAAGGGGACTTTTTAACACAGCGCTAAGCTAGCTGTTTGCCCTCAGTCTGTTAAGCCTTGTGCAAGCAGGGCCATAAAAAAAGCCGCATCATGCGGCTTTTTTTTTATTCAAAGAAATTCCTCACCTTATCCAGCCAGCCCTTAGATTTCGGGTGGTGTTTGTCTGAATCTTGCGCGCTGATATCAGCAAACTCTTTGAGCAATTCGCGTTGTCGCTCGGTTAGTTTGACTGGGGTTTCCACCACCACGTGTACCATTAGGTCGCCGGGGGTGTGGCCGCGCAGCGGTTTGATGCCCTTGCCTTTGAGGCGGAATACTGAGCCGGTTTGGGTTTCTTCAGGGATACGCATTTTGGCGTGGCCATCTAAAGTGGGGATTTCTATTTCGCCGCCCAAGGCTGCTGCGGCGAAGCTAATCGGCATTTCGCAATGCAGATTGGCGCCCTCGCGTTGGAAGATGGCGTGTTGTTTTAATTGCACCACTACATACAAATCCCCGGTAGGTCCGCCATTGACGCCGGCTTCGCCTTCGCCTTGTAAGCGTATGCGGTCGCCTGTATCCACGCCAGCGGGGATTTTGACCGATAGCGTTTTGTGTTGTTTGACGCGACCTGCACCACGACAGCTAGGGCAGGGGTCGGTAATCATACGGCCGCTGCCATGACATTTGGGGCAGGTTTGTTGCACCGAGAAAAAGCCTTGTTGCATACGCACTTGGCCGTGTCCTTGGCAGGTGGTACAAGTCACTGGATTGTTGCCAGGTCTGGCGCCTGAGCCATGACAGGTGTCGCAACTGGCCATTACCGGAATACGGATTTTGGTTTCTGTGCCACGCGCTGCGTCTTCAAGCGAGATTTCCATGTTGTAGCGCAAGTCTGCGCCACGATAGACATTGGAGCGACGTCCGCCGCCACCGAATAAATCACCAAAGATATCGCCAAACGCTTCGCTAAAGTCGCCAAAGCCACCTTGACCGCCGCCAGCGGCACTAGGATCTACCCCGGCATGACCGAATTGGTCATAAGCGGCGCGTTTTTGCGCATCGGAGAGAATTTCGTAAGCCTGTTTGGCTTCTTTAAAATTTTCTTCCGCTTTGGGGTTATCAGGATTGCGGTCAGGATGGTATTTCATCGCTAACTTGCGATAGGCCTTTTTGATGTCCTCCTCAGAGGCATCGCGGTTCAATCCTAATACTTCGTAGTAATCTCTTTGTGCCATGCTTTATTCCAGATTGATTAGTGCCAGATGCTACAAAACTGCAAACATCGCTATTGCTTAGCTTAAGCTCGCTAGCGACAACATATAACAAAGCACACTGTCACTAAAAGCGCAGTGTGCTCTGTCTAAGTCAGCCAGCGCTTATTGCTTGTCAGATTTCACTTCTTCAAATTCAGCGTCCACCACTTCGGCATCCACTGTCTTTTCGCCTTGTGGCTGTGCGCCCTTGCCAGCATTGGCTTGCGCTTGTTGCTCAGCGTAAATCTTTTCACCTAACTTTTGCGAGGCTTCCATCAAGGCATTCGTTTTAGCATCTAAAGTTTCTTTGTCTGCTTCTGGCAAGGCTTCTTCCAGTTCCTTGATGGCGTTTTCGATATTGGCTTTTTCTTCGCCATCGATTTTATCGCCATGCTCTGCCAGGGATTTTTTCACGCTATGGATTAAGCCATCTGCTTGGTTACGCGCATCGACCAATTCGCGCAATTTCTTATCCTCATCGGCGTGCGCAGCGGCGTCTTCTTCCATGCGTTTGATTTCTTCCTCAGACAAGCCTGAGTTGGCCTTGATGGTGATTTTGTTTTCTTTGCCAGTGGCTTTGTCTTTGGCAGACACGTGCAAAATACCATTGGCGTCAATATCAAAGGTCACTTCAATCTGTGGCATACCACGTTGTGCGGGTGGAATGTCGCTTAGGTTAAATTGCCCCAAGCTCTTATTGCCAGACGCCATCTCGCGCTCACCTTGCAAGACATGGATAGTCACCGCGCTTTGGTTGTCCTCAGCGGTAGAAAATACCTGTGATGCTTTGGTCGGGATGGTGGTATTTTTCTTAATCAATTTGGTCATCACACCGCCCAAGGTTTCAATGCCTAATGACAATGGGCTAACGTCTAATAACAATACGTCTTTCACATCGCCTTGTAGCACACCACCTTGAATGGCTGCGCCGACCGCCACTGCTTCGTCTGGATTGACGTCTTTGCGTGGCTCTTTGCCAAAAATCTCTTTCACTTTCTCTTGCACTTTAGGCATACGGGTTTGACCGCCCACCAAAATCACATCGCCAATATCGCCTACGCTGATGCCAGCGTCTTTCAATGCCACACGGCAAGGCTCTATGGTGCGCTCAATCAGGTCTTCCACCATAGACTCGAACTTGGCACGGGTGATTTTCACCACCAAGTGCTTAGGACCCGAGGCGTCTGCGGTGATATAGGGCAAGTTGACTTCAGTTTGTTGTGAAGAAGACAACTCGATTTTGGCTTTTTCTGCGGCTTCTTTTAGACGCTGTTTAGCCAATAAGTCATTACGCAAATCTAGGCCGTTTTCTTTCTTAAACTCGTCTGCCAAGAAGTCGATTAAGCGATTATCAAAGTCTTCACCACCCAAGAAAGTGTCGCCATTGGTGGATAACACCTCGAATTGGTGCTCGCCATCAACGCTAGAGATTTCGATAATGGATACGTCAAAAGTACCACCGCCCAAGTCATACACGGCAATCTTGCGATCGCCTTCTTGCTTATCTAAACCGAACGCTAAGGCAGCTGCGGTAGGCTCGTTGATAATGCGCTTGACTTCCAAACCAGCGATACGGCCAGCGTCTTTGGTGGCTTGGCGTTGGCTATCGTTAAAGTAAGCGGGCACGGTAATCACCGCTTCAGTCACTTCTTCGCCCAAGTAGTCTTCGGCGGTTTTTTTCATCTTGCGTAACACTTCGGCAGAAATTTGTGGCGGTGCCATTTTCTTGCCTAATACTTCCACCCATGCGTCACCGTTGTCTGCTTTGGCGATGCTATAGGGCATCAAGTCTATGTCTTTTTGCACTTCTTTTTCGTCAAAGCGACGGCCAATTAAACGCTTCACAGCAAATAGCGTATTTTTGGGGTTGGTCACTGCCTGACGCTTTGCAGGTGCGCCAGTTAAAATTTCGCCATCATGTTGGTAGGCGATAATCGAAGGCGTAGTGCGTGTGCCTTCGGCGTTTTCAATCACACGGGGCTTGCCGCCTTCCATCACCGCCACACAGGAGTTGGTGGTGCCTAAGTCGATACCGATAATTTTTCCCATAATCTTGTTTCCTTTAATCCTAAATTTGCGAATGTCTAAATCAATTTAAAAGCTTGATGTGTCTTTAATAGGGGTGGCTTTGCCAATTTCAAGAGCAAACGACCAATTTACCTTGCAGGCTTATGATTTTGCTTTGCTAACGGTGACCAAGGCCGGTCTCAGCACTCTATCATTCAGTGTATAACCCTTTTGCAATACGCTAAGCACGGTGTTGGCCTCGCCGTCGGCTTCAATGGCGCTAATCGCTTGATGCAGATTAGGGTCAAACTTGGCGCCTAACGGGTTAATTTCTACGATATTGAATTTTTCAAATACGCTAGTCAGTTGCTTAGCGGTCAGCTCTACGCCATCTTTATAGCTTTCCAGCGTGGCGTTGGCGATATTCAGCGCAGCGTCCAAACTATCCTTGACTGCCAATAGCTCAGCAGAAAACTTCTCTAGTGCAAATTTTCGCGCTTTATCCACATCTTCCATGGCACGGCGACGAATATTTTCGCCTTCCGCCTTGACATATAAAACCGCCGCCTGCTGCTCCGCTAACTGCGCTTCTAGCTCGCTAATGCGGTTTTCTGGGGTGGTGGAATTTTGGCTGCCTTCTGGCGCTTGATTTGGGTCTTGTTCTGCTGCTGGATTGGTTTGGTTTTCTTGCATGATATCCCTCAATATTGCCTTAATTGAATTGCTGAAAATAAATACACAACAGCCTTATTGGGGACTAAGCAGAGGATTTCAAGGGTGCGCTGAAATTATTTTTTGGCCCGTTTTGTTAATAATCGCTGCGCTTGCTGTAACACTTGTTGTGGCTTGGGGGATAGGGCGATGCCACCTAAGTTGAGGATGGCGGGGCGGTCGGCATATAGGCCGGTTTTATTTGGGTCGGTATCGGTGTAGAGGCCTATGGTGGGGATACCTAGCGCTACGGCTAAATGGGATAGGCCAGTATCTACGCCTATCGCGAGTTGTGCCTGACGCATGGTGTGCGCTAGCGAAGCTAAGGAACTGGCGGCAAGCACTTGTGCGTTTGGGCAGGCGGCGGCGATTTGTTGGGCGCGTTGATGTTCCGCCGCGCTTGCCCAAGGTAAAGCCACTTGCACATTGAGCTGGGCGAGGCCATGACACAACGCTATCCAATCTTGCGTGGGCCATAATTTGCTATCCCGACTGCTGCCATGAAACGCCATCACCAAGGTTTGTTTGCGGGCTTGTTTGCCGGCTTTTTGGGCTAGGCCAAAATCGACAGTGGCTAACTGCATTCCTGCGGCTGTCTTGCTGCTAATGCGGTAATTCAGCGCCAGCGCGGCTAATAGGCGGTTGCGGCTGACCGCGTGGGCTTGTTTGCTGACTTGGTGGCGCTGATGATAAAAACAACTGGCCAGCGCTTCGCGCGCCGATAGTCTGTCGTAGCCATGCCGCTGACCCCTAGCCCAAGTGCTTAGCCACGCGCTTTTCAGCAGCCCTTGGCTATCTAAAATCACATCATATGACTGCGCCGCAATGGCGCGTTTGGCTTGCTGTATCTGTCGCAGGGTGGCGCGCCAAAGCCATGGGCGCAACAGCGCTTTACGCCATTGCCGCAATGCCACAGTGAACACTTGATTGACGGCGGGATGCAGTCTAGGGATATCGGCAAAACTTTGCTCCACCACCCAGTCGATTTGCGCGTCGGGATAATGCTTGAGGATGTCCTGCACAATTGCCAGATTGTGGATGACATCCCCCATAGAGGAAGTTTTTATGATGAGCAGTTTTAGCATGCCCGCCATTTTCGCATACAATGCTGGATTGTCGATTAGCTGGGTAACCGTGCGTGCGTTTTGCTTTACTAATTTTTAAATATTTCCCTTTTGGTGGTATGCAACGCGACATGTTGCGCATTGCCCAGCGGCTTGCTGATTCAGGTCATTGGGTGGAAATTTTCACGATGGAGTGGCGTGGGGATAAACCACAGGGAAATATCCTTATTCATTGCTTGAATGTGAGTGCATGGACTAATGTAACCCGCTACAAGCGCTTTTTGTCTCAAGTGAAAAATTTAATTGATCAAAGAAATGGTGAATCAGACCAGTTTGATTTGATCTTGGGCTTTAATCGCGCAGAGTGGTTAGATGTATATTTTGCTGCAGACCCTTGCTTTATTGAACGAGCATTTAGTCAGCGTTCATGGATATATCGTCTTACCCCACGATATCGCTGGTTTTATGCATGTGAGAAAGCGATTTTTTCTGCTCAAAGTCAAACCGAAATCTTGCTGTTATCCAATCAAGAAAAGCCTAATTTCATAAAGTGGTATCAAACACCTGAAGCTAGGTTTCATTTCATCCCCCCCTATTTACCCAAACAACGTTTTACCTTGAGTGATAAACAAGAGATGAGGCATTACCTACGAGAACAATTTCAGCTTGAAAAAGATGATTTTGTTTTTCTTCTTGTAGGCTCTGGGTTTTTTATGAAAGGCTTAGATAGAGCAATTCGCGGACTGTCTAGCTTGCCAGAAAAAATTAAGCAGCGGGCTAAACTGATTGCCATTGGACAGGATAAGCCAGAACCAATGTTGAAATTGGCGCAACAGCATGGGGTGACCAGGCAACTGATTATTTCATCTGGAAGAAATGATATCCCACAACTTATGCAAGGAGCAGATATCTATATTCATCCCGCTTATAGAGAGAATACTGGGCTGGTAATATTAGAGGCTATGGCCTGTGGCTTGCCCGTATTAACCACTGCAACAACAGGATATTCTAGCTATGTAATGCAAGCGAAATCTGGAGTAGTGGTGCCCTATCCATTCCAACAAAGTGATTTAAATCAAGCCATGTTGGACTTGATGCTTAGGCAAGATTTAGCAGGTCTATCTTTTTCAGGGCGAAGTTTTGCAGAGCAAGTGATGATAAGCAATGATGGTAATGCCGAAGCAAAAATATTGGTTGGTCTTGCTAAAAAGCTGAATAAAAAAAGTAAACCATTTGATGAAATGAGTTTTGAACAGATGATGCAATTAACAGGTACTTTCTATAGAAATTTGCCTTATCGAAAAACCTTGAAAATTGTCCATCAAAATCAATCTTATTTTATCAAGCTACATTTGGGTTTAGGTTGGGCTGAGATTTTCAAAAACTTATTTAATGCCAAGTTGCCTATTATTGGCGCCGAAACTGAGGCGAATGCCATAATCAAGTTAACTGATTTGGGTATCTCAACCACCCCACTTGTGAAATTTGCAAAGTCTGGTTGGTTGCCAGCTACGCAAAAATCATATTTGGTCACGCGTGATTTAGGAAACATTACATCTTTGGATATTTGGTTTGCAAAAAAACAGCAAAAAACGCAACGGATAAACGTTATTAAGGAAATGGCAAAAATTTCAGCCACTATGCATCAGCACGCGATTTATCATCAAGACTTATATCTATGTCATTTTTGTTTAGAGTCTGATTCTTCAGTATCCAGACCTAAAATATATTTAATCGACTTGCATCGTTGTCGAATGCTAACTAAACCCAATCTAAAGGCAACAATTAAAGACATAGCTGCGCTTTATTTCTCTATGATGGATTCAATCTCTGCACAAGATTGGACATTATTTTGCAAGTACTACACTGCTTTAGAGCAGAACTTTTCAACAAACAGAGATTTTTGGCTTGCAATTGAAAAGAGGGCTAACCGGCTACACGGCAAATTCCACAGCGCCAAATTCCAACAGCGCCTACAGCAAGAGCAAGCGCGCTTGCATCAACCCTAGCCCTTCACAGACAATTTTTTCAGAGCTTTACGCGAGGCTTTGTAGCGGTCGTAAGCCCAGAAATATTGGCTGGGGCACACTTCAATCTGCGCTTGCACCGCTTGATTTAACAAGGCGGGGGTGCTGACTTGTTGGGTGGTCAGCGCTTTGAGATGTATCACATAGCCTTGGCTATTCGGCAGACGCTCACCAAACGCCATGATCACTTGCGCTTGGCTTTTTAGCGCCAGCTTAGACACCAGCGTCATGGTATAAGCTGGCTTGCCATAAAATGCTGCCCACTCGCCTTCGGCTTTACTAGGCGTTTGGTCGGGCAATATGCCTATCGCCTCACCGTGTTGCAAGGCTTGCAATAATAAGCGCACACCGCGTTGATTGGCGGGCGCCAGTTTTACCCCAGGCTGTTGCCGACCTTGCATAATGATCTTGCGTAACCAAGCCAATTTAGGCTGGCGGAATAGCACGGTAATAGGATGATGGGCGGCGTAATACATAGAGGTAATCTCAAAACAGCCCAAATGCGGAGTGAGAAAAATAATGCCGCGTTGTTGCTGTAAGGCCTGTTCCACCAAATGCCAATTTTGGCAATCTTGCACTAATGCAATTGCCTGCGCTTGCGGTGCTTTCCATAGCACAAACGATTCCAGTAAAGACTGACAGACTTGCTGCAGATTTTGCTTAAGCAGTTGCTGGCGCTGTGCAGCGGGCATATCAGCATAGGCGATAGTAAGATTTTTCAGCACGGTGCGTTGAATCGGGTTAGGCAACACATATAACAAGCTGCCTAGCCAATTGCCTAGGGTATGCGCGATACGCACGGCAGATTTGAGTTTAATGATAGACATGGCTAAAAGGCTTGATACCAGCTTGGCTTGAGGGCAGAGATAAAGTGGCTAGGGTCATGATGTTATAATCTTGCGCTGGACGCTACACTTTTCAATAGCTTGAAATCTGGATCACGCAATTCATGACTGAGCAACTGTCTTTTGACTATCTTTGGAATATCCAGGCTGAGCATATCGATCACCTTAATCGCAGAGGGCAGGGCTGGAGTGCGGTAAGCTGCATCCATATTGACGGGCAACAGGATAAAAGATTTTATCTAAAACGCCAAGAAAACTATTTTTCGCGCAACCTGCGTCACCCTTGCCGTGGTCAACTCACCTTAGTCAATGAACATCGTATCCTGAGCTATCTGGCAGCGCATGGCGTGGGCATACCCAAAATCGCTTTCTTTGCTAGCAATGCCACAACCCGTCAGGCTATCTTGATGACCGAGGAATTGGCGGGTTATCACGACCTAGAATATTATTTGTCGCAGGGATTTTTTGCGTCGGCCGCTCAGCCAGCGGGGCTGGCACAAACTGCGCTGGCAAAAACAACGCCACGGCAGCGCTACCAATTGCTGCAAGCCATCGCTCAGCAAGTGCGCAAAATGCATCAAGCTGGTGTGCAAAGTCGTAGCTTGTATCCCAAGCATATTTTTATTGCAGCAGCCACAGACCAAGCTGGTGCTGCAGCGTTTAAAATTGCCATGATAGATTTTGAAAAATCGCGTATCAGTCGCTGGAATCCTTTAGCGTTTGTGCGTGATTTGGTGTCGCTGAATGGCAGAACCAAGTCCTTAAGCGTTAAGCATAGGATTTATTTTTTTAAAGCGTATTGCGCAACCAGCCATCTCAACCTTAGTCAACGTTGGCTGATGCGCTGGATAGCCAAGCAAAGTCATTAGGGCAACCTCAGCTTGAGCAAGTTAAGGCCTAGCAAGTGAAAGCAAAGTAAATTAAAGCCTAGAAAGTATTTAAGGAGTTCATCGGGAATGTCACAAAAACATGCCATTTTAATGGTCAACTATAAAACCTTAGCGCTTACTTCGCGCTGTTTGGATTTAATAAAACAAAACGTGGATTTAAATCAATACGAGGTGTGGGTGGTGGACAACCATTCCAACGACCAGAGTACAGACTATTTGCGCAGTTTAGATTGGATACATCTGCTAGAGCGCAGCACCGATCAAGTAGAAAAAGGTTTTGAATCGCATGGCAAGGCGCTGGATTTCGCGCTAGAAAAAATCAGCAACCGCTATGTATTTTTATTGCATACCGACACCTTTATCTACGACGCCAGTGTATTGGATCGCATGTTACAAACCATGCAGCAAAAAGATAGAGTGGTGGCCGTAGGCTGTTATGAGCAAGTGTTGCGCAGCCCTTGGGCGACCGCTTGGCGCAGATTGATACGTTTTTTAAAGCATTACAAGCGCGTACTGTTACAAGCCTTGGGCATATCCACACGCCCGCCTAGAGGCTTTTATGAGCGCTATATCAAAAGCTTCTGCGCTTTGTGGGATATGCAAACGGTGAAGCAGCATGGCTTTACTTTGTATATGGCAGAGAAAATTCCCACTTATGAATTGCAAGACAGAATGCGCGATTTAGGCTTTCATATCATAGGCATAAAGCCACGCGTTATCTTTCAATATCTAGACCACGTTGAGGCAGGCACAGTCAGCTTAAAAGAAAATCTGCCTAGCCATCACAGACGCGTCAAACGCAAACAAAAATTTTTATCTGCTGAGGTGCCCAAATGACACAAGCCTATCTGCCCATACAAACTGGCGCTCATCAAGCCGGCGCTGCTGCTGGATTCGATTTAGATATTACCCTTGCCAACCAGCTAGGCAGTCGATTGCATGAGCAATATACGACGCAAGCGCCGTTTCCGCATATTGTGATTGAGGACTTTATGCCGCCGGCCATCTTGCAGCAGGTGTTAGAAAAATTTCCGGATATCGAGACCAAAGCCAAAGTGTATGAGCGCGGTTACGCCGGTCAGCATAAACGGCAAATTTCGCCGTATCACTGCGACCCGTATTTAAAAGACCTATTTTTGTTTTTTAATTCCGCGCCTATGTTGGCCTTTATAGAGGGCGTCACCGGCATTGCCGGCTTAATCGCTGACCCTTATTTTGTCGGTGGTGGAGTGCATGAAACGCTGACTGGGGGCTTGTTGGGGGTGCATGCGGATTTCCGGGTGCATGACAAACTGCAATTGGTGCGGCGGGTGAATTTAATCGTCTATCTCAACCAAGATTGGGACGATGCCTATAACGGTCGCTTGGAGCTATGGAGCACCGATATGAAAGCGTGCGTCAAATCGGTGGCGCCGATATTTAATCGTTGTGTCATTTTTAACACCGACGAGACCAGTTTTCATGGCCATCCAGACCCATTGCAATGCCCTAGCGATAGAAGCCGCAAGTCTTTGGCTTTGTATTACTACACCGCTGAACCGATTGCTAAGCAGGAGGGCGTGTCTAGCGAAACCAACTATGTCGCCAGACCGAATGAGCAAGCAGAAAACTTAAGGAAGGTGAAAAAGATTCAGAAAAAGCGTGCCGCCAAAGCCAAGGGGAATTCGACTAGCACATTCAGTCTAGCTTGGCAGCGTGTCAAACAACTATTGGGGGCTAAGCACTGATGTCCTGTGTGCGAGCAATCCAATCTATGCAATGGCAGCTTGGGCTTAATCTATGAGTCAGCTGCATGACGCAGAGTTAGCCGCTTTATCTCAGGCCTCGCTAGGCTATCATCAGCCCTTTGTCTTGCGCTTGCCAGAGGGCGAACTGCATCTACAGCAAGTGCTGCGCGCCTTACCAAACCGGCGTGTGGTGCTGCATGGTCGCTGGCAAGGCAAGCCTGTGGTAGTTAAGGCATTTTTAGGCGCTCAGGCCGAGCGCTACGCGCAGCGTGATTTGCGTGGCATCGCTTTATTTGCACAAGGACAGATTGCTAGCCCTGCGCTAGTAGCGCAGTATCATCAAGCGCAGTTGGTGTTGCTGATTTTGCAAGCCATAGGCAACAGCCAAAATGCCCAACAGTTTTTTCAGCAAGCCGATCAAACGCAGCGCCGTGATTTGCTGATCGCTTTGTCTGCCACGCTGGCAAAACAACATCAGGCTGGCTTATTGCAACAAGATATGCACCCGAATAATTTCCTTATTCAGCAAAGCAAGCAAGGCCAGGCGCTGAAGGTCTATAGCTTAGATGGCGATGCGGTGGCGCACTACAAGCGCATCAGCGTCGCGCAAAGCCTGCGTAATCTGGCTACTTTATTAGCCAAGTTTGAGGTCTTGTGTGTGCAACAAACGCTGCCAGATTGTTTGCAAGCGTATTGCCAAATTCGCGCTTGGCCGCCTATTAGCGCCAGCCAACAAGCGCGTTTATTGGCATTGATGCGCAAGCTGCGTTTGCAAATGCTGCATGATTACGCAGATAAAAAAGTATTTCGGCAGTGCAGCGATGTGCGCCTAGCGCGGCAGCAGGGCTGGTCTATGTGGATAGCCAGTGATATGGCGATCACTGGCGCTGAATTGCAACAAGCGCTACAACAAGCTTTTGCTCAGCCAAATTATTTAAAGCAGGGCAATACTTGCACCGTGGTGCGCGGCTGGATTGGGCAGCAGGATAGCGTGATTAAACGCTATAACATCAAAAATTTTCTGCACCGCCTTAGTCGCGCTTGGCGCCCAACGCGCGCCTCCTTATCTTGGGCGAATGCGCATAGATTGCGTTTATTGAATATTGCCACGCCCAAGCCTTTGGCTTTGCTAGAAAAGCGACGATTCGGTTGGCGTAGTCTGGCCTATTACCTTAGCGAGACTATCGAGGGGGTAAGCCTGAAGCAGTTTGCCGAGCAAATCCCTAAGCGCCAACAGCCACAAGCGGCAGTCAGTTTGGCAGAGTTGTTTTATCGCTTGCAGTTAATCGGCATTGCGCATGGCGATTGCAAAGCAGATAACTTTAAATGGCATGCGAAGCAGTGGTGGATATTGGATTTAGACAGTATGCGCCAGCATAGCTGCCCGCCTCGCGCCTTAAAAGCGCATATTCGCGACCTGAAAAGACTGTTTGCAAATTGGCAAGCAGATGACAGCCTGTATAATGTCATGTTTTCGGCTTTTGCCGCCCGCTACGCAGACAGTCCTGCTTGGCGCTTGGCAGACTTAAGCCGCCCATCATCTGCAATCAATAAATAATTTTTAGAGAAATCATCAATGATAGTGCTAGGTTTGTCCGGTGCCCTTGGGCATGATGCTTCAGCCGCCATTTTGGTCGATGGCAAGCTTATTGCGGCAGCGGAAGAAGAACGTTTTATACGCGATAAGCATGCTAAAAATCGTTTCCCCTATGAAGCCGCCAAATTCTGTTTGCAACAGGCCGGTGTGCGCCCTGAGCAAGTGGATATCGTGGCTTTCCCCTACGCGGAAATCCCCTTAAGCAGTGCGGCGCGCTGGCATTATGCCAAGCGCCATTGGTATGCCCCAGATCGCGCGCTGGACGCGCTATTCAACGGCAATCGTCGGTTTAGACGCAACCGTGCTAAGTCTTTGCAATTGATGCAGGACTTGGGCTTAAGCAATGCCCAATTTGTGCCGGTAGAACATCACTTGGCACACGCTTCTAGCGCCTATCATTTAAGCGGCTTTCAAGAAAAAACCGCCATCGTCGGGATTGATGGCAAGGGCGAATACGCCACCACTTTTTTTGGTTACGGCGAAAACGGCAAAATCCACAAAATCAAAGAGTTTTATGACCCAGATTCGCTAGGCGGCATGTATGGTGCGATCACCGAATATCTGGGCTTTGAAATGCTAGATGGCGAATTTAAGGTGATGGGCATGGCGCCTTATGGCGATGCCAAAAAATATGATTTATCGCGCTTGGCCAGCTTTAAAGACGGCGAATTAAAGATTAATACGCATTTGGTCAATGTGGTCGGTTTGCGCCGCTACAAAGAAAACGGCAAAGGCTATTACTTCACCCCACAACTCATCGACTGGCTAGGACCCAAGCGCCAAGGCGATGAGATTGATGATCCTTATATCCACTACGCCGCCGCTGTGCAGGCCTTGCTGGAAGATATCGCGCTAGAGATGATTGAATATTATTTGGGCGATATCATTCGTGAAACCGGTCGTATTGCCATGGCGGGGGGTGTGGCACTGAATGTGAAGCTGAATCAACGCATCATCGCGCTGCCTGGGGTGAAACAATTATTTGTTCAGCCAGCTTCTGGCGATAATGGCACTTCGCTAGGCGCCGCCACTTATGCCGCGCACTTAGCAGGCGAGTCGATTGCCCCCATGCAACACGCTTATCTAGGGCCAAGCTACAGCACTGAGCAATGTATCCAAGCCTGTCAGCAACACCCAGAAAAACCCCTGTTTCAACGCTTAGAGAATGCCGCTAAAACCGGTGCCGAATTATTAGCGCAAGGCCACCCTTTGGCTTGGTTGCAAGGGCGTATGGAATTTGGTCCACGCGCCTTGGGTTGTCGCAGTATATTGGGTGACCCTAGTCATGCAGGTGTGGCCGATAGAATTAACGCGCAAATTAAATACCGCGAGCGTTGGCGGCCGTTTTGTCCGAGTATGTTGGACACTGTGGCCAGCGACATTTTGCAAACTGATCATCCTGCGCCCTATATGACCTTTACCTTTGATGTGGCCGAGCATTGGAAATCGCGTATTCCCGAAGTGGTGCATGAAGACGGCACGGCGCGCGCGCAGATTGTGACGGAGCAGACCAATCCGCGCTATTACGCATTGATTAAGGAATTAGAAAAATTGCGTGGTGTGCCGGTGGTGTTAAATACTTCGTTAAATCGTCGTGGTGAGCCTATGGTGTGCTCGCCTACCGATGCGCTGAATATGTTCTTCGGTTGCGACCTGCAATATCTGATTATGGAAGATATCTTGGTCAGCAAAGCCAATTCCAATAGTTAATCGCCCTATTGAAATTAGGGTCGTTATCCTTTTGACCATTAGTGTTTGAATCAGGATAATTGAGTGAATAAGATTTTTTTGCTTTAAATTTTTTAGGTTGAGATCATGAAACATATTCTTAGTGAAGTCACCGAGCGTATCAGAGAGCGTAGCGCGCCCACGCGTCATGCTTATTTGCAACGCTTAGAAAAAATGTCGCAGCGTAATCGTGGCGCTGACCGCATGGGTTGCGCCAATGTGGCACACGCCTTTGCAGCCATGCCGCAACAAGACAAATTCAAAGTATTGGTGGAAAAAGCCCCGAATATCGGCATAGTCACTGCCTATAACGATATGTTGTCGGCACACCAACCGTATGCTGGCTTCCCCGATGTGATTCGTGCCGAAGCCTACAAATACGGCGCGACCGCCCAAGTGGCAGGTGGTGTACCAGCCATGTGTGACGGCATTACCCAAGGTGAACCAGGCATGGAATTAAGCTTGTTCTCGCGCGATGTGATTGCCATGTCAACCGCGGTGGCTTTATCGCATGATGTGTTTGATGCCGCTTTATTGCTGGGTGTGTGTGACAAAATTGTGCCGGGCTTGCTGATAGGCGCATTACATTTCGGCCATCTGCCTTGCGTATTTGTGCCGGCAGGCCCTATGAGTACGGGCTTGGATAACACAGAAAAATCCAAGGTGCGCGAGAAATATGCGCAAGGCTTGGTCGGTCGTAAAGAGTTATTAGATTCTGAATCAGCTGCCTACCATGGCCCCGGCACTTGTACCTTCTACGGCACTGCCAATAGTAATCAAATGTTATTAGAAGCCATGGGCTTGCATATTCCGGGGGCTGCTTTTGTTCACCCACATGATCCTTTGCGTGCTTGTTTAACCCGTGAATCGGTGCGTGTGGTGTTAGAAAACACATTGAATAATCGCTATATGCCGATAGGCAAAATGGTTGATGAAAAAGTCATCGTCAATGCCATGGTGGCGCTGTTGGCCACAGGCGGCAGCACCAATCACTGCATCCATTGGGTGGCGGTGGCGCGTGCGGCGGGGATTATTATCGATTGGGCAGATTTCAATAAATTATCGCAAGCGGTGCCTTTGCTGGCGCGTGTTTACCCCAATGGCAAAGCAGACGTGAATCAATTCCAAGACGCTGGCGGCCCTGCCTTTGTGATACGCGAATTGATAGAAGGTGGCTTTATGCATGAAGACGTGCAGAGCGTGGTGATAGGCGGTTTGCGCGACTATTGCAAAAAACCTAGCACCGACGGCGAAAAATTAACTTGGACGGAATTGCCACAAGAAAGTCCAGATGAGACCATTTTGCGCAAAGCCTCTAAACCCTTTAGCGCCTCTGGCGGCTTGCGTTTATTGCAAGGCAACTTAGGTCGTTCGGTGATCAAGAGCTCGGCCGTGCCAGAAGACCGCTTTATTATTGAAGCACCCGCCATCGTATTTGAGGCGCAAGAGGAATTATTAGAAGCCTTTAAGCGTGGCGAATTAGAAAAAGATTTCGTCGCGGTCGTGCGTTTCCAAGGTCCCAAGGCCAATGGTATGCCTGAGCTACATAAGCTCACCCCACCTTTGTCCGTGCTGCAAGAAAAAGGCTTTAAGGTGGCGATTGTGACCGATGGACGTATGAGTGGCGCCTCTGGCAAAGTGCCGGCAGCGATACACTTATCACCCGAAGCTTCGGCCGGCGGTGCCATTGCCAAGGTGCGCACTGGCGATTTGATTCGTCTCAATATCGTGGCTGGTACGCTCAACGCATTGGTCGATGAGGACGTCTGGAAGGCGCGTGAAGTGGATGAATTAGATGATGCCAAACGCTTTAGCAATGCGCATGATATAGGACGAGAATTATTCGGCGGTATGCGCAAAAACGTGCTCTCCGCTGAAGAGGGAGCAGTCACTTGGCTCTAGTAAGACGGCTATAGTCAGGCGACTTTAGTCAAGCGACTATGCAAAACAATTTAATTTTAGGAAAAAGAAAGCATTAATGAATACTCTAGATTTAGCCAAACACGGCCCTGTTATTCCAGTGATCGTAATCAATCGTGTTGAAGATGCCGTGCCTATGGCAGAAGCCTTGCTGGCAGGTGGTATCCGCGTATTAGAAGTCACTTTGCGCACCGCTTGTGCCTTAAAAGGCATAGAGGCGATTGCCAAAGCGGTGCCTGATGCCATCTTAGGTTCTGGCACTGTGCGCACTTTGCAAGATGCGCAAGCCTCTAAAGATGCTGGTTGTAGCTTTGCCGTGAGCCCAGGGTACACCCATGAATTAGGTCAGCATGCCAGAAAAATTGGTTTGCCATTATTGCCTGGTGTTTCCACAGGCTCGGAAATTATGCAGGCCAACGCCGATGACTATTATTTCCTTAAGCTTTTCCCTGCCGTGGCAGTAGGTGGCATCAATCTGCTAAAAGGCTTTGCTGGTCCTTTCGCTGATGTCAAATTCTGCCCCACCGGTGGTGTTACCGTTGAATCGGCTTCTCAGTTCTTGGCATTGCCCAATGTGGTAGTGTGTGGTGGCACTTGGTTAACCCCAGCCGATGCAGTATCTAAAGGCGATTGGGCGCATATTACCAAGCTGGCGAAACAAGCTAGCGCGATTAAAGCGGCAGCTTAAGCATTGAATTTTTTATAAGGCTTTATGCAGTTGCATAAAGCCTTTTTTATGACATAAGTGAAAACGAGCAAAGATATATAAGACTTTTGTCCGCTCGCATTCCATTTTCGCTTTGAATTGAGGTTGGCCTTGAAATACCCACTTTCCAACTATCACAGCATAGTATTCGACTGCGATGGCGTGGTGCTAGATTCCAATGGCGCCAAGATAGACGCCTACAGGCAAGTCGCTTTAAGCGTTGGTGCTAGCGCGCAGCAAGCGGAACAATTGGTGCAGCATCATATAAAACTCGGCGGTATTTCGCGTTATCCAAAATTTGAATTTTTTTTGCGTGAAATTATGCAGCAGCCAGTCACTGAGCAGGCCATGCATGGCCTGTTAGAGCGCTTCACCGTGGAAGTGCAACAGCGTTTATTAAACTGCACCATCTCACCGCATTTAGACGCTTTGCGCGCCGCTAGCAAGTCAGCGAAATGGATGATTTTATCGGGCGGCGATCAAGTGGAACTGAGGAAAATTTTTCAGCTAAGAGGCCTAAGCGATTATTTCCCCGGAGGTATTTTCGGCAGCCCAGATAATAAAGATCAGGTGCTAGCGAGAGAAATGCAAAACGGCAATATTGTGCAACCCGCTTTATTTATCGGCGATAGCCGTTATGATTTCCAAGCCGCCAGCGCCGCAGGGCTGGACTTTGTATTTTTAACTGATTGGACGGATATGCAGGAGTGGCAGGGCTTCTGTCGGGAGAGCAATATCACTGTGATGAATAACTTGGGTCAGTTATTAGATGACAAATATACACATCATTAATTTTCGGCAAATCGTTCACAGGCAATTTTATAAGCCTCTAAATAATTTTTAGTAATAGTTTTTTTAATAGGCTCTATGTCTATTATCTTTGGATTCCAATCTATCTTTCTAGAAATAAAGTTCCTCAATAAGGGGATTTCAGCGAGATAAGGATTAACGTAATGAATCTTGCATAAGCCATCCAAAGTTTTTATCCGATAATCATTTTTTTTCAAACTGTCCCATAAAAATATCACTGGAATCCCCATTGCTATGCATGGCATAGCGCAATGAATTTTTTGGGTGATGACTAGGCTCGCATGATTTTTATAGAAATCAAGCAGATTTTCAGCTAATTGCATTTTTTGTTGTGGGGTCACTAAGGGTAAATGAAGGTTAGATTGATTGATTATTACAGCATTTTTCTTTAGATGGTGAGGAATAAGCTTGTGAAAAGATGGGTTTAGCCCAACGATACACACTTTATTTTGAGAGTCTAATAATGGTCTTTTAGGTAATGTTAAGGTGACACAACGACTAAAGTAAGCTGTTAAGCCATGCTTTTGAAGAATCTCCGCCGTTCCTTGATCGCGACAGCCTATTGGTTGGTATCGCTTTAAATATTCCAAACCCTGTGGGCTGCAAATAATCTCTTTGGATTTTTTCGCAATATGAAAAGCAAACGGTATTGGAATTACCTTATCAGACGGCGGCCAATTTGAGGAAGACATAAAAAAACCATTCAAGGAAACAATACATTTTTCTTGAACTTCATTAAGTGCCTCTCTTGATATCATTCCATCACAAGAAGGTAATAAATTCATTGCAGCAATACTTTGAATTTCATCCCCTAAATTGATTCGGAAATTATGTTTGTAACCTTGATATGACAATACGTATGTTTTCACAGCTTATATAGATTCTTAATCAATTAAAGATTGAAATAATAATTGATAGCTAATTGATATTGGAAATCTTTTCAAAAATAGTTACTTGTTTCTCTTTATTATCATTAACAAAGTTTTTAAGTTCTCTAAATTGCTTAGGATGACGTCTTATAGATTGATAGAGTTGATTATTTTGCTTAGTGTTAAAAACCATGATGTATTGATAATTATCCAGTAAATCAATCTTTGGGTTAATAAACAGGTTTTTATTTTTTCTATACTTGGTAATTTTTAATAACAATTCAGGGTCATTGTAAAAGAAGGCAACGCGAACATCATTGATATAGACAGGCGAATTATCTTGATTATATTTTTTTAACCAACTGCTAGCTTGAAATCTGAAATCAAATCCACTTGGTTTATTCCATAAATTGTTCATTAACGTTATTAGGTTAATTGCTAAGATAACCAAAATTATATTTTTGATTATATTTCGATTCTGTTTGGTTAACTGATTACTTATCTCACAAGCAGAAAACATCATAATTAAAAACGCTAAAGGGATAATATAACGACTTGATAGGACAAATACCTTGCTAATAATAACTAGGGAAATTACAAAACAAACTGAAATTCCAATAATGAGCAGTAATTGTTGAGGGGATATTTTCTTGATATCTTTTAAAAATTTTAAGAAAAAGATCGAGTTGAAAATACCTGCGCAAATTATATTTTTAATCACAGCGACTAAAATCAATCCAAATATCAAAATTAATAAAGAATATTCCTGCAAGTAATGGCCTAAAACCTGTTTTGACATGATGTCAGAATGCTTGATTAATTTATGGCTATAAGAGCTTATTACGCTTTGAGGGGAGAGTTCTTGTAGCCTGCCAAGTAGGCTTAAGTCAAAAAATACAGAGCAAAAAATTATAATAAAAAGTGAAAATAAAAATATAAAGTTGGCCTTGAGCCACGCCATCTGTTTACTATGGCTTTGTTTAGAACAAGCAATAAAAATGCTTGGCAAGAGGATGCTGAAAACGCCTTCGACTCTAAAAAGTATCGCCAAAATAATACTTAGCTGCCATAAAGCACCGAGCTTCCATGACGGTTGGTCAAAGAATTTAAGTAGTGTGTATATGCCTAAAAGATAAAATGCCCAATACCCTTGATCGCGCATCAGCATGGGTAATACATCACCAACAATATAGCTGGTGCCAAAAAGAATGATTGCGCCAACAAGGATTGATAAATTGCTTTTTCTATTGAGTAAATTTATACAACTAAGAAAGCAATAACAGCTGGTCATAAAAAAAACAAGTGACAGTGTTTGCGCAGAAAAAATAACTGATGTATCAGTGATTTTACTTATCAATGCAATCAATAGAGAATAAAGAGGCCAGTTATAAATCGATAAAGCAGTTTGATAATCTCCAGAGAGAAAATATTTTGCCGCCTCTAAATAAATTACGCTATCAGGATTAATCCACCCAGCATGAATGTAATTAATTCTAAAAGTAATGATTCCAGAAATTATTGTAAGAAATGAAATTAATTTTGCGCTTGGAAGATGTTCAATTTTATTAATCCAATTTTGCAAATCAAAATTATTTTTCATTAAAAAATCCGTTAAGGTGGTAAAAATTTTATTTTCAGTGATTTTTTATCACTACTTTTACTTTAGGTAATATTTTAGCTGTAATTGCAGTTAAACAGAATTTTTAGCTAAAACAATATTCATTTTAAGTATCGGCAAACTAGTTTGAAGCTACTAAAGAGTTCAAATATACATAGTAATTGCTACCTTTTAGTTAAAGATAAAAGAAATTTTACTTTTGTAGGTTCAATTTTCTTTAAACAATCCAAATGCCCCAACGGACAAGTTCTTTTAAAACAAGGGCTGCAAGCTAAAGCCAAATATTCTATGTGTGCTTGCGGGCTCATCGGTGGCGTGTGGCTGGGGTCTGAGGAGCCATAAATGGCGATCAGCGGTTTATCCAGTGCGGCGGCGATATGCATTAAGCCAGAGTCGTTGCTGACCACTTGGTTGCATAAAGACATTAAATCTATCGCGTCGGCGAGACTGGTTTTGCCGGCTAAATCCAAACAGGCATTTTGACATTGTTGTTGTATCTGTTGCGTCACCGCTTGGTCTTTATTAGAGCCGAATAGCAACACTTGCCAGCCTGCTGCTAGCGCCTTCAGTGCAAGCTCGGCGTAGTATTCGGCCGGCCAGCGTTTGGCTTCGCCGTATTCCGCACCGGGGCATAAGCCCAGTATTTTGCTGCCTTGCGCTATGCCCCACTGCTGCATTAATTGTTTACGATTGGCTTCATCTACCTGTAAGCATGGCGGCGCAATAGCGCCTAGCTCGGCTTTGTCGGGCAAGGCTAGACTGACAAAGCGATCGACTGTGCGTGGCAAGCGTTGTTTATCTAAGCGGCGTCTATCGTTTAATAAGCCTATGCGCATTTCGCCGCTAAAGCCTGTGCGTAAAGGGATATTGGCAAAAAACGGCGCGATAGCAGATTTGAAGGAATTGGGTAAAACGATGACTTGTTGATACTTTTCTTGGCGCCAAGCGAGGCCTAGTTGTATGCGTTTGGCTAGCGCGAATTGCCCATGGTCAAAGGGTAGGGCGATGGCTTGCTGCACTTCCGGCATTCTTTGCAATACTGGCAAAGTCCAAGCGGGCGCGGCCACATGTATTTGCAGGTTGCCGTCTTGATGGCGAGCGTGTAGCGCTTTGAATAAGCTTTGCGCTAACACCATATCGCCCACCCATGAAGGACCTATGACCAGTATCTTGTTGTGCATAGGCGTGGCTTATTGATTTATTTTTTGCAGAATATTGCTGGTGCTACGGCCTTGCACTAGCGGAATGAGTTGCACTTGTCCGCCCCAAGATTTGACTAAATCTGCCCCCACCACTTGGTGCTCTTGGTAATCGTCACCTTTGGCGATGATATCTGGGCGTAGCGCTTGCACCAATGCTAAAGGGGTGTCCTCATCAAACAAGACTACCGCATCGACCGCTTCAAGCGCCGCCAATACACGCGCTCTATCGTGTTGATGAATGACTGGTCGGCTAGGGCCTTTTAGCGCTTGCACCGAGCGGTCGGTATTCAGACCCAAGATTAATTTATCGCCGGTTTTGCGCGCTGCTTCAAGATAGGTGACATGGCCGGCGTGCAATAGATCAAAACAGCCATTGGTAAACACGATTTTTAAGCCCTGCTTGCGCCATAAGGCCACCTTATCTTGTAACTGTTTTAGCGTACATATCTTATCGGTCTGTTGTCCGCTTTCGCTATTAGCCAAATTCAGCAACAAGGCCTCGCGCTGTATAGGCACGGTGCCCACTTTGCCAACCACGATGCCGGCGGCAATATTGGCCAGTTGTAACGCTTGTAGCTGAGTTAAGCCATGCGCCAAGCCAGCGGCTAAGGTGGCAATCACGGTATCGCCAGCCCCTGATACATCAAACACCTGTTGCGCGGTGGCACGAATATGTACGATGGCTTGCTCGGCAGATGTATGGTCCTCGGCTTGGCTAATGAGGCTAATGCCTTCTTCACCACGAGTAATCGCTAGAAAATCTAATGCTAAATCGCTGCGCAGTTTTACCCCAGCTTGAATCAGCGCTTGGTTATCCTGCATGCTCACCTGACAGGCCTCAGCGGCCTCTTTTTTGTTTGGCGTCAAGGCGCTAGCGCCACGATATTTTTGGTAATCACTGCCTTTAGGGTCAACCAGCACTGTAATGCCATGTTGCCGGCAATAAGCTATCACCATTTGGCACAAGGCTGGACTGAGCAAGCCCTTGGCGTAATCGGACAAAATCACGATATCTGGTCCTTGCGCTAAGGCTTGTTGGATCAAGCCATTCAGCTCGCTTTGCTCATCGTGTGAATAGGCATGGGTGTCTTCGATATCCACCCGCACGATTTGTTGGTGATTGCTCATAATGCGGGTTTTGCTAATGGTGGGGCGCTCAGCCGAGCGATAGACCGCATCGGTATTAATGGCCAAACTTTGCAAGATGCCCAGCAAACTATCGCCATAATTATCCGTACCTATGCAGCCACAAATACGACAATGCAGGCCTAATTGCACCAGATTATTGGCGACGTTGGCTGCCCCACCAGCGGTCTCTTGCTGACGATTTTGCAATACCACCGGCACTGGGGCTTCTGGCGAGATGCGTTGCACATCGCCTATCAGATAGCGGTCCAGCATTAAATCGCCTATCACCAGCGCAGTTTTGCCGGACTGGCTAAATTGTTCAACAGTGTCTAATAACAGCGCGTTTAGATTGCCTTGCATATTAGCTTTCTAACATTTCACATAAGCTGTGACCGATAAAGATATGCGCTTCTTGAATGCGCGGCGTATCTGATGAGGGCACCACAATATTGTAGCGACATAAGCCATTTAATTTGCCGCCACTGCCGCCAGTTAAGCCTATGCTGATCGCTCCCATGCGGTTGGCTTCTTCAATGGCTAACACCACATTTTGACTATTGCCGGAAGTGGTAATACCTATCACCACATCGCCGGGACGGCATAAGGCCTCAATCTGACGGGCAAAAATATAGTGATAGCCATAATCATTGCCTACCGAGGTGAGAATCGAAGTATCCGTGGTCAGCGCGATAGCCGCCAGCCCACGACGCTCTTTTTTATAGCGACCAACGATTTCAGCGGCGATATGTTGGCTATCCGCTGCGCTGCCGCCATTGCCCATCAGCAGAATCTTACCGCCTTGCGCAATACATTGTTTTAATTCATCTGCTACCTGACTAATCACAGGAAACAGGCTATCCAGTTGGGCAAACATTTCTTGGTGTTGTTGTAGCATGGTTTGTAGATATTGTTGGTGTTGTAACATGATGATTCTTCCATTGAAAAATTAACAATAAGGGTCGTGCTGCATCAGATAATTTTGCACATAGTCTGCCACGCCCTGTTCAAGGCTATGAAAAGGGGCTTGATAGCCTAGCTGAGATAACTTCTGCATATTCGCCTGGGTAAAATATTGATAACGCCCGCGCAAATCTTCTGGCATATCAATAAATTCGACATTGGGCTTGACGCCCATACTATTCATCACCGCATGGGCTAAGTCCAAAAAGCTGCGCGCTTGACCAGTGCCCAAGTTATAAATACCTGATGGGCTGTGCTGTTGCATAGCGTGAACCAGCACCGCTGCCGCGTCTTTGACATAGACAAAATCACGCAATTGTTGGCCATCTTGATAATCTGCATGATGGCTTTTAAATAACTTAATCAGCCCTTGGCTGCGCGCTTGATGAAAGCTGTGAAAGGCCACGCTGGCCATGCGTTGTTTGTGATATTCATTGGGACCATACACATTGAAAAACTTAAAGCCCTGCCACTGCACCGGCTGATGTCCGCGCGCGGCTTGCTGTAATGCCCATTGATCAAAGAAGTGTTTGGAATAGCCATAGCCGTTTAATGGGCGCAAGGCGTCAATCTGGCTATCGTCATAACCTAGCTCTCCTGCGCCATATGTGGCAGCTGAGCTAGCGTAAAGAAAAGGTACTTGATGCTCGCTACACCAATCCCACAATAGTTGGCTAAAGCGAATATTGTTTTGTACTAATTTATTAAAGTCGCGCTCTACAGTCGCGCTGATCGCGCCCATGTGAATAATCGCATCAACCTTGGGTTTGCCGGCCAAAAAACAGGCCAGTTCGCTTTTATCCAGATAATTGAGATAGCGACGTTTGACTAGGTTTTGCCATTGATCTTCGTGTTGTATGTCGTCCACAATCAGCAGGTCATCGCGTCCCTGTTGATTCAGCTGCCAAGCAATCATGCTGCCTATCATGCCTGCACCGCCAGTGATAATAATCATATACCGCTCACTCCATCAGCCAAATTGTGGAAAGCAAAAACGCTAGACTATGTATTTAGCAGGAATCCTCAAGCACTTGCTTAATAGCTAGCTAACAAGCCCATATTATAAACCTAGCGCTTGATGCTTAATACTGTTGCCGCGCTATTTGCTGGAAATTTGCTGCGCTAGACGCATAGCGTTGGCGCGTTCTTCGCGCAATTGATTTTCTAAGTTGGCGGTGTGTGCATCCCACTCACTATGCGCCCAGCCATGCAAGTTCTCAATCGCGATTTCGCTCATCGCTTGTATCCATAGCGGGTGATCGTTTAAAGCGGGAATATAGTGATATTCGCCGCCGCCATTAGAAAGAAAAATTTGTTTACCTTCCATGGCGATTTCTTCCAAGGTCTCTAAACAATCGCTGCTAAAGCCTGGGCATATCAAGTCAATGCGGCGTAGCTTTTGTTTGCCCAGTTGTTCTAGCGTCTCAGCTAGATAGGGCTTGAGCCACTCTTGTTTACCAAAGCGCGATTGAAAAGCCACTTGGTATTGATGCTTTTGCAAGCCCAAGGCTTCGGCTAATAAACGGCCAGTTTTCATACATTCGCAATGGTAGGGGTCGCCTTTCATTAAATGAAATTTAGGCACGCCGTGAAAGCTCATCACCAATAATTCTGGCTGTCCATGCGTTTGCCAGTGGCTTTTTACGCTGTCTGCCAAGGCACGAATATAAGCGGGGTGGTCATGGTAGTGGCGTATGCTGCGTATGGCCGGCACATTGCGCATTTTTAGCAAGCTACGCCATACCGCGTCTAAGCTGGCGGCGGTGCTGCTGGCGGCGTATTGCGGATATAAAGGGAATACTAAAATACGGTCGCAATGTTGCGCTTTTAATGCTGCGATGGCCGAGGCCATGCTGGGGTTGCCATAACTCATGCCCAATTCCACCACCAAAGGCGATTGAATTTGCTTGGCCAGCGCTTCACTGAGCAACTGTTTTTGACGCTGCGCATAGACCATTAAAGGCGAGCCATCGGCGCGCCATACGCTGGCATATTTTTCTGCGGATTTTTTTGGTCGTATATTCAAAATAATCAAATGCAATATCCAACACCAGATTGCGCGTGGGATTTCCACGATGCGACGGTCCATTAAAAACTGCCCTAGATAACGCTTCAGCGCTGGCGCTGTTGGGGCATCAGGGGTGCCTAGGTTAGCCAGCAATATGCCGACTTTGAGTTGGTCGCCATGTTGAAAAGGCGGTTCGTCACGATAAAAGCTCATAGGGATTAATCTTTATTTGAAAGTGCGTTAGAAAGAAGTCTTGCAGTGATATCGACGATGGGAATAATACGCTCATACGCCATGCGGGTCGGGCCAATCACGCCCAAGGTGCCGACCACTTGGTCACTCGCTTGATAGGGCGCGGTCACCATACTACATTCATCAAGTGGCAAATAGCCACTTTCCCCACCGATAAAAATTTGCACCCCTTGCGCTTGTTGGCTGTTGTCCAGCAACTGCATCAAGCTGGTGCGGCGTTCAAAAATCTCAAATAGTTTACGTAGCGAGGCGACATTGCTAGAAAAGTCATTCACCTGCAATAAATGATGTTCGCCAGAAATCACCACTTGCTCGCGCTCGTTATTAATCGCCTTGTCGCTGGCCTCTAGCGCGGCCGACATCAAACGATTTAAATCGCTTTGCATTTGCTTAAGTTCTTCACGCAATTGCATACGCACTTGTTCAAAGGACTGGCCAGCATAGTGTTGATTAAAGAAGTTGCCGGCTTGCGTTAACTCACTTGCTGAAAAAGGTTTTTCGGTGAGGATAATGCGGTTTTGCACATTGCCATCATCAGCGACCACGATGACCAAAATGCGTTTTTCAGATAAGGGCAAAAATTCTAGATGTTTAAAAATCAGCGATTTACGCTGTGGCGCAATCACCAAGCCAGCAAATTGCGTCAGCTCAGACAGCATATCGGCAGCGTTATTAATCAACTCTTGTGGGTCTGGCGTGTTCAGCTCTTGGCGCAGACGCGACATTTCTTCTTGTTGTATGGATTGCACAGTGAGCAATGAATCGACAAAAAAACGATAGCCTCTTTGCGTAGGCACGCGGCCAGCCGAGGTATGTGGACTGGCAATAAAGCCCATTTCTTCTAAGTCGGACATGATGTTGCGTATGCTGGCAGGGCTAAGCTCTAGGCCAGAAGACTTGGATAGCGTGCGTGAACCGACCGGCTGGCCATCACTGATATATTGTTCTACCAAAGTTTTTAAAAGGATTTGTGCGCGTTTATCCATGGGTAAAATTATAACTTTGAACGCAAACTAGTTATCAATTCGGACAATATTTTTTATTTGCTCTATGCGCGCATGCTGTTCTAGCAATTAGATAAGCCATGCTGATTTGACCAGAGTAAAAAAATTCACTGCGCAATTTTGCCAAGCATGGCCGTGTATGCTTTAATTTAGGCGTGAAAAATTCATTCCAAACAATCGGCCTGATCGGCAAATATCTCAATCAAGACGCCTTGCAAACCATGCGCGACGACTTGATTGGTCTGTCGCAACATTTAACTGCACAAGGCTATCACTTAGTGGTGGAGGCGCTCACCGCTAAACACGCCAACATAGCTGCTTTTCCTAGTATTGAAGTTGATGGGCTAGTAAAACAAGTCGATGTGATTATCGTCATGGGCGGTGATGGCACCATGCTCAGCGTGGCGCGTAGCTTGGGCGACAATCAAGTGCCATTAATCGGCATCAATCGTGGGCGCTTTGGCTTTCTCACCGATTTGCGTACAGAAGATATGCTACAAGCCATCGATGCGATTCTGCAGGGCGAATATCAAGCCGAATCAAGAATGTTGCTCAGCGCTGAGTTGCAACGCGGCGCACAGACCATGGCGATGGGGCAAGTGCTGAATGATGTGGTGATGAAAAGCAGTGTGCGTTTGATTGAATTAGAAGTGCATATAGACCAGCAATTTGTTTACAGACAGCGCAGTGATGGGTTGATTATCAGCACCCCCACTGGCACCACCGCTTATGCTTTATCTGCCGGTGGGCCGATATTGCATGCCAATTTAGAAGCCATTGCCTTGGTGCCGATTTGTCCGCACACCCTAAGCAACCGGCCGATTGCCGTGAAAAGCGATAGCCATATTCAAGTTAAATTATTGCATTGCCAACAAGCGCAACTGAGTATGGATGGGCAAGCCAAGCTGGAATTACAAGCCGGCGATGAGCTGCGCGTGCAACGCTCGCAGCATGCGGTAACCTTGTTACACCCCAAAGACTATTGCTACTTTGAGCGGCTACGCAATAAATTACACTGGAGCTAAGCTGCTATGTTGATGAGTTTATCGATACGCGATTTTGTCATTGTCGAGCAGCTGGACTTGGAGTTTGCCCAAGGGCTGACGGTGTTGACCGGCGAGACAGGTGCCGGCAAGTCGATTTTGATTGATGCTTTATCCTTAGCCTTAGGCGCGCGCGCCGAGAACGGCATGATACGGCAGGGCTGCGATAAAACCGAGATTAGCGCCTGTATCAGCGTTGGCCATCATGCCGCCATTCAACAATGGCTAGAAGACAATGCCATCGATTTAACAGAGCAACAGTTGGTGTTTAGGCGCGTGTTATACCAAGATGGCCGCTCACGCGCTTTTCTCAATGGCCAAACAGTGGCTTTGCAACAACTTAAAGAGATAGGCGAAGAATTGGTCGATATCTACAGCCAAAATGCCCATCACTCGCTGCTTAAATCCACCACCCAACGCGATATCTTAGATGACTATGCCGGCGCTAGCGAGCTCGCCAAGCAAACCGCACAGGCGTTTAAGCAATGGCAAACGCTGTATCAACAACGCATACAAATGCAGCAACACGCCGAGCAATATCAGCATGAACTGGCGCTGTTGCGCGACCAACAGCGCGAGTTAAAGCAACTCAATTTTAGCCAAGCCGAATGGGAGAGCTTGCAGCAAGAGCAGCACAGATTATCCAATGCAGCCGAGCTGATGGCCGGCTGTGAATTGATTAATGAATTACTCAATGAGTCAGAATTTTCTGCCAGCCGACAGCTCAATGCGGCGCGTCAGCAATTACAAAAAATGCGTGATATCGACCCGGCATTTGGCGAAGCGGTCGAATCATTGTTATCCGGCATGATACAAATCGAAGAAAGCGGGCGTTTGGTTAAGCGTTATCTGCAACAAGCCGAGCTAGATCCAGCGCGCTTGGCCGAGGTAGATGGACGTATGCAAGCCATACATAGTTGCGCCAGAAAATACCGCATTAAGCCAGAGCAGTTGCCTGAGCTTATGCAGCAAACCGAGCAAGGTATGCAAGCCTTATCCGAGGTGGCCGACCATCAAGGCTTGTTGCAAAAAGAACAGCAAGCCGAACAAGCTTATCTCGCTTTGGCGCAGCAGCTTTCGGCTTTGCGACAAAGTAAAGCGCCGCAACTTAGTCAGCAAATCACCCAATATATGCAATCCATGGCCTTGGCTGGCGGTGCTCTGCAAATCGCACTAAGCCCGCACAACCCCAGCGCTGCCGGCTTGGAAAGTGTGGAGTTTTTGGTGGCCGGCCATGCCGGCGCAGAGCCACGTCCCTTGAACAAAGTCGCCTCTGGGGGTGAGTTATCGCGTATCAGCTTGGCTATCCGTGTAGCCACCGCCAGCCAGACGCAAGTGCAAACCATGATTTTTGACGAAGTCGATGTCGGCATAGGCGGTGGGGTGGCAGAAATCGTAGGCAAATTATTACGCCAGCTAAGCAGCTCCAGACAGGCTTTAGTGATTACCCATTTGCCGCAAGTAGCCGCGCAAGGTCAGCATCATTTAAGAGTCAGCAAGCATAGCCAAGCGGGGCAAACCTTAAGTCAGATACAGCCATTAACAGCGGAACAGCGAGTGGAAGAATTAGCGCGTATGTTAGGCGGGGTGGAAATTACCGAAACCACTAGACGCCATGCACAAGAGATGTTGCAGGCCCATTAAATCAATTGTTCTAGTGGGTTGGGCTTATTTGGCGAGTTTCTTATTCTTGCAGTTGTCTTTATGACAATCGGCATACAAATACATAGAATGTTCTTTAATCTTAAAACCGCGCTCTTCAGCGATTTTGTCTTGTAAGTCTTCGATTTTTTTATCGTAAAACTCCTCTACTGCGCCACACTGCAAACAGACCAAATGGTCGTGGTGATTGCCCTGATTCAGCTCAAATACCGCTTTGCCACTTTCGAAATGGTGGCGAATTAATAAGCCTGCTTGTTCAAATTGCGTTAGCACGCGATAAACCGTGGCCAAACCAATATCATCGCCTGAATTTAACAACACTTTATATACATCTTCGGCCGACATATGACGCTGTGTGCTGTTTTCAAACAAGCTGAGGATTTTTAATCTTGGTAAGGTGGCTTTTAAGCCTAAATTTTTTAAATTTCCAGTTTCATTCATGATGATAGCAACCTTGTAGATATTGGCGTTGGTGTTATTGGGCTGGATAGATGTTGCCTCCGTTTACCTATAAAAGTTTAACAGAGTCGTGTAATATTAACCCTTATTCTTGCTAAAGTCATATCGATGCGCACCCTGATTATTCTCCTCAGTCTGTTCCTAGTTGCATGCTCTTCAGCCCTTCCTTCTATCAAAACTTATAAGCTAGATATTCAGCAAGGCAATGTGGTGACTCCCAAAATGATGCTGCAACTCAAGCCTGGCATGAGCAAATCTCAAGTGCGTTTTGTATTAGGCACCCCTTTGCTAACCGACTCGTTTCACCGCAATCGCTGGGATTATTTCTATGAGATGAGTAGAGCGGGCAATGTGATAGAGCGCCGTCGTTTAATTTTGGAATTCGATAATGAGAATCTCAAAACAGTGCGTGGCGATATTATTCCGGCTGGCCAACCCGGTGCAGAAGGCGCGCCTATTGCGTCTGTCAAAGAAATTCGCTCAGCTACTAGCAATAAAGCCTTGTTGGAAGAAGAAGCCGGCAAACCTTGGTGGGAACGCTTCAAATTCTGGGGCGAGGAAGATGCGGTGGTACAGCAGAAAGAACAATCTGTCGATGCGCGCAAGCAGCAAGTGGTAGTGGCCGTGCCTGAAGTGGCAGAGAAAAATGCCACAGCAGCGCCTGCGGCAAAAGCACCAGCCGTTGAGCAAGCCAAGCCTAAACAGCCGGAGGCTAGCGCCACTAGCAAGTCAGCAGCCAGCGAGCCAGTCAGCGATGCCTCGCAAACTAGCCAACCTATTCCACTCAAATCCGCTGCTGAACAAGCCGAGTTGCCCCCTATCGAGGGCAAGCCTATTGGCGAGCAAGCGCCCCCCGGCAGATTTAACAACAAGGCGGTCAATGCTAAACCAGCAACAGCTAAAAATTTAGAGAAGAACGATAAACTCAAGACTGAATCAGCCAAGTCGCCACTTGCTAAAGCGCAGCCTGATAAGTCAGAACTCGCTAAACCACAAGCGAGTAGCCAAGCCCCGCTAGCGGTGCCAGCTGAACCAGCTCCCGCCGCGCCAGAAGCTCGCCCCTCTGCAGCAACGGCCAATAACAAAGCAGATTTAGTGCCGCCACCGGTCACCGAGGCTGCCCGCGTCAGCGCCCAGGTGCAACGTTGGAATCAAGCATGGCAAAGCCGTCGCTTAAATGATTATTTGAATCTTTATTCTGCCAATTATGTGCCGCAGGCAATGACTCGCCGTGCATGGCTAGAGCAGCAACAGCAAAAATTTGGCTCAGCGGAATATGTTGAAGATATTCAAATTGAAAATATTCAAGTCGAAGTGCATGGCAGTATCGCCATTGCGCATTTTGACCAGATTTCTACTACCCCCTCAGCAACGCAAAAAGTAAGCAAAGAAATGAATTTTGAGAATGAGGGTGGTTTGTGGCGCATCGTGCGTGAGAGTGTGCAATCAGATTTTGCCCCAGGCGCTGCAGAAGCGGCGCCTGCTGAGCCTAATTCACAAGGCGTGATTTTGCATGAGCGTAGCGAGGCACCGCCTGTGTATCCGGCGCAGCCTGCAGCTAATCAAGCAAGCGATAGCGCGCCCCCAGAGGCTAGCAGCAAGGCCAATAAAAAGTCAGCGCCTAGCAAAAAAGCCAATAAAGATGCGCCTTTGCCGGCAGAAGGAGAGCCGGGTTATTTTGAGAAGTTATTAGAAAAAATCGGTTTTTAGTACAGGGTTGGGATATGACAAAAGTAGTAATCGCAGGTTGTTCAGGAAGAATGGGTCAGGCCTTAATCGAAGGAGTATTGGCCGATAGCGCATTGACCTTGCATGGCGCCATAGACAGAGCGGATAGCCCCAGTATAGGCAGAGACGCGGGTGAGGGCTTTGGCCAAAAAACCAATGTGCTGATTGGTCATGATATGGCTGCCGCCTTAGTGGGCGCTGATGTGCTGATAGATTTCACCCGCCCGCAAGCTAGTATGCAATATCTGCAAGCTTGTCTAGCTGCCAATGTGGCCATGGTCATCGGCACTACCGGTTTTTCTGCAGAGCAAAAACAAGCCATACAGCAAGCCGCACAACAAATCGGCATCGTGTTTGCCCCCAATATGAGCGTGGGCGTGACCTTGTTGATTAACTTGGTCAAGGCCGCCGCTAAAGTATTAAATCAAGGCTATGACATTGAAATTATCGAGGCGCATCATCGCCATAAAGTGGACGCCCCCTCAGGCACCGCCCTGCGATTAGGCGAAGCCGCTGCGGAAGCGTTGGGACGCGATTTAGCTCAAGTGGCGGTGTATGGTCGCGAGGGTGTCACCGGTGAACGCGAGGAGTCCACCATAGGCTTTGCTACTGTGCGTGGTGGCGATGTGGTGGGTGATCATACCGTGCTGTTTGCCGGCATAGGCGAGCGTGTTGAGCTCACCCATAAAGCCAGCAGCCGCGCGACTTTTGCTTTGGGTGCGTTGCGCGCAGCGAAATTCTTGCACAACAAACCATCGGGTTTGTTTGATATGCAAGACGTCCTGGGCTTGCGCTAAATTTTTTTCTATCAACCCCACAGCAGTATGGCTGGCATAAGCCCTAACAGGATTTGCGCGGATAGGGTGTTTTAGCAAGAGTGCCGACAATAGGGTGCGATAAGCGCGTCCTTAGACTTGAAAAGCCAAGCTGAAAGCTTTATAATTTGCACAAATTTTAAAGCGGGAGAACAACCATTCTCCCGCTTTATTTATGTGCACAGTTTGCATTGCATACGCGCTCAATTCCGAGCTTAGAGAACAAGGGGTTTAAATTGCCGCAACACACACCAGCTTTGTTGGTACTCGCTGATGGAACAGTGTTTCGCGGAATTTCAATTGGAGCCTTAGGCCATACCGTGGGTGAAGTGGTATTCAACACTTCCATGACCGGTTATCAAGAAATCCTCACTGACCCTTCTTATACGCAACAAATCGTTACCCTCACTTATCCGCATATCGGCAATGTAGGCGTCAATCAAGAAGACGTTGAATCAGGCCAAGTATATGCCAGCGGTTTGGTGATTCGTGATTTGCCCTTGTTGCATAGCAGTTGGCGTGCCGAGCAGTCGCTGTCAGATTATTTGCGCCAGCTCAATGTGGTGGCCATCGCTGAAATTGATACCCGTCATCTGACTAGAGTGTTGCGCGAAAAAGGCGCACAAGCGGGCTGTATTATCAGCGCCGAACATATCACCCCAGCAGTCGAACAGCAGGCGCTTAAAGCCGCACAAGATTTCCCCGGTTTGGCAGGCATGGATTTAGCCAAAGTGGTTTCCGTCAGCAAGCCTTATTCCTTTACCCAAACTGAGTGGCAGCTGGGCGTAGGCTACCCTGAACAGCAGCACAGCGATTTACATGTGGTGGCATTTGATTATGGGGTTAAGCGCAATATCTTGCGTATGTTGGCTAGTCGCGGTTGTCGCGTAACGGTATTGCCCGCGCAAGCAACAGCGCAACAGGCATTAGACCTAAATCCTGATGGCATCTTTTTATCCAATGGCCCAGGGGATCCAGAGCCATGTGATTACGCCATTCAAGCCATCGCCAGTTTAGTCGAGCAAGGCTTGCCGACGTTTGGTATCTGCTTAGGTCATCAGCTATTGGCCTTAGCCTCGGGTGGTAAAACCCTGAAAATGAAATTCGGCCATCATGGCGCCAATCACCCAGTACAAGATTTAGATGATAAGCGGGTCTTTATTACCAGCCAAAACCATGGCTTCGCCGTCGATATGCAAAGCTTGCCTAAGCATTTGCGTGCCACCCATGTGTCATTATTCGATGGCAGTTTGCAAGGCATAGCTAGAACCGATAAGCCAGCGTTTAGCTTCCAAGGTCACCCCGAAGCCAGCCCTGGTCCGACTGAGATGAGTTATCTGTTTGATCGATTCATCGATTTAATGAAACAGCATAAGCGTTAATCCCATGCCCAAACGTAGCGACATAAAAAGCATTTTGATTATCGGCGCAGGCCCTATCGTGATTGGTCAGGCGTGCGAATTTGACTATTCCGGCGCGCAAGCTTGTAAAGCCTTGCGTGAAGAGGGCTACCGCGTCATTTTGGTGAACTCTAATCCGGCCACCATTATGACCGACCCAGAAATGGCGGACGCCACCTATATCGAACCGGTGACTTGGCAGATTGTAGAAAAGATTATCGCCAAAGAGCGCCCCGATGCTTTATTGCCCACCATGGGCGGGCAGACAGCATTGAATTGCGCACTGGATTTGGATAAACATGGGGTATTAAAAAAATACCAAGTCGAGCTGATAGGCGCGACCAAAGAGGCGATTGATAAAGCCGAAGATAGACAGAAATTTAAAGAGGCGATGACCAAAATTGGTTTGGGTTCTGCCCGTTCCTCTATGGCGCATAGCCTAGAAGAAGCCTTGCAAGTGCAGGCGCGTATTGGCTACCCCGCGATTATTCGCCCATCTTTTACCATGGGCGGCAGTGGTGGCGGCATCGCGTACAACCGCGAAGAATTTATCGCCATCTGCGAGCGCGGCTTAGAGGCTTCACCAACCAAAGAATTGCTGATTGAAGAATCGCTGCTAGGTTGGAAAGAGTATGAGATGGAAGTGGTGCGCGACCGCAAAGATAACTGCATCATCGTCTGCTCCATCGAAAACTTAGACCCTATGGGTGTACATACTGGCGACTCGATTACTGTTGCGCCAGCACAGACGCTGACCGATAAAGAATATCAAATTATGCGTAATGCCTCTTTGGCGGTATTGCGTGAAATTGGCGTGGATACCGGCGGTTCCAATGTGCAGTTCGCTATTAACCCACAAGATGGGCGCATGATAGTGATTGAAATGAATCCGCGCGTATCACGCTCGTCAGCCTTGGCTTCTAAAGCCACCGGCTTCCCGATTGCCAAAGTGGCCGCCAAGTTAGCAGTAGGCTACACGCTAGATGAATTGAAAAATGAAATTACCGGTAGTGCCACACCCGCTTCTTTCGAGCCATCAATAGACTATGTGGTGACCAAGATTCCACGCTTCGCCTTTGAAAAATTCCCGCAAGCGGATTCGCGCTTAACCACGCAGATGAAGTCTGTGGGTGAGGTGATGGCGATGGGCAGAACCTTCCAAGAGTCCTTCCAAAAAGCCTTGCGTGGCCTAGAAGTTGGCGTCGATGGGCTAGATGAAAAAAGCGCAGACTTAGACGAAATTCAAACCGAATTAGGTGAGCCTGGCCCAGAACGTATTTGGTATGTGGGCGACGCTTTCCGCGCTGGTTTAAGCGTGGCGCAAGTGCATGATTTATCCAAAATCGACCCTTGGTTCTTGGTGCAAATCGAAGACATTATTCTCCGCGAGCAAGCGTTGAAAGGCCGCAATCTAGCCGATTTAGACCGCGATGCTTTATGGCAATTAAAACGTTGTGGCTTCTCTGACCGACGTTTGGCGAAATTGCTTAACACCGACCAACATGCGGTGCGCGCTTATCGCCAAGCCTTGCAAGTGCGTCCAGTGTATAAACGGGTGGATACTTGTGCGGCTGAGTTTGCTACTAATACCGCTTATATGTATTCCACTTATGAGCAAGTTTGTGAAGCCCAACCTAGCCAGCGCAAAAAGATTATGGTGTTGGGTGGCGGGCCAAATCGCATAGGGCAAGGCATAGAATTTGATTATTGCTGTGTGCACGCAGCCTTTGCCATGCGTGAAGATGGTTATGAAACCATTATGGTCAACTGTAATCCAGAAACCGTTTCTACCGATTACGATACTTCAGATCGCTTATATTTCGAGCCATTGACCTTGGAAGATGTATTAGAAATTGTTGCGATAGAAAAGCCTATCGGCGTGATTGTGCAATATGGCGGGCAAACACCGCTGAAATTAGCGCGTGATTTAGAAAAAGCCGGTGTACCCATTATCGGCACTAGCCCCGATGCGATTGATTGCGCCGAGGATCGCGAGCGTTTCCAACAGATGTTGCAGAGCCTAAACCTCAAGCAACCGCCTAATCGCACCGCGCGTACTCCAGAAGAAGCCTTGCGCTTGGCGCAAGAAATTGGCTATCCCTTGGTGGTGCGTCCATCTTATGTGTTGGGCGGCCGTGCCATGGAAATCGTGCAAGAACAAGCTCAGCTTGAGCGCTATATGCGCGAAGCGGTGAAAGTCTCTAATGAGTCGCCGGTGTTATTAGACAGGTTCTTAAATGACGCGCTAGAAGTCGATGTAGATGCGCTATCTGACGGCGAGCAAGTGATTATCGGCGGCATTATGGAGCACGTCGAGCAAGCCGGTGTGCACTCCGGCGATTCAGCCTGTTCTTTGCCACCCTATAGCTTATCTAAAGCGCTACAAGACGAACTGCGCCAACAAACGGTACAAATGGCCAAGGCCTTGGGCGTGGTCGGTTTAATGAATGTGCAATTCGCCATTCAAGGCGAGACAGTCTATGTGCTCGAGGTCAATCCACGCGCTTCACGCACCGTGCCGTTTGTATCTAAAGCCTGTGGTCTGCAATTGGCCAAAGTGGCAGCGCGCTGTATGACAGGCAAAACCTTGCAACAACAAGGTGTAAGCAAGGAAATCGTGCCACCGTTCTATTCAGTTAAAGAAGCAGTATTCCCATTTATCAAATTCCCCGGTGTGGATACCATTTTGGGACCAGAAATGAAATCTACCGGCGAAGTGATGGGCACCGGCAGCACCTTTGCCGAGGCGTTTGTCAAATCGCAACTGGGTTCTGGCGATAAGCTACCCAAAGGCGGCAAAGCCTTTATCAGCGTGCGCCGTGAAGATAGAGAGCGGGTAGTAGAAATTGCCCAAGCGTTGGCTAAACTGGGCTTCCAATTAGTCGCTACCAAAGGCACTGCCACGGCACTGCAAGCGGCGGGTTTGGAAGTCACGCCGGTGAATAAAGTGGCAGAAGGTCGTCCGCATATCGTGGATATGATTAAAAACAACGAGATTGATTTTATCGTCAATGTCACCGAGGATAAGCGCGCGGTACAAGATTCTTACGCTATCCGACGCAATGCCTTGCAGCAAAAGGTGACTTATTACACCACCTTGGCAGGCGCCAAGGCAGCTTGTATCGGCATGGCGCATATGCAAGAGTTGCAAGTTCGTTCTTTACAAGAGTTGCATCAATCACTTAATCAGTAATAAGATTGCACTTCATTTGAACCACGCCTGTCATAGGGTGTGGTTTTTATTTTTTATATAAGTTTAAAAGCAGGAAGTCATTAGATGAATCAAATTCCTATCACTATCAAAGGCGCAGAATTGTTAAAACAAGAGCTGCAGCATTTGCGTGCAGTAGAGCGTCCTAGCGTTATCCAAGCGATTGCCGAAGCGCGTGCGCAAGGCGATTTATCCGAGAACGCCGAGTATGACGCAGCCAAAGAAAAACAAAGTTTTATCGAAGGGCGTATCGCTGAAATCGAAGCTAAATTATCCAACGCCATGATCATAGATCCGGCTTCATTAAATGCCGATGGGCGCTGTGTATTTGGTGCCACGGTAGAAGTCGAGGATTTGGATAGTGGTGATGTGCACACCTATCAAATCGTTGGCGATGACGAAGCGGATATTAAATTAGGCAAGATTTCTGTCAGCTCACCGATTGCGCGTGCGCTGATTGGCCGTACCGCAGGTGATGTAGCTGAAGTGATGGCGCCTAGCGGTATTCGTTCGTATGAAGTTTTAGATGTGAAATATATCTAAGACGACTCATTGAGCACAGGAGAATGGCATGCAAGGATGGCTAGATAAAATCGCACTACTTAGCATCACCCTATGGGTAGGCGCACTTTGGGCGATAGGCGGGATTGCCGCGCCCGTGCTGTTTTATCATATCGCGGACACGCAGTTGGCGGGTCAGTTGGCCGGCACCATGTACTCTTGGTTGCATTATGTGGGAATGTTGTTGGGCAGTTATATCTTGCTGCATAGCCTATTTAAACAAGGCGCACGCAGTGTTAAGCAAGGCTATTTTTGGTTGGTATTGCTGATGTTGTTGCTGACTTTGGCCATGCACTTTGGTATCGCCCCCATTATGGCGCAATTAAAACAAGATGCTTTGCCAGTGGACGTCATGCATAGCGTATTCGCTGACCGCTTTGCGCGTTGGCACGGGATTTCTAGCGCGGCCTATCTATTACAGAGCGTTTTGGGCTTGTGGGCGGTGTTGAAAGCTAGCCGTTAATTTAGGCGTTTAGCACCAGTCATGTGGCTGGGCTAATACATGTTTAAGATATACATGTTTGAGAAAGCACTATTTTTTAGGTAGCACTATTTTGGCAGGGTTGGCAGCGCGATAAATCACCAGTTGCTTGCCGATATGATGCACTGCATGAGCGCCGGTATGTTGGCAGATTTGTTCTAGCATTTGCACACGCAAGCCTCTGTCATCGCCTAACACTTTGATTTTAATCAATTCATGGGCATTCAAGCTGACATCAATTTCTTTTAAAACCGATGCGCTCAAGCCTTGGTTGCCTATCATCACAACCGGATGGATTTGGTGCGCTAAACTGCGCAGATAGCTAATTTGTTTGCTGTTCATATTTTTTCTAATAAAGGGGTGGCCTAAAAAAATGCAGGCGTATTTTAACATAGCCCATCAGTCGCGCCCTTTTGCCTGCGCAATAATTGGCTGCAGCAGCCACGCCCAAAAGCGCAAAGGATAAGCTAAGCAATGAAAGTCAGTAAAACCAGCAAAGCATGGATGCAACAGCATGTGCATGACCCTTACGTCAAAATGGCGCAAAAACAGGGTTATCGGGCGCGTGCCGCATATAAATTGCTGGAGATAGATGACAAAGATAAATTGATTAAGCCGGGTATGCTGGTGGTGGATTTGGGCGCCGCGCCGGGCAGTTGGTCGCAAGTGGTGGCGCAACGCTTAAAAGGCCAAGGACGTATTATCGCGCTGGATATCTTGCCTATGACAGGCATCGCCGGGGTGGATTTTATTCAAGGCGATTTTCGAGAGGCCGAGGTGCTGCAACAACTAGAAAATTTGCTGCAACAGCAGCAAGCAGACCTTGTAATTTCCGATATGGCCCCCAATATCACTGGTATTAGTGTAGTGGATCAGGCGAGTGCCGCTTATTTGACCGAGTTAGCGCTGTTGTTTTGTCAAGAAAGACTGAAACCTGGCGGCAACTTTCTAGTCAAAGTGTTCAACGGTTCTGATTATCAAGGCATCGTGCAGTCTATGCGTGCCATGTTTCAACAGACCCTGACCCGCAAACCTAAGGCCTCGCGTGATAAAAGTAGTGAAGTGTATTTGCTTGGGCTACACAAGAAATAAGCTGTAAATATCTAGAATTCTGCTGAAACCCTCAGCGCCGCCCATCATTCGGCAATTAGTGATAATATTTTGAACTGTATGCAGACAACTTAAAGGATGCAACCTTGAATAACGTCATCAAAAACTTAGCTATCTGGGTCATCATCGCCATTATCCTGATGACCATCTTTAACCAATTTGCCGGATCCTCTGCGGATAAACAGCAGGTGATTTATTCGCAATTTATCTCTGATGTTAAACAAGGCCATGTCAGCAAAATCACCATGGAAGGCCGTGTGATTCGTGGCGAGAGTTCTGATGGTAAAAAATTCTCTACCTATGCGCCCTATGATCCGGGCTTGATCGGCGACTTATTGCAAAACAATGTGCGTGTCGAGGTTAAACCGGAACAAGAGCAATCCTTGTTGATGAACATCTTAATCAACTGGTTCCCTATGATATTGCTGATAGGCGTATGGATATTCTTTATGCGCCAAATGCAGGGCGGTGGCCGTGGCGGGGCTTTCTCATTTGGTAAGAGCAAGGCTAGACAACTAGATACTACGGCTAACCAAACCACCTTTGCCGATGTGGCAGGTTGTGATGAAGCCAAAGAGGAAGTATCTGAGTTAGTGGAATTTTTGCGTGATCCAGCCAAGTTCCAAAAACTGGGTGGACGTATTCCGCGCGGGGTGTTGATGGTAGGCCCACCGGGTACAGGTAAAACCTTATTGGCTAAAGCCATTGCTGGCGAAGCCAAAGTGCCGTTCTTTACTATTTCTGGTTCTGACTTCGTAGAAATGTTCGTCGGGGTAGGTGCTGCGCGTGTACGCGATATGTTCGAGCAGGCGAAAAAATCTGCCCCATGTATTATCTTTATCGACGAAATTGATGCGGTGGGTCGTCATCGTGGCGCTGGCATGGGCGGTGGCAACGATGAACGTGAACAAACGCTTAACCAAATGTTGGTGGAGATGGACGGCTTTGAAGCCAATTCTGGCGTGATTGTCATCGCTGCCACTAACCGTGCCGATGTATTAGACCGCGCGCTATTGCGCCCAGGTCGTTTTGACCGACAAGTGATGGTCAGTCTGCCCGATATCCGTGGTCGTGAGCAAATCTTGCAAGTGCATATGCGCAAAGCGCCGATTGCCAGCGATGTCAAAGCCGATATTATCGCGCGTGGCACGCCCGGTTTCTCTGGTGCCGATTTAGCCAATTTGGTCAATGAAGCGGCTTTATTCGCTGCGCGCCGAAATAAGCGCCAAGTGGATATGGCAGACTTTGAAGACGCCAAAGATAAAATCTTTATGGGACCAGAGCGCAAGTCTATGGTGATGCGCGAGGAAGAACGCAAAAATACCGCTTACCATGAATCCGGTCATGCCGTAGTGGCTAAGCTGTTGCCTAAGGCAGACCCAGTGCACAAGGTCACTATCATGCCGCGTGGTTGGGCATTAGGCTTGACATGGCAGTTGCCGGAATACGATCGCATCAGCAACTATCGCGACAAGATGTTAGAAGAAATTTCTATCTTGTTTGGCGGACGTATTGCCGAAGAAGTGTTTATGAATCAGATGTCCACCGGTGCTTCTAATGACTTTGAACGCGCTACCAAATTGGCGCGCGATATGGTGACCCGCTATGGTATGTCAGATGCCTTGGGTACTATGGTGTACGCCAATAACGACCAAGATTCTATGTTTGGCAATATGTCGTCTAAGACGGTATCCGAAGCCACGCAACAAAAAGTTGATGCAGAAATTCGACGTATCTTGGACCAGCAATATAGCGTGGCGAGAAAATTAATCGAGTCCAACCGCGACAAAGTGGAAGCCATGGCGCATGCCTTGTTGGAATGGGAAACCATAGACGCGGAACAGATTGAAGATATTATGCAAGGCAAGCCACCGCGCCCACCTAAGCCTAGCGCCACAGTGAGCAACAAGCCCTCCGAAGGCGGCGGTTCAGCCGGTGCAAACCCAGCCACCCAGCCGCAACCGGTGACTAAAACCAATAGCACGCAATAATCTTTTTGTTGCCATTTAGCCCTGCGCTTGCGGGGCTTTTTTTTACTGGAAATATTGCCTTTAAGCCGCGATGAAACTGCAATGCGCTGAATATCTGCTAGACCTAAGCACCCCCAAAGTGATGGGCATTTTAAATGTCACGCCGGACTCATTCTCCGATGGTGGTCAGTTCACCAATATTGATGCGGCCATCGCGCACGCCCAACAACTGATAGACGACGGCGCAGATATCATCGACATAGGCGGTGAATCCACTCGCCCCGGCGCCACGCCAGTGCCCTTAGAAACCGAATTGCAGCGGGTGATTCCGGTGATACAAGCGCTGGCTAAATGCGGTGTAGCACTATCCATAGACACCTACAAACCTGCTGTGATGCAAGCCGCCATCAAAGCCGGTGTGCATATGGTGAACGACGTCTTCGCCCTGCAACAACCCGGCGCCATTGAGGCAGTGCAAGACAGCGCAGTCGGGCTATGTTTAATGCATATGCAAGGCACTCCACAAACCATGCAATTACAACCGCAATACCAAGATGTGGTTCAAGAAGTGCGCCAATTCCTACAACAGCGTGTCAGCCAATTAAGCGCCGCCGGCATCGCCAAACAACGCATCGCCATCGACCCCGGCTTTGGCTTCGGCAAAAAAACCCAACACAACCTGACACTGCTAAAACAACTAGCACAAATCCGCTTCGATAATCTCCCCATCCTAGCCGGCCTCTCCCGCAAATCCATCTTAGGCCAACTAGCCGGCGGCGACCCCTCACAACGCCTATACGCCAGCCTAGCCGCCTCAGTACTAGCGGTCAGCCACGGCGCCAATATCGTCAGAGTGCATGATGTAAAAGCCACGGTAGAGGCATTGAAGGTGACAGCAGCGGTGCTGCAAAAAGATGAGGGTTAAGCAAAGCAATATTAATTAACAAATCTTGCTTAAGACAGAAATCTTTACTGCAGTATAATGTATCGACATTGTATAATAGGCAACTCAATGAAGGAGACAAAGCATGATAATTTCTTTAAAAAAATGGGGAAATAGTGCCTCTATCAGAATCCCTAGCATTATCCTTGAATCCATGAATTTGAAAGTCGATGATCAACTGGAAATAAAACAGGAAGGCGCACGTATCATCATTGAGCCTGTTTCAGAAACTTCTTATAGATTAGAAGATTTAATCTCAGCAATTACGCCAGATAATTTGCATGGTCGTTTAGATTTCGGTGCCCCCGTTGGTAAGGAAGTGCTTTAAGTGGGCTATATCCCTGAACGTGGTGATATTGTTTGGATCGATTTCGATCCGACATTGGGCCATGAGCAACGAGGTCATCGCCCCGCATTAGTGCTGAGTCCCAAAGTCTATAATCAAGCGGTTGGGTTAATGTTATGTTGTCCTATGACGAGCAAGAAAAAAGGCTATCCCTTTGAGGTGGAGATTAATAAAGATAGTGTGGTGCTATCTGACCAGGTGACTTGTTTAGATTGGCAGGCCAGAAAAATCAAATTGAAAAGCCAAGCTACAGCAGAACAAGTTCAGCAAGTAAGTGCAAAACTGAAAACATTGGTATAGTTCAATACATAGATGAATTGCAGGAATCAACATGACAAACAAGCAAACGGCTGTGCGTAAATACTTTGGTACTGATGGTATTCGTGGACGGGTGGGGGAGTTTCCTATTACGCCGGAATTTGTCATGCGTTTGGGGTATGCGGCGGGGCGGGTGTTGGTGAGTGAGGAGCAGCGTCAGCATAGTGAGACGCGGCCTACCGTGTTGATAGGGAAAGATACGCGGATTTCTGGCTATATGTTTGAATCTGCTTTGGAGGCGGGCTTGTGTGCGGCTGGGGTAGATGTCAGATTGACTGGGCCTATGCCTACGCCGGCCATTGCTTATTTGACGCGGGCTTTGCGCGCGCAGGCGGGGATTGTGATTTCGGCTTCGCATAATCCTTATGCGGATAATGGCATCAAGTTTTTTTCCAGTATGGGGACTAAATTGCCTGACCAAGTAGAGTTGGCGATTGAGGCGGAACTGGAGCAGACCATGCAGGTGGTGGCGTCGGATCAGTTGGGGCGGGTGAAGCGCATTGATGATGCGGCGGGGCGTTATATTGAATTTTGCAAAAGCACCTTTCCTAATCAGCTGGATTTGCGTGGTTTAAAAATTGTCTTGGATTGCGCACATGGCGCTACTTATCACGTTGCCCCACCGGTGTTTCATGAGTTGGGCGCGGAAACTATCTTAATCGGCCATCAGCCAGATGGCTTAAATATCAATCTCAATGTCGGCTCTACTCATCCACAAAGCCTCTGTGAGGCGGTGCTGCAGCATCATGCTGATTTAGGCATCGCATTTGATGGCGATGGGGATAGGGTGATGATGGTGGATAGCCAAGGGCGCTTGATTGATGGCGATCAATTGCTTTACATCATCGCTAAACATCGTCAGCAAGCGGGAAGTCTGCATGGCGGGGTAGTGGGCACGTTGATGAGCAATCTTGCGCTAGAGCATCAGTTGCAACAAGATGCGATTCCCTTCCAACGAGCTAATGTAGGCGACCGCTATGTGCTAGAAATGCTGATGCAGCAGGGCTGGCAATTAGGCGGTGAAAACTCCGGTCATATTTTGTGCCTTGATTGCCACAGCAGTGGCGATGGCATTATCGCCGCTTTGCAGGTGCTAAGCGCGCTAAAACAGCTGGACGCTAAGCTAGATGAACTAGCGATTCCCCTATATCCGCAAGTGCTAGAAAACGTCAGTGTTAAACAACGCATCGATGTTAAGGCCAACAGCGCCATACAACAAGCCGTGGCACAAGCTGAACAGCAGTTAGCCGGCAATGGTCGCGTGCTATTGCGTGCTTCTGGCACTGAGCCAAAAATCCGCGTCATGGTGGAAGGTCAAGATGGCGCACTGGTCAAACAGCTTGCCCTGCAAATCGCTGCAGTAGTCAAACAACAAGCCGCTTAAACGCTGCGCGATTAGCCCGCTTTTTTCTGCCAAGTATCCCGTAAAGTGACTGTGCGGTTAAACACCGGTGCGTTGGGTTGGCTGTCTATGCGGTCGGCAACGAAGTAGCCGTGGCGCTCAAATTGGAAGGTGTCGCCGGCTTTGGCTTGTTGCAGGCTGGCTTCTAGTTGCACGTGAATTTCGCGCACCGAATCTGGGTTTAAATCATCTAAATAATTGTCCGTTGCGCTGCCGGGGTGCGGGGTTTTGAATAGTCTGTCGTATAGACGCACGCTGGCATGATAAGCGTGTGCCGTGGAAACCCAATGGATATTGCCTTTTACCTTGACGCTATCGGCGCCTGGGGTGCCGGATTTGGTGTCGGGGAGATATTCGCAATGCACTACTGTGACATTGCCAGCAGCGTCTTTTTCACAGCCTGTGCACTTCACCACATAGCCATAGCGCAAGCGCACCATATTGCCGGGGAATAATCTGAAATAGCCTTTTTCTGGTTGCTCCATAAAGTCCTCGCGTTCTATCCACAAGGTACGGCTCAGTTTGATTGTGCGTTTGCCCAACTCTGGCTTATGCGGATGATTGGTGGCGTAGCAGTCTTCCTCTTGTCCTTCTGGGTAGTTATCGATCACCAGTTGTATTGGATCTAACACCGCGATACGACGCTCTGCGGCATTCTCTAGGGTCTCGCGCATACAGTCTTCTAGCGTGCTGTAATCTATCCATGAGTCCGCTTTAGAAACGCCTATGCGCTCGGCAAATAAATGAAAGCCCTCTGGCGTATAGCCACGGCGACGCGCCCCAGCCAAAGTAGGCAGACGTGGGTCATCCCAGCCGGTGACATAGTTTTTTTCTACCAGCTCTATCAGTTTGCGTTTGGAAAGCACCACATAGGTTAAATTCAAACGAGCAAATTCATATTGCTTAGGTAAAGGCTGGGCCAACATGCCAGCCTCAGCTAATTTGCTTAGTAGCCAGTCATAGAAGGGGCGTTGGTCTTCAAATTCTAGGGTGCATATCGAGTGGGTAATATTCTCAAATGCGTCCTCTAGCGGGTGGGCGAAGGTGTACATAGGATAGATACACCAGCGGTCGCCGGTATTGTGGTGGGTGGCATGTTTGATGCGATAAATCGCCGGGTCGCGCATATTGATATTGGGCGAAGCCATATCAATTTTGGCGCGTAACACCATGCTGCCATCGGCGAATTTGCCGTCGCGCATTTCTCTAAAACGCTGCAAGTTTTCTTGCACACTGCGCTCGCGCCAAGGCGAGTTTTTGCCTGGCTCGGTTAAGGTGCCACGGTTTTGCCGCATTTCTTCTGCGCTTTGCTCATCAACATAAGCCAAGCCGGCTTGTATCAGGGTTTCTGCTGCTTGATACATCCAGTCAAAATAATCGCTGGCGTAATACAAATGCGATTGCCCCATGGCATCCCAGCTAAAGCCCAGCCATTGCACCATTTCGCTAATGCTATCGACGTATTCTTGTTCTTCTTTTTCTGGATTGGTGTCATCAAAACGCATATGACATACCCCATTAAAGTCACGCGCCAATCCAAAATTGAGACAGATGCTTTTGGCATGGCCGATATGCAAATAGCCATTCGGTTCGGGCGGAAAGCGGGTACGGATTTTTGTCATATCCACTTGCCCTTGCGCATGGTCGGCGGCTAGCCCTGGTTTGCCAGCCCAGCGGCGATTGGCGTAGCTGTTGTTGTGCAAATCGCGCTCGATAATGGCGCGGATAAAATTAGAAGCAGGGGCGGCGGTGGGTTTTTCGGCGGACATGGCTCAATGGGTATATTTAACAAAGGCGCAATTCTAACATAGGCGCGGGCTGGTTGAATGCTTGCAATTATGCTAGGACAGCGGCATTTGGCGCAGGCCTTGGGCTACCAAAAATAGCGCTTTTAAACTACAATCTACGCTGCAAATCAGCAACCACCTTGCGATTAGCAATTCAGGCTAGCGAAAGCAAATGCACAGTAACATCGCCAGACTAAAAATATCGGCAACCTAGCAACATCGCCAAATTGGCAACCCAAATTGGCAACTTCAACAAAATAATAATATTGATACCGCAAAAATAATAAAACATAGGATTTTTATATGCCTAAACTGACCAGCTTTACCATCACCACCACGCTGAACTGCGTTTAAAATTAGTACCAGTATGAGTGAGAGTTTTATCTTACATT
>CAYNLW010000003.1:69639-75242 GCA_964398195.1 uncultured Methylophilaceae bacterium | reverse complement strand
TCTACGCTGAGGGCGAATTGTAGGTTTTTTTCGGTGTATTCGTGGGTGCAATACACTGCGGTGTCGTCGGGCAGTTGGCTGAGTCGTTTAAGCGAGTGCAGCATTTGCGCGGGGGTGCCTTCGAATAGGCGGCCGCAGCCGGCTGAGAATAGGGTGTCGCCGCAGAATAGGCTGCCGTTGCCTAGTTGTGGGGCGTAATAGGCGATATGGCCTAGGGTGTGGCCGGGCAGGTGTAGCACTTGCAGGGTTAAAGCTATGGCGGATAGATGAATCTGCTGTCCATCGCTGAGGGGAATATGATTAAATGCGTAATCTTCTGTGCTTGGGGCATACACTTGTGCTTGTGTATGCTGCATCAAGTCCGCTACACCGCCGATATGGTCTTGATGGTGATGGGTGATCAGGATATCGCTTAAGGTCAGTTGCAGTCCTTGCAGGGTAGCCAGCACCACGCTGGCTTCACCGGGATCCACCACCACGGCATAGGGGGGGTGTTGTATCAGCCAGAAATAATTATCGGTAAAGGCAGGAATGGCGGTAATCTTGTGCATTCGGTTTTTCAATCAATGAAGTTATCCATACAGGCCATCGTTAAAGTACATCATGAGCAACGGCAATCCACATCATGCTACCGCAAATATGACCGCCTCACCACATTGGTCTAGCCATGCTTTGGGGCAACAGCTGTGCCAGCAAGAGCAGTTGTTGTATGACGACTGGGTAAGCAATTTGTTTGGTTATCACGCTTTGCAATTGGGTGATTTGCCCATAGATTTATTGCGCAATAGCCGTATTCAGCATCGCTTTCATGCTCAGTCTAGTGGCTCTGCTGCTGAGCCAGCGCAGCAGTTATATTGCGATAGCGCGTTTTTGCCTTTTCCAGAAAACAGCCTAGATTTATTGTTATTGCCGCATGTACTGGAATTTACCGATTTGCCGCAACAAAGTTTGCGCGAAGTCGAGCGCGTATTAGTGCCCGAGGGGCACGTGATTCTGACCCTGTTTAACCCTTATAGCCCTTGGGGGGTGAAGCGCGCTTTAGGCTTGGGCAAGCGTGAGATTGCCGATTTATGGTCGGCGCATTTTTTCTCTATGTCGCGCATCAAAGATTGCCTATCGGTGCTAGGTTTCGAGGTCTTGCAAAGCCAGATGCTGTGTCATCAGTGGCCTATTCATTCGCCAATTTGGGCACAACGCTTGAGCATCTTGGCCAAGCTTGGTTTAAAATTCTGCCCCATGACCGGCGGGGTGTATGCCATTTTGGCGCGCAAACGAGTGACCGGTATGCATATTATCCGCCCTGATTGGCAGGCCTTAAGGCTAAGTAAAAAGTTATTAGTCAGTCCGAATAAAAAACAGATTAAGCAAAGCGTGCAATCCCTATGAATCCACTTGAATCAACTCTATCGTCCGACACCATGCAAGCGGTGACTATATACGCGGACGGCGCCTGCAAAGGCAATCCGGGACCGGGTGGCTGGGGGGTGTGGTTGCGTATGGGCGAGCATCAGCGTGAGTTGTGTGGCGGCGAGGCGATGACTACCAATAATCGTATGGAGTTGATGGCGGTGATTGAGGGCTTGAAAGCGCTGAAGCGGCGCTGTTTGGTGCATATTTATACCGACTCGGTGTATGTGCACAAAGGCATGACCGAGTGGCTGGCGGCTTGGCGACAACGCGGCTGGCGCACGGCGAATAAAAAGCCAGTGAAAAACGAAGATTTATGGCGCGAGTTATATGATTTATCGCAACAACACCATATCCATTGGCATTGGGTCAAAGGGCACGCTGGCGATGTAGGCAATGAGCGGGCGGATAGCTTGGCTAATTTGGGCGTGGCTAAGTTGCTAGAGGCGGGCGGCGGCTAAGCGGCATCTGCAAGCCTATTCGTCAGCAACACAATACATCAGCAAAATACAATACATCAGCAAAATTTTAGTTCAGGAAAATAATATGATTAGACAAATCTTTCTCGATACCGAAACCACCGGTTTATATCCCGCACAAGGGCATAGGATTATTGAAATCGCCGCCGTTGAAGCCTCTAATCGGCAACTGACGCGCAAGCATTTTCATTTTTATCTCAACCCGGAACGAGAAATTGATGAGGCAGCGCAACAAGTGCATGGCATCAGCTTAGAGTCGCTGCAAGATAAACCTAAGTTTGCCGAAATCGCCGATGAGTTTCTTAGCTTTGTGCAGGGCGCCGAGTTGATTATTCATAACGCGCCATTCGATGTAGGTTTTTTAAACGCTGAATTGGGACGTATCGATAAGCCGCTATTGGAACAGGTGGTGGAGAATATCGTGGACACCCTGAAAATGGCCAAGGATATGCGTCCCGGGCAGCGTAATAGCTTGGACGCGCTATGCCGTTTTTATGGCGTGGATAACTCTAAACGCACTTTGCATGGCGCTTTGCTAGACGCTGAGTTATTAGCCGAGGTGTATATGGCGATGACGCGCGGGCAGGATAGCTTGATACAAGACAGCCCGCAGCACGAGGCTGCGCTGCACGATGCCAGCGGGGTGGCGCAAAGCGTGGTAGAAAAAGTGATACAGGCTAATGGCGACGAATTGCAAGCGCATCAGGAATATTTAAGCGCTATGCAAAAAGAGGGCGCTTGTTTGTGGTTAAAGCCGCCAGCAGCGGGCAATGACACTGAGGAATAAGGCTTAGGCGCTGGCGTCAGCCCAGCTATTAGGCGTTTCGTATAGACGTATGCGCTCTAGGCGCAATTGATTGCCAAATACGTCGTGATATTCAGCAGATAAGATTTTGAATGCTTGTGCCGCCAGATTCTCTGCGGTGGGTACGCAAGGCAAGATGACTGTTTTATGTTGCGGGATTTGTTCTAGCATCTGTATCACCACGTGGTCATTCTCATACACCAAAAACGCATGATCCCAAGCGTCCACTAGGCTTTTCTTGGCAATGGCTTTGACATCGGAAAAATCCATCACCATGCCATCTTCTGAGCTACCTTCTTGATGAATAATATCGCCGGATAGGGTGATTTCAATCGCATAGCGATGCCCATGTAAATTGCGGCATTGGCTTTTGTGACAGGGGATGCGGTGACCGGCATCAAATTCTAGGCGGGTGGTAATTTGCATAGCGCGTATTATAAACGAGACTGGCGGCGCTGACTTGCTTGCGCTTAGATTATCTTAAAGGCCTATGCGGCAAGGCGTGTCGCATGAATTAATAACTAGGCGCTTTAAATTCCGCTAATAACTCTTGATAAAAGCCCAGCCGTAACGGGCTAATCTTACCTTGTTGCACCGCGTTCAGCACTGCGCAATCTGGCTCATGGCTGTGCTGGCAGTTATTAAAACGGCACTTGCCCAAATAAGGCCTAAATTCGATAAAGCCCTGTTCCAACTGTTCCACGCTGAGATGCTGTAAGCCAAATTCTTGCAGGCCGGGGGAATCGATGAGATGGCTATCCTTATTCAGATGATATAAATGGGTGGCGGTGGTGGTGTGTTTGCCGCTATCCAATACCGCTGATACCTCACGGGTGCGCACTTGCAGATGCGGCAAAAGCGCGTTGATGATGGTGGATTTGCCCATGCCGGATTGCCCCACCAAAATGCTGGTTTGCCCTTGTAAGTAGGGCAGCAGCGCGCTGCAATCTTGTTGCGCGGACAGGCTTAACACTTGATATCCCAAGTCTTGATACAGCGCTAGCTTGGCTAATGCCGCCTGACTTTCGCTTAACTCGGCTTTATTGAGCACGATCACCACATCAATCCCCGCGTGGCTGGCGGCCACTAAACAGCGATTTAATAGCGATTCGTAAAAGCTAGGCACGGCAGCCACCACCACAATAATCTGGCTGACATTGGCGGCTAATACTTTGCTGCGGAAGGCGTTGCTGCGGAATAATAAACTGCTGCGCGGTAGGATTTGTTCGATGACCGCCTCATGTTGGGCGGTGACTTTTATGCTGACTTGGTCGCCGCAAGCGACATCATGTTTTTTGCCACGGGTGACGCAATCAAACAGCTGGCCATCGTTGCGTTCGACCTGATAACGCTTGCCGTAACTGGCAATCACCAAGCCTGTATCAGCGGATTTATTTGTCAAAATGGTAATAGCTTTGGTTGAGATAGGCGGCCACATTCAGCTCTTCATCTTCAAACCATTTCATGCCCAACATGGTATTGCAGTTGCGTATCTGGGCGACTAGGCCTTTTGATGAATTTACCAAGCGACGTTCGCGGGTATAAATTTTAGAACCATCGCCACCAAAACGATCCGCGTGGCAAGCGATGCAATGCTTATCCACCAAGGCCTTGCCCGCCTTGGCGTCCGCCTCAGCAAAGGGTTGCGCGCTGGTGCCAGGCGCGTACAGCGTGCATACAAGGCTGAGTAGCAAAAGGCTACTGGGAATATCTCTAGCTGGGCTGAATTTGGCAGGGCGCATGCTGACTCTCCTTAAAACTCACTTGGCCGTGATTTTGGCGATACGAATGCTGGCCGGTGGGTGCGAATCATAAAGCGCAGAATGTATTGGATCAGGCGTCAAGGTCGAGGCATTGTCGCGATACAGTTTGACCAAGGCATCGATTAAATCTTTAGCCTTGGCGTGTTTGATGGCGTAGTCATCGGCTTCAAATTCATTTTTTCTGGCATACCAAGCCATCAGCGGGCGTAAGATAAACAGAAACACTGGGCTGACTAACATAAACAATAACAGCGCCATATAATCCGAAGCCTGACTGATGCCTAGTCCGCTATAAAACCACGCTTGTTGTTTTAACCAACCGAGCAAAGCCAAGCCGGCAAAGGAAATCACAAACAAACTGATGATGCGTTTTAGCACGTGCTGGTGCTTAAAATGCCCCAGTTCGTGCGCCAATACCGCTTCGATTTCGTTGCCATTCAGGCGCTCTAGCAAGGTATCAAAAAACACCACGCGCTTGCTGGCGCCAAAGCCAGTGAAATAGGCATTGCCGTGCGCGCTTCTGGCCGAGCCATCCATCACGAATAGGCCTTGCGATTTGAAGCCGCATTTGGTCAATAATTTTTCTACACGCTCGGTTAGTTTTTGGTCTTGCAAAGGCGAGAAGCGATTGAACAAGGGCGCGATAAACGTGGGGTACACCGCCAACATCAACAGATTAAAGGCGCTCCATAAAATCCATAAATACAGCCACCAAAATTCACCCGCTTCGCGCATCAACCAAAACGCAGCAAACAGAATAGGGGCGCCCATCAGCAGGCCGACCACGCTATGCTTAATCAGGTCACTAAAGAACATAGCGGGGCGCATTTTATTAAAGCCAAATTGTTCGTCTATGCGGAACACTTTGAAATAATCAAACGGCAAGTCGATTAACGCGCTAATCACTGTGGCAGACAGTATCACCAAGGCGCCACGCACAAATTCATGCACCGACACATGGCTGCGCCAGTAATTATCAATCGCCTCTAAGCCACCGCCCAAGGTAAACCATAGCAATAGCGCGGCCTGTACCAATAGCGAGCTGAGCACTAGGCGGGTTTTGGCGCAAGTGTAATCCGCGGCTTTTTGATGGTCGGCTAGCGAGATATCTTTGCTAAACGCCGGCGGCACTTGCTCGCGATGCGCTTG
>CAYNLW010000003.1:0-69539 GCA_964398195.1 uncultured Methylophilaceae bacterium | reverse complement strand
CGGCTAGCGAGATATCTTTGCTAAACGCCGGCGGCACTTGCTCGCGATGCGCTTGTACATGACAAATATGTCGGCGACCCAACCAGAAGCGTATGCAGGTGGTGATCACTAGGGCGAAGATAAAGATGAGGCTTAATTGATGTTGCATAGACTTAATATTCCCAAGGAGCTGAAGATTGATGTTGATAAAATAGATGGTGTAAAGCTATCCAAAGTTTAGATGATTGCATACGTGAATAATTGCAAAAAAGGTAATCATTTCAAAAAAGTCGTATGCAAAAATCAGTTAAACTAGCTGGCTTTTGCGCCAAAGCCGTTAGCTTAACATGATAGCAGCCGCGCATGGCGGCAAGCTTCAGCTTAGCTAGCGTAAGCGCTTAATTTTAATGGAAATCATGATGAGTCACCCGAATGACAATTTAATTTGGTTAGATATGGAAATGACCGGCCTGAGTCCGGAAAACGATAGGATTATCGAAGTCGCTATGGTGGTGACTGACGCGGATTTAAATGTATTGGCGGAATCGCCGGTACTGGTCATTCATCAAAGCGATGAATTATTGGACGGCATGGACGCTTGGAATAAAGGCACGCACGGGCGCTCTGGCTTAATCGATAAGGTCAAACAATCCACCTTAGACGAAGCCAGCGCGCAACAGCAATTGCTGGCCTTTTTGGCGCCCCATGTGCCGGCTGGCAAATCGCCTATGTGTGGCAATTCTATTTGTCAGGATAGACGCTTTATGGCGCGCTATATGCCGGACTTGGAAAAGTATTTTCACTATCGCAATTTAGATGTCAGCGTGTTTAAAGAACTGGCGAGGCGCTGGCGCCCTGCGGTATATAACGGCTTTAAAAAAGAAAGCCGCCACGAGGCTTTGGCGGATATTTACGAATCGATTGATGAACTGAAGTATTACCGCGAGCATTTTATTAAGTTGCAGGATTAGCTTTTGACTGGCACTGTTTTTTGACTTGCGCTCGCCTATATGATTTCCCCTCAAAAGCCATAAACTACAAAAGCCATTAAGTACAAAAGTCATTAAGTACAAAAGTCATTAAGTACAAAAGCCATTTAGCCAAAAAAAGGGGGTGTCCTTTGGATTTCCGCCAGACACCCCAAGTGAGGAGAACCGAGCTAGCAAATAGCTCAGTTTATATTAAGCAGGTTCTATGCCAGAGTTGCTTGATTGCCAGAAAATTTCCCCTAGCAAAGCTTAGCTGTTTTCCTTTACCCCCAGCATTTCCTCATACAGCGCGGCATAGCGCTGTGCGCTGCGCGTCCAAGCCAAGTCCAAAGCCATTCCGCTTTGTTGAATTTGTTGCCAAATATCCGCTTGCCGGTAATACAGCAAAGCTTGTTGTATGCACCGTTTTAGCTCATTGGCATTGGCATGAGGCATGACAAAACCATTTGCCGTGCCTTGTTTAAGCGTGTCTGCATTGCTATCGATAACGCTATCCGCCAAACCGCCGGTGCGGTTGACCAAGGGGGGTGTGCCATAGCGTAAGCCATACATCTGATTCAGCCCGCAGGGCTCGAAGCGCGAAGGCATAATAAACAAGTCAGCGCCAGCCATAATGCGATGCGATAAGCCTTCGTCAAAGCCAATCTGGCAAGCCACTTGTTGCGGATAGCGCGCTGCTAAGTCCTGAAAGCCTTGTTCCATGCTGGCTTCGCCTGAACCCAAGATCACTAGTTGCACCGCTTGTTCAGTCAGCAACTGATCAGCAATTTGCAGCAACATATCCAAACCTTTTTGATGCGTTAGTCGGCTGACCACGCCTAGCAAGGGGGTATCTGCTTGTGGCGCCAGCCCCATGCTTTGCTGCAATTGCGCTTTAATTTTGCTTTTGCCAGATAAATCTTGCGCCTGATAACTAGAGCCAAGATAGGCGTCATTGGCCGGATCCCAAGCCTGCGTATCTAGCCCATTTAAAATGCCTATCAAGTCTTTTTGCCGGCTTTGCAACAAGCCTTGCATGCCAAAGCCAAAGCGCTCAGTTTGAATTTCTTGCGCATAAGTTGGGCTCACGGTGGCCAGCTTGTCGGCATAAAACAGCCCAGCTTTAAGGAAAGAAAACTGACCGTAAAACTCTACCCCATTGATATGCAGAGCTTGTTTGGGCAGACCCAATTGGGTGACCCACTGTATGGAATAATTGCCTTGGAAGGCCAAGTTATGAATAGACATCAAGGATTTTGCCGTGGCTAGCTCGCCGCGTTGAATGCGCTTAAAGTGCAGATAGGCGGGGGTTAAGCCGGTTTGCCAATCATTGCAATGCACGATATCAAAGCGCTGTTTAAGCGGGCTGTCATCGCAAGCCAAGATGGCGGCGACATGTGCCAAGGTGGCAAAGCGCAAGGGATTATCCTGCCAATCCAAGCCATGACTATCCACATAGGGATTGCCACTGCGGTTGAATAAAGCGTCATGTTGTAAGGCCCACACGGTCACGCCGCTATCCGGCATTTGTCCCTGCCATAAGGCCACCGTGCCAACCAGTGGCAGGAATTGCAAATCTGCCAAATGGCGCGCTTGCTGCAACTGCTCCAGCACAGCGGGATAGGCGGGAATAAGAATGGTGACTTGATGACCTAGGCTGTTGAGTGCCGCTGGTAAGGCGCCGCTAACGTCGGCGAGACCTCCAGTTTTTATCAGCGGGTGTGCCTCGGAGGTGGCGAATAATATGCGCACTCGTTATCTTTCTATTGAATCAAAAACAGCACTCCATCATACTGACAGGCCAATTTCAAATCAAGGCAAGGGCTTTCAGCCATTGCTAGATCAGCAATAGCAAACAAAGGACTCAGGGGGATTAGCATGCAACACTGGTTGGCGGTCGGCGTAGGGGCAGCGTTAGGCGCGTGGTTGCGCTGGGGCTTGTCGTTGCTGGCGAATCGCTGGCACGAGCAGATTGCCTTTGGCACCTTGTTGGCCAATTTGCTGGGGGCATTTTTGATGGGCATGTTATTGGCGTGGATGCAGTTGCGTAGCGACTTGTCAGACAGCTTAAAGCTGTTATTGGGCACCGGTTTACTAGGCGGGCTGACCACTTTTTCTGCTTATAGCGCTGAATCTTTTGGCTTAATCATGCGTCAACAATACGCTTGGGCTTTGTTGCACAGCCTAGCCCATGTAGTGGGCGCGCTGTTGATGACGGCGCTGGGTTTTTATTTGTTAAGAAAGTGTTTTCTATCCGTATGAGTCTGCGCTTACGCTTAAATTTACTGATTACCACGATCTCTATTTTGTTTATGCTGGCGTCGGGTGTGGTGATTGTGCAAGACGCCAAAACCTCGATACAAGAGCGGGTCGAGGCCGCCACGCGGGTCACGGTGCAATTATTAGATACGGTGATTATCAGCTCCACTATGAACCCCAGCTTGGGCACTACTAGCGATGTATTAAGCCAATTTTTGCGCTCGCTGGGCTATGTCAGAAGCAACCATATCGTGCTGTATGACCTATATGGCAAGGTGCTGTATGAGTCGCCACGCTCTACCTATCGCTCCGAGATTCGTCCGCCTGAGTGGTTCGTCAATATGGTACAACCCAAACAAGAGCGGGTAGAACGGCGCATACGCTATGGTATTTTGCTGGTGGAATCTAGTGCGGAAGGCTCGATACGCGATGCTTGGCGCGGGGTTAGGCAGTTTATGTGGTTGGGCATAGGCTTTTTTATATTATTAAATGTGTTGGTTTATTTGGTTTTAAGTATATCCTTGCGTCCGGTGAAGCAGATTTTATCGGCCATCCGCGCCATTGAAGGCGGAGATTTAACCGTGCGTTTAGGCAGTCTGAAATTGCCTGAATTTGATCATATTGCGCACAGCTTAAATCGCATGGCGGAGTCTTTGGGCGCTGAACGCCAGCTGGAAGAAAATCGCCAGCTTACGCAATTGATACAAACGCATATTGAAGACGAACGGCGCAGTTTGGCGCGTGAGCTGCATGATGAGCTGGGCCAATATGTCACGGCGATTAAGACCTTTGCCGTCGGCATAGCCAAAAAAACCGAGCAGCAACAACCGGATATTAGCGCCAACGCGCAAACCATCGTTTCTGCGGCGAATCATATCTACGACGGCATGCACAATATTATTCGCACCCTGCGCCCAGGTTCTTTGGATAATTTGGGCTTGTCTGAGACCTTGCGCGATGTGGTCAGCAACTGGCAAAAGCAATTCCCAGATTTGCAATTTGATTTAAGCTTGTCTGGCGATTTAAATGATTTGGGTGAAACCATTAACATCAATGTGTATCGAATCGTGCAAGAAGCGGTTAATAATACGGTCAAGCATGCGCAAGCCAAACACATCAATATCAAGCTCAGCCGCCAGGCTGGGCGCGGCATAAAAGTGGCTATCCATGATGATGGCATAGGCATGAATGCCGCCGATGTTGATCAGAGCCAGCATTTTGGGCTGTTGGGCATGCGTGAACGAGTACAGGCGCTGCGTGGCGAGTTTAAAGTCGATTCTAAACCTGCCGGCGGGACAAAAATTTCAATACTGATTCCAGAGGATAAAGCATGAGTGAACCAATCAAAGTGATGCTCGTTGACGACCATGCGGTAGTGCGTATGGGTTTTAAGATGTTGCTAGAGTCTGCCTCCGATATCAAAGTGGTGGCGGAAGCGGAAAGTGGCGAGCAAGCCATCAAGTTTTATATGGAACACAAGCCTGATGTGGTGGTGATGGATATCACCATGCCTGGCATAGGCGGCATGGAGGCGACCGATAGAATTATGGCCAAAGACCATCATGCCAAAATCCTGATTTTGTCTGCCCACGAAGATTCCGTGCACCCCAAGCGAGTACTTTCCGCCGGTGCGATGGGCTATTTAACCAAGCGCAGTGCGGCTGAGGAATTAATTAAAGCCATACGCACGGTAGCCGGCAGAAAAATGTATCTTGAAGCCAATATCGCGCAGCAGATGGCGATACAGCAATTAAACGGCGAGCAAAATCCGGTTGATGTGTTATCCGACCGCGAATTTGAAGTGTTTATCGCCTTGGCTAAAGGCAAGACCACCAATGAAATTGCCGATACGCTCAGCCTGTCGCCACGCACGGTGGGCACCCATTTATACAATATCAAACAGAAATTAGACGCCAATAATTCGGCTGAGCTAGCGCTGATTGCTATGCGCTGCGGCTTGATAGATCCTTAAGTTTTTTGCGCTTTAACAGCTAAGCGTTTTCTCTGGCTGGCAGGCGCTTAAACTTACAAAGGCTTAACCTGACAAAGGCTTAAACTGGCCAAGTCTTAATTAGCCTGCTGCCTATGCGTGTTGCTATACACGCTAATGATGCCAGCGCCAACAATAATCAATATCGACAGCACACTTTGCAGCGATAGCTGTTCCTGCCACACCAGCCAGCCAAGCAAGCTGGCGATGACCACGGTGCTATATGCCAAACTGCCCACCACAAAAGGGTTGCCAGTGCGATAGGCGCGTGTCATGGTGAGTTGCCCCATGGTAGCAAAAGCGCCTAGCGCGATTAAAGGCAAGATATCTTGGCTGCGTATAGGGTGATATTGATGAATCAGCATCCATGCGCCGCCGCCTATGCTACAAGTGAGTGAGAAATAAAATACCGTGCGCCAATCCGGTTCATGCGCCCGCCCTAGTTGCATCACATGCACATACACCAGCCCCGCCAAAATCCCTGACAGCAGCCCCAGTCCGCCTGCTAGCCATTGTTGCGCGTGTATGCTGGGGCGCAGCAATAGCACCACGCCGATAAAGCCCAATAGCAGGGCTAGCCAGAGTATAGGTCGAGGTTTTTCATGTTGGCTGATGGTGAGTATGGCAGCCATCGCCAAGGGTGAGGTGTAGTTAAGCGTCATGGCGCTGGCTAAAGGCAGATGGCTTAAGGCATAGAAAAACATCACCATAGAGATAAAGCCATAACTAGAGCGGGTGATTTGTTTTTTAAGCAGTGGGGTTTTAATGGAATAGCCGCGCCCCAGCACAAATAGCGCGATCAACACTAGGCCAAATAGGGAACGATAAAACACCAATTCCGCGCTAGAAAAATATTGCCCGCAATGCTTGACAAACGCGCCCATCACCGCAAAACACAGCGCTGCGGCTAACATCCATAAACTACCGAGATTGGGCTTCAATGGTGGGTCGCTGACGTATTCACAGATGTGGGTCTAGACGACGGCGCAGCCATTGATGGAAATGCTGCATACCGGTTTCCATAGGGTGTTGATACGGGCCACGCTGATCTTGTCCCATGGCATATAAGGCGCGTCGGCCATCGTGCATGCGCTGACAGATTTGCTTATCTTCAATCGCGGTTTCGTTGTATGCCGCTTGTTGCGCTTGCACATAAGCTTGTTCAAATAATGCGATATCTTCTGGGTAATAAAACTCCACCACATTGGTGCAGTGGTGCACATCTCTAGGAATAATATGCGACACCACCAAGACATTGGGATACCACTCAATCATCAAGAAAGGGTAATACACCATCCAAATCGCGCCATACTTGGGCAAGGCCGCGCCATGATAGGCGGCTACTTGTTGTTGCCATTGTTGATAGATATCACTGCCGGGGCGATTTAAAGAAGACTTAAAGCCTACGGTTTGCACGCTATATTGTTCAGCAAACTGCCAATTCAAGGCCTCGCAATCGACAAATTGATTTAAGCCAGGGTGGAAAGGCCCAACGTGGTAGTCCTCAAGATAGACCTCGATAAAGGTTTTCCAGTTGAAGGCATAGTCCTCAATCATCACCCTGTCCAGCATATAGCCGGTGAAATCGAAATCTTGCTGACAGCCTAAATCAGCGAGTTCTTGGGCGATATCGCGTGGGCTATCAAATAGCAAACCCTGCCAGTTTTTAAGCGGTTTGGCGTCTAGGTGCAAACAGGGGTTTTGTTTGAAATGTGGCGCACCTAATAACTCGCCTTTGGTGTTATAGGTCCAGCGGTGCAACGGGCAGACGATATGCTGGGTATGGCCCTTGCCCTCTAGCATAATGGCTTGCCGATGACGGCAGATATTACTCATCAAATGAATGCCTTGCGCGTTATTAATCAAGGCCTTGCCATTTTGCATCCACGCTAGCGTGTAGTAATCGCCCTGATTGGGCACCATCAACTCATGCCCGATATAGTGCGGCGCATGTTGAAAAATATGCTGTTGCTCTAAAGCATAAATGGCCGGATTCACATACCATGCCACCGGCAATTGCACTGCTGCTGCCATGTCCTCTTGCAGCGAAGATGACATGGCGATATTGGCGTAGGGCTGTTGTAAATAATTTGCTTGCATCACTGTTTGCGCTATGGATTTATGCTCTGTTATTGCCCACTCAAGCGGCATCGCGATTGTAATTTCCTGCTGGCTTGAGCTGGTTTAAAAGGGGCATGATTTTGCCCTAAAGTAAAATTTTTTCAAGTGAAATTTTCAAGTGAAATTTAAGTGGAAATTTAGGCCTAGCATCGCAAAAGTATGGCGAAACAGCATAGCGAAATATTGCAAGGCCTAGACTTGGCTTTAAATTTGCTTAATTTACTCAAACTTAAAGCAAAGACCATACGTGATCGCCAGGGGTTCCTTGCTTAGCCACTTGCTCAGATTAACAGTCGCGCAATTCGGCCGCTAGCAGCCTTGTGGATTGCCTGATTTGGCTTGATTTTACGGCACTTTTGCGCTAATATTCGGGGCTTATTCGCAATACTGATGAGCATCAGTGATGAGCATCAGTAAGACAAGTGGACAAGCTTGTATGAAATTGGCGGCAACAGCCGCCATTTTCTTTTTTGCCTGATGCCATGCGCGTGGCGGCAATTAACCTTGCAGCAATTAACCTAGCAGCAATTAACCACAGAGCAATTTATGTCACATTTAATGAATACTTATGGCAGATTACCGGTCACCTTTGACAGAGGTGAGGGGGTATGGCTATATGACCAACAGGGTGAGCGTTATCTAGACGCGCTTTCTGGCGTGGCGGTGAATGGCTTAGGGCATAGTCACCCTAAGTTGATTGAGGCGCTGAATAAGCAAATCTCCAAGTTGATTCATGTTTCCAATATCTACCATATCCAGCAACAAGAGGCGCTAGCCGATAAGCTATGCGAAATCTCTGGCATGGATAAAGTGTTTTTCTGCAACTCCGGTTGCGAAGCCAATGAGGCTTCTATCAAATTGGCGCGTTTATACGGCCATCAGCGCGGCATACAAAACCCAGAAATTATCGTCATGGAAAAATCCTTTCATGGACGTACCCTAGCCACCTTATCCGCCACCGGCAATCGCAAAGCGCAAGCCGGCTTTGAGCCTTTGGTCAGCGGCTTTGTGCGGGTGCCGTATGATGATGTGGAAGCGATACGGCAAGTCGCCATCAATAACAAAAATGTGGTGGCGATTTTAGTCGAGCCTGTGCAAGGCGAGGGCGGTATCAATATTCCGCATGATGGCGTGGGCTATCTGCAACAATTAAGACAAATCTGCGATGCGCAACAATGGTTGTTAATGGTCGATGAAGTGCAATCTGGGGTGGCCAGAACTGGCACTTGGTTCGCTTTTCAGCATAGCCAAATCATGCCAGATGTGATGTCCTTGGCCAAAGGGCTAGGTTCTGGTGTGCCTATAGGCGCTTGTTTGGCGCATGGCAAAGCCGCTGAAACCTTTACTCCTGGTAAGCATGGCTCGACTTTTGGTGGCAACCCGCTGGCCACTAGCGCGGGATTAGCCACCTTGCACATTATTGAGCAAGAGCAATTGCGGCAAAATGCCCATGCCATGGGCGAGCTGATTGCTAATGGCTTGCGTGAGCAGTTGGCCGATTTGCCTGCTGTGGTGAATGTGCGTAATGCCGGCTTGATGATAGGGGTAGAACTGGATAGACCTTGTGCCGAATTAGTGAAATTGGCCTTGGCGGAAAAATTATTAATCAATGTCACCGCCGAGCGCGTGATACGTCTGTTGCCACCGCTCATCATCAATGCGCAAGAAGCCGCGCTTTTGGTCAGCAAGTTGGCGCAATTAATACGGCAGTTTTTACAACACAGTTAGACTGGCTAGCAGGATTAGCTAGCCGTGCAAAGCTATGCAACACAAGCCGCCGTGCCAAGCGCGTAGGCGGAAAGCAGCAAACGCTTAGGAAGCAAAATGAGTATTCAACATTTTTTACAATTTAACGATCTGAGCCGTGATGAGCTGAATTATCTATTTCAGCGCACCGCATGGATTAAGGCCGAGTTTAAGGCTTATCAACAATATTGGCCGTTGGTGGACAGAACCTTGGTGATGATATTTGAAAAAGCCAGCACCCGTACGCGCTTGTCTTTCGAGGCGGGTATGCAGCAACTTGGCGGCTCGGCCATTTATCTGAATACCCGTGACTCACAGCTGGGACGGGGTGAGCCAGTGGAAGACGCGGCGCAAGTGATTTCGCGTATGAGCGACTTGGTGATGATACGTACTTTCGAGCAAGAGATTATCGAGCGTTTTGCCAAACACTCGCGTGTGCCAGTGATTAACGGCCTCACCAATGAATATCACCCCTGTCAAATTTTGGCCGATATCTTTACCTTTATCGAGCACAGAGGCTCGATTCAAGGTAAGACAGTGGCTTGGATAGGCGACTCCAATAATGTTTGCAATACTTGGCTACAAGCCGCCGAGGTATTGGACTTTCATGTCAATGTTTCTACCCCACCCGGCTATGAAGTAGAGCCTGAACGCGCTGGTTTAATCAATGACGCGCACTATCAACAATTCGCTGACCCTATGCAGGCGGTTAAAGGCGCCGATTTGGTGACCACCGATGTATGGACATCGATGGGCTTTGAAGCGGAAAACGAAGAACGCATGCGTGATTTTGTGGATTGGCAGGTGGACGCAGAGATGATGCGCGAAGCCAAAGCTGACGCTTTGTTTATGCATTGTTTGCCAGCTCATAGAGGCGAAGAAGTGGCTAGCGAAGTCATCGACGGCCCGCAATCGGTGGTATGGGATGAAGCAGAAAACCGCCTACATACGCAAAAGGCGCTGATGGAATATTTGGTCAAAGGGAAAATAAAGGTTTAAAGCAATGAGTAAAATCAAAAAAGCAGTGTTGGCATATTCGGGTGGTTTAGATACCTCGGTGATTCTGAAATGGTTGCAAGACCAATATCAATGTGAGGTGGTGACGTTTACCGCTGACCTTGGGCAAGGCGAGGAATTAGAGCCAGCACGCGAGAAAGCACAAAAATTCGGGGTAAAAGAGATTTATATCGACGATTTGCGCGAAGAGTTTGTGCGTGATTTCGTATTCCCTATGTTCCGTGCCAATACCGTGTATGAGGGCGAATATTTGCTGGGCACTTCTATTGCGCGACCATTGATCGCCAAACGCTTGATCGAAATTGCCAGAGAAACCAATGCCGATGCTATTTCGCACGGCGCCACTGGCAAGGGCAATGACCAAGTGCGTTTTGAGTTGGGCGCTTATGCGCTTAACCCCAATATCCATATTATTGCCCCGTGGCGTGAATGGGATTTGCTGTCGCGCGAAAAATTATTGGCCTATGCTGAGCAACACGGTATTCCGGTTGAAATGAAGCATAGACAAGGCGGCAGCCCATACAGCATGGACGCTAATTTGCTGCATATTTCTTACGAGGGCAGACACCTAGAAGATCCCGCGGCGGAAGCCGAAGAAGAGATGTGGCGTTGGACAGTATCGCCAGAACGCGCTCCTGATGAGGCGGAATATATCGATTTGCAATATCGCCACGGCGACCCGATTAGCTTAAATGGGCAAGCCATGGCGCCGCATGAATTATTAGCCGCGCTCAATGTGTTGGGTGGCAAACACGGCATAGGCCGTTTAGATTTGGTAGAAAACCGCTATGTCGGTATGAAGTCACGCGGCTGTTATGAAACACCGGGCGGCACCATACTGCTGAAAGCGCACCGCGCCATCGAGTCCATTACGCTAGACCGCGAAGTGGCGCATTTAAAAGACGATTTAATGCCACGCTATGCCAGCATGATTTATAACGGCTATTGGTGGAGCCCAGAGCGCCATACCCTGCAAGCGCTTATCGATTACACGCAACAAGTGGTGAATGGCTGGGTCAGGCTCAAGCTATACAAAGGCAATGTCATCGTGGTCGGCCGTGATTCCAAAACCGATTCGCTATTCGACCCCACCATTGCCACTTTTGAAGATGACAAAGGCGCTTATGATCAGCGCGATGCAGGTGGTTTTATCAAGCTGAATGCGCTCAGAATGCGCATTGCGGCCAATCTTTCCAACAAGAAAGCCAAATAAACAGGAGTTGCTCATGGCACAATTTGACAATGTAAGCGTAAAAAAGAAAGCCAATATTTACTTTGACGGCAAGTGCGTCAGCCACACCGTGATGTTCCCCAATGGCACACGCAGCACCATAGGCGTGATGTTCCCCGGCTTGCTCAGCTTTAACACCGCTGCGCCGGAGTTGATGGAAATCAATCTAGGCAAATGCCGCGTTAAGTTGCAAGGCGAGAGCGAATGGAAGAGCTATCAGCAAGGCGATAAATTCACTGTGCCGGGCAATTCCAGCTTTGAGATTGAGATTGTAGAAACCTTGGATTACGTATGTCATTTTGAATAGGAGCGTGTCATGCCCTCATTTGATATTAGTTCTGAAGTAGATATGGTGGCATTAAAAAATGCGGTCGATGTTTGCGCGCGCCAAATTGCCACCCGTTATGATTTCAAAGGCACTAGTGCTGCAGTGGAGTTAAACGAAAAAGATAAAGTCATCACCTTGTTTGGTGATTCTGATTTTCAGCTGGACCAAGTGAAAGCCATTTTATTGCCGGCGATGGAGAAAAAAGAAGCCGATAGCGCCAAGCGTTTGGACCATCAAGCGGTGCAAAAAATCTCTGGCAACAAGGTCAAACAAGAATTAAAAATACGCGCTGGTATCGACAGCGAATTGGCCAAAAAACTGGTCAAGCTGATTAAAGATAGCGGCTTAAAAGTGCAAGCCAGTATTCAAGGCGATACAGTGCGTGTCAGTGGCGCTAAGCGTGATATGTTGCAAGACACCATCGCTTTGGCGAGAAAGTCGATTACCGACTTTCCCTTACAGTACGGCAATTTTAGAGATTAATCAGTCGCATCAAGTGGGCAAAACAGGCGTTGTAAAACTGGCGCGGTAAGACAAAACTAGCGGGTAGCATTTAGACAAAATTTTGGAATAGGTCATGGCAGCAAACACTTTATACGACAAATTATTTGATTCCCATATCGTGCATCAAGAGAATGGCGCTGCGTTGATTTATATCGACCGCCATTTAGTGCATGAAGTCACCAGCCCGCAAGCCTTTGAAGGTCTGCGTTTGGCTGGTCGTAAGCCTTGGCGGGTAGATAGCGTGGTGGCCACCGCTGACCACAACACCCCGACCACAGGTTGGGAAAAGGGCTTGGAAGGCATCGCTGACCAAGTTTCTAAAACGCAAATTATGACGCTGGACGCCAATATCAAAGAGTTTGGCGCCAAAGCCTACTTCCCCTTTATGGATCAGCGCCAAGGCATAGTGCATGTGGTCGGCCCTGAACAAGGCGCCACCTTGCCCGGTATGACGGTGGTGTGCGGCGATTCGCATACCAGCACGCACGGCGCATTTGGTGCGCTAGCGCATGGCATAGGCACTTCCGAAGTGGAACATGTATTAGCCACCCAATGTTTGCTACAAAACAAATCCAAATCCATGTTAATCCGCGTTGATGGCGCATTGGCGCCACAGGTCACAGCCAAAGACGTGGCGCTGGCCATCATAGGCAAAATCGGCACCGCTGGTGGCACGGGTTATGCCATCGAGTTTGCTGGCAGCGCTATTCAAGCGCTTAGCATGGAAGGTCGTATGACGCTGTGTAATATGGCCATAGAGGCAGGTGCGCGGGCTGGCATGGTGGCGGTAGATCAAACCACCATCGATTATCTGCGCGATAAACCGTATGCCCCCAAGGGCGCATTGTGGGATCAGGCGGTGGCTTATTGGCGCACCTTAGTCAGCGACCCAGGCGCGCAATTTGATGCTGTAGTGCAATTAAATGCCGCTGAGATTGCCCCGCAAGTGACTTGGGGGACTTCGCCTGAGATGGTGGTCGCGGTTTCCGATAAAGTGCCTAATCCCGCTTTGGAAGCTGACGCGACCAAACGTGCCGGTATGCAGCGCGCTTTGCAATATATGGATTTACAAGCGGATACCCCGATACAACAAATTCGCTTAGACAAAATTTTTATCGGCTCTTGTACCAACTCTAGAATTGAAGATTTGCGTGCGGCTGCACAAGTGGCAAAAGGCAAAAAAGTCGCTAGCAATATCAAGCTCGCGCTAGTCGTCCCCGGTTCTGGCTTGGTAAAAGCGCAAGCCGAGGCAGAAGGGCTGCACGAGATTTTTATGCAAGCCGGTTTTGAATGGCGCCAACCTGGTTGTTCTATGTGTTTAGCCATGAATGCAGACCGCTTGGAACCGGGCGAGCGTTGCGCTTCTACCTCTAATCGTAATTTTGAGGGTCGCCAAGGGCAGGGCGGCAGAACCCATTTAGTCAGTCCCGCCATGGCCGCGGCAGCCGCCATCGCTGGGCACTTTGTCGATATCAGAAGTTTTTAGGAATAAGCAAATGCAAGCGTTTACCACTTTTAGCGGCTTGGCAGTGCCTTTAGATCGCGCCAATGTCGATACCGATGCGATTATCCCCAAGCAATTTTTAAAGTCGATTAAGCGTAGCGGTTTCGGCCCCAATGCGTTTGACGAATGGCGTTATTTAGACCACGGCGAGCCCGGCATGGACAATAGCCAACGCGCTATCAACCCTGAGTTTGTGCTGAATTTGCCGCGTTACCAAGGCGCCAGTATTTTATTAGCGCGTGAAAACTTTGGTTGTGGCTCTAGCCGTGAGCACGCCCCTTGGGCGCTGCAAGACTATGGCTTTAAAGTGATTATCGCGCCTAGTTTTGCCGATATTTTCTTTAATAATTGCTTTAAAAATGGCATGTTGCCTATCGTGTTAAGCGAGTCGCAAGTCAGTCAATTATTCGCTGAAGTGCAAGCGCATGAAGGCTATCAACTGACTGTGGATTTAGCCGCGCAAACAGTCAGCACCCCCACTGGCACGGTATTTAGCTTTCATGTCGATGCCTTCCGCAAGCATTGTTTGTTAAATGGTCTGGACGATATCGGCCTGACTATGCAGCAGCAAGACAAGATACGCGCCTTTGAAGAAAAACATCGTTTAGCCCAGCCTTGGCTGTTTAATTAATTGTTTAAGCAGGAATTCGCATGATGAAAATTGCAGTATTACCCGGTGATGGCATAGGCCCAGAAATCGTTGCACAGGCAGTCAAAGTGCTGAACGCGCTGAATTTGCCTATGCAGCTTGAGCACGCTCCCATAGGCGGTGCCGGTTATGAAGCCGCGGGCGACCCTTTGCCTGATGCCACACTGGCCTTGGCGCAACAATCCGACGCGGTGTTATTAGGCGCGGTAGGCGATTGGAAATACGATAATTTGCCACGTGAACAGCGCCCTGAACGCGGCTTGTTGCGCATACGCAAAGCGCTTAATCTGTTTGCCAATCTGCGCCCAGCATTGCTCTATCCGGAATTAGCCAGCGCCTCTACGCTCAAGCCAGAAGTCGTTTCTGGCTTGGATATTATGATAGTGCGCGAATTAACTGGTGATATCTATTTCGGCCAACCACGCGGCATCTCAACCTTGGCCGATGGCCAGCGCGAGGGCATCAATACCATGCGTTACAACGAAGCAGAAATTCGCCGTATCGCGCATGTCGCGTTTTCTATCGCCATGAAGCGCAATAAAAAAGTCTGTTCGGTGGATAAGGCCAATGTGCTCGAAACCACGGAATTATGGCGTCAGGTGATGATAGAAGTGGCGCAACAATATCCGCAAGTGGAGCTTAGCCATATGTATGTGGATAACGCGGCCATGCAATTGATTCGTCAACCCAAGCAGTTTGATGTGATGGTTACCGGTAATATTTTTGGTGATATTTTGTCTGACGAAGCCTCTATGCTGACCGGCTCTATCGGTATGTTGCCGTCGGCCTCGTTAGACGCCAATAACAAGGGCATGTATGAGCCTAGCCACGGCTCTGCACCGGATATCGCTAATCAAGATATCGCCAATCCCTTAGCCACCATCTTGTCTGCTGCCATGATGTTGCGTTATACCTTTGCTGATGAGCAAAATGCGCTGCGTATAGAAAACGCAGTCAAGCAGGCCTTGGCGCAGGGTTATCGCACGGCAGATATTTATACCGAGGGTTGTCGCAAGGTGAAATGTAGCGAGATGGGCGACGCCGTGGTAGCGGCTTTATAAGCTTTCAATACAATACTTCAGAACGAGATTAAGGTAAGCAAAATGGCGATGTTAAATGTGGGGTTTATCGGCTGGCGTGGAATGGTGGGCTCGGTGTTGATGCAGCGTATGCGCGAAGAAAATGATTTCGCCCATATCAATCCACAATTCTTTACCACTTCACAAATCGGCGCAGCAGGCCCCGAAGTGGGCAAAGAGACTCCGGCTTTATTAGACGCCAAAGATATTAGCGCCTTAGCCAAGATGGATGTGTTGCTGTCTTGTCAGGGTGGCGACTATACCAGCGAGATTTATCCGCAATTGCGCAACGCAGGCTGGAAAGGCCATTGGATAGATGCGGCTTCTACTTTGCGTATGAATGATGATGCGGTGATCGTGCTAGACCCAGTGAATTTGCATGTGATAGAGCAATCATTGGCGCAGGGTGGCAATAATTGGATAGGCGGCAACTGCACGGTATCGCTGATGTTGATGGCTTTGCATGGCTTGTTTAAAGCCGATTTGGTGCAATGGGCTAGCTCTATGACGTATCAAGCGGCTTCTGGCGCTGGTGCGCAGAATATGCGCGAGCTATTGAAGCAAATGGGGCAAATTCACCATAGCGTGGCCGATTTATTAGCTGACCCTGCTTCGGCTATTTTGCAAATCGATCGCCAAGTGGCGCAAACCCTGCGTAGCGATGGCTTAGCCACAGCGCATTTCGGCGTGCCATTGGCAGGCAGCTTAATCCCTTGGATAGACAAAGATCTAGACAATGGGCAAAGCAAAGAAGAATGGAAGGGTGGCGTAGAAACCAACAAGATTCTTGGTCGCCAAGCCAACCCCATCGTGATTGACGGCTTGTGTGTGCGCATAGGCGCCATGCGTTGCCATTCACAGGCGTTGACGATCAAGCTAAAACGCGATGTGCCATTAGATGAAATCCAAGATATGTTGCAACAAGCCAATGCGTGGTCGCAGGTGGTTGCTAATACCCGCGAGGCCAGCATGCAGCAATTAACCCCCACTGCGGTGACCGGCACACTGAATACCCCAGTCGGGCGCTTACGCAAAATGGGCATGGGTGGCGAATATCTATCCGCTTTTACTGTCGGCGACCAGCTGTTATGGGGCGCGGCAGAGCCATTACGGCGTATGTTAATGATTTTGGTTAATCGTTAAAGCGCGGCAGATATGCAAATTTTGCCCAACCCTCAAAAAATCTTTTGGCTAATCTTAGGATTAGCCAGTTTTTTGGCTGGGCAGTCGGCGCAGGCGCTGCAGTTGGGCGCCATCGTATCGCGTAGCGATACGCAACAAGCGCTGCATATCAGTATGCAAGTGCGCTTGGCAGCTGATGAGCAGCTGTCGCAATTACGCTGTCAGATAGCTAGCCCAGATCAATTTTCTAGTTTCAATTTAAGCAAGCCTAGTTTTGCCGATGCGATTCAATGCAGCTTGCAAGCTGGCAAAACACCGCAAAACGCGCTATTAACCTTGCAATCACCCCAACTGATGCCGCAAGCCACGCTGCCTTTGGTATTGGCCATTAGCCAAGCCGAACAAGCGCCACAATTAGTGCCTTTTACCATCATCTTAGACGCGCCAGCAGCCACACAATTACCTAGCGTCGCCTCCGCGCCCTTAGCAGATCCGCAGTCGCAGGCTGATGCGCCAGTGGGCGAGCAGACGGATACAGCGCAGAAATATCAAGTATCGGCCGATGAGACGCTGATGAATGTGGCGCGCCAATTAGGAATCGCCGAGGCGGATATGAATCAATTTATGCTGGCGGTGTTGCAACGCAATCCGCAAGCGTTTATCCAAGGCAATATGCAGTTGCTTAAACAAGGCAGTGTGCTGCAAATCCCCAGCCCTACTGAGTGGCAGGCGATAGACGCAGAAACAGCGCGCCAGCAATTGCAATCGCAAGCCGCCTTATCCAGAGAATATCGACAACTCAGCAGCGCGCAAGAAAAGAATGCGCAAGATAAGAGCGGGCAAGATGTGGCAGCTGACTTTGCTAGCGAGGCTAAGCAAGATTCAACTGGCCATACTCCTAATGCAGCCAACACAGCCCCCGCCGATAGCCGCGATGCTAATGCCCGCGATATAGTCAAACTTTCCAATGCTGCTGGCGCCAATAGCCGCGTGCAAGGCTTGACTGTGCAGGAAGAAATCAATGCCTTGCGCGATGAATTGGCAGCGCACGAAGTGAGTATCCGTGAGGCGAATCAGAAAACTGCCGAGTTAGAAAAGCAAATCCAACAGATGCAGAATTTGTTATTGATGCGCGAAAAAGCGCTAGCGCAAATAGAATTGCAGCGCCCTTGGTGGGACAAGCTGAATACATGGCTAGGGCAAAACGCTTGGGCGGTATTGTTGCTGATATTGGCCTTGTTGCTGGGCTTGGTGCTAGGCGGGCAAGCATTTAGCCAGCGCCGCGCAGAAAAACGCTTGCAAGCCGTGGCGCAACAGATGCGAGAAGTGTCCGCTACTGCGCAAAGTCATCAGACTACTAGCCAGTCTGAACAAGCTGCCAGCACGGCTAGCGCGAGCAATGCCGAGCTGCCTGCCAGCAGCCCCGCCAGCAGGGTTAGCCAAGGCGATATGCCGTCGCTACAAACCGCGCTAGATGTACAAGCGGTATTAGAAAAAACTGCGCAAATTTTACAAGGCATAGACCTGAGCTTATCCGACCAAGCGCAAGAGCAAAAAAGTGTTCGAGCACAAGCTAATGTTGGCGCAGCCAAAGCCAGCACGACCAAAGTCAGCACGACCATAGATACGCAGTTTGATTTGGTAGCGAGTTATATGGATATGGGCGAGTTGGCTAAGGCCGAGCAACTGCTGCAACAAATTATTCAGCAAGGTGATGCCAAGCAACAGGCACGTGCCAAACGCTTGCTGAAAAAAATCTCTAGTGAATAGTTGGCGCCCCAACAGAAGCGCGCTATGCATCCTATTATTTACCTACTGCTGATTATCTTGATGGCTGTGCTGATGCATAGATTGCCGCCTATCGCCATCGCTGCATATGCCGCCGTGATTGCCTTTGGTTTGAATGCCAGCGGCTGGCAATTTTGGTGGCGCATTTTTAAGCGTATGTTGCTGGTGTGGGTCAGTATCGTGTTGATTATGGCGTTTAATACCCCCGGTGAAATTATGCTGAGTTTGCCGGCGCAGTTGCATATTACCTATCAAGGACTGTATCAAGGTGGCTTGCAGATAGCGCGCTTAAGCCTGATGTTATTACTTATCGCGCTGATGACCAGCGCCCTTAGTCGCAAGCAATTGCTAAGCGCATTTTACTGTATCAGCCAACCACTGCGTTTATTCGGCTTATCGCCAGAGCGATTGGCGACACGACTATGGCTGACCATAGACTATATTGAGCAGCACCAAGCAGCAGGGCTTAGGGCTGGCAAGACCGGCAAAGCCAAGCTAAAAGCCAATCTATTAGATCAGTTTCTGCATAGCCAACAAGCGCCACGCGCGCCAACAACACAGGCGGCGATCAAAATCGCCTTGCCCAGTTTGACAGGCTTGGATTATGTGATTATTGCTTTGATGTTAAGCAGCTTATTGTTGCTGTGGGTGAAATAATGCGCATCGCCATAGGCATAGAATACGACGGCACGCCTTATCTAGGCTGGCAATCACAGCCCAATGGCAATACCGTGCAAGATCACGTGCAGGCGGCTTTATCGCATATCGCCCAACACCCTGTGCAGGTGACGGCGACTGGCCGCACGGATAGCGGGGTGCACGCACTGATGCAAGTGGCGCATTTTGATACCCATAGCCAGCGCCCCTTAGACGCTTGGGTGCGTGGTTGCAATAGCCATTTGCCAGATAGCATACGCATTGTGTGGGCGCGTGCCGTGGCAGAGCAATTCCATGCGCGACATAGTGCGCTGGCCAGACATTATCAATTTTTATTATTCAATCGCCGCGTCGCTTCCGCTGTGCGCTCACATAAAGTCAGTTGGTATCACTTGCCATTAGACTTTGCCGCCATGCAGCAAGGCATACAGTATTTCATCGGCCAGCATGACTTTAGCGCGTTTCGCGCTTCTGAATGCCAAGCGCCTAGCCCGGTCAAGACCATGTTAAAAGCTGATTTGCAGCGCTTTGGCGATTATTTTTTATTTAGCTTTAGCGCCAGCGGATTTTTGCATCACCAAGTGCGCAATATGGTGGGCGCTTTGGTGTATGTCGGTAACGGACGATTAGCGCCTAGCGCGATAGCCGATTTATTGCAGCAAAAAGACCGCCGTTTAGCGCCGCCCACCTTTAGCGGAGATGGCTTATATCTGACCGGTGTCAGCTATGCCGAGCAGTGGCAGTTGCCGGCTAGTTTGACGAATATCGCGTTACTAATCGCTTGAAATTCATTAAAATAAGCGTCTTTCTTCAGCCCTAGCCCTGCGAGCAGCCTTGCGAACTCGAGTCAAAATCTGTGGTATCACCAATGTCAACGATGCACTTAACGCGGTCGCCGCTGGTGCAGACGCTTTGGGTTTGGTGTTTTATGCCGCCAGCCCGCGCCATGTCAGCATCGCCCAAGCCAGCCAAATCGCCCAAGCGGTGCCGGCTTTTGTCACTTGCGTGGGTTTATTTGTCGATGCCACTGCTGAGCAAGTGCGTGAAGTGATTACACAAGTGCCGTTACAACTATTGCAGTTTCATGGCAATGAAACGGCTGAATTTTGCCAACAGTTTAATTTGCCCTATATCAAGGCAATTCGCGTTCATGACGGGGCAAATTTGTTACAATATGTAAATCAGTTTCAATCTGCCCGCGCGCTATTGCTAGATGCTTATGTTGAGGGTGTGCCGGGTGGAACTGGACAGAAATTCGATTGGGATTTGATTCCTAGCGATTTAGCCAAGCCGATTATTTTGGCTGGCGGGCTAGATGCCGATAATATCCGCCTAGCTATCCATAGCGTTAAACCTTATGCGGTGGACGTCAGTGGCGGGGTTGAGCAGAGCAAAGGAATCAAATGCAAACACAAAATGGCTGCTTTTATGCAAGGAGTTAGCAATGCAACCCTATGATATGCCGGATGATCGTGGTCATTTCGGGCCTTTTGGCGGTATTTTCGTCGCAGAGACTTTGGTCGAAGCGCTAGAAGAACTGCGCGTGATGTATGAAAAATATCGCTTTGACGCTGAGTTTTTAGCGGAATTTGCCCATGACTTAAAACATTTTGTCGGCAGACCAAGCCCGATTTATCACGCTAAGCGTTGGTCAGACCGCGTGGGCGGGGCACAAATCTATCTGAAACGCGAAGACTTAAACCATACCGGCGCGCACAAAGTGAATAACACTGTGGGTCAAGCGCTATTAGCCAAACGCATGGGCAAACCTAGAGTCATCGCAGAAACCGGCGCTGGCCAGCATGGCGTAGCTACCGCCACCATCGCGGCGCGTATGGGCTTAGAGTGCGTGGTGTATATGGGCTCGGAAGACGTTAAACGGCAAGCGCCTAATGTCTATCGTATGAAGCTATTGGGCGCCACTGTGGTGCCTGTGGAAAGCGGCTCTAAAACCCTGAAAGACGCGCTTAATGAAGCCATGCGCGATTGGGTGACCAATATCGAAAACACTTTTTATATTATCGGCACAGTGGCAGGCCCGCATCCCTATCCTATGATGGTGCGTGATTTCCAAGCGGTGATAGGCGTGGAAGCGAAAATTCAAATGCAAGAAATCGTTGGTCGCCAGCCAGATGCCGTAATCGCTTGTGTAGGCGGCGGTTCTAATGCCATGGGCATTTTCTATCCTTATATCGATGTGCCTAATGTCAGATTGATAGGCGTGGAAGCGGCCGGTCACGGCATAGAATCAGGTATGCACGCAGCGCCACTGACCAGCAATAGCGCGATAGGCGTATTGCACGGCAATCGTACTTATTTGATGCAAGACGCTGATGGGCAAATTATCGAAACCCACTCTATTTCTGCTGGCTTAGATTATCCCGGTGTAGGCCCAGAACATGCTTGGTTGAAGGATAGCCAACTCGCTGAATATGTGGCGGTGACCGATGACGAAGCGATGCAAGCTTTCCATCAATTATGCGTGACCGAAGGTATTATTCCTGCGCTAGAATCCAGCCACGCCTTGGCATATGCCGAGAAGCTGGCAAAAACCATGAAGCCTTCTGAAATTCTGTTAGTCAATCTGTCTGGTCGCGGTGATAAAGATATCAATACCGTGGCCAATTTATCTGGAATTAAACTTTAAATTATCTATGTCTAGACTGAGCACAACCTTTGCGCAATTGGCGCAGCAACACAAAAAAGCCTTGATTCCTTACATTACCGCAGGTGATCCGCATCCCGACAAAACCGTCGCCATCATGCATGGCTTGGTGCAAGCGGGTGCGGATATTATTGAACTAGGCGTGCCATTTTCTGACCCGATGGCCGATGGTCCGGTGATACAGCGCGCTAGCGAACGCGCCTTGGCGCATAAAGTGGGTTTGCGTGATGTGTTAGCCATGGTGCAACAATTCCGTCAACAAGACAGCAAGACCCCGATAGTGCTGATGGGCTATGCCAATCCTATCGAAGCCATGGGCACGCAGAAATTTGCTGATTTAGCCAAACAAGCCGATGTCGATGGCGTGTTAACAGTGGATTATCCACCGGAAGAATGCGAGCAATTTACTGCCCAGCTGAAGGCGCATGATATCGATCCAGTATTTTTGCTGTCACCTACCACAGACGCTAATCGCGTCAAATTAATCGTGCAGCAAGCCAGCGGCTTTGTTTATTATGTCTCGCTAAAAGGCGTGACTGGCGCCAAGAATATGGACGTTTCTGAAGTACAACACCGCGTGGCAGAAATTCGTGCCATGACAGGCTTGCCGATAGGAGTGGGCTTCGGTGTGCGCGATGCAGCTACCGCCAGTGCAGTCGCGGGGTTTGCCGATGCAGTCGTGGTGGGCAGCCGTATGGTGCAAGAGATAGAACAATCCACAGTGGATAATGTAGTAGCGAATACCACACAACTGACACGTTCGCTGCGTCAGGCAATCGACGCCTAAGCAGGCAAAGGAGAACGGCATGAGTTGGTTAGAAAAAATTCTTCCCCCCAAAATTAAACGCTCAGCAGGACCTAGCAAGAAAAACGTGCCGGAAGGCTTATGGAGCAAATGCCCCAAATGTGAGGCAGTGCTGTATCGCACCGACTTAGAAGCGAATGCTGAAGTCTGTCCTAAATGTGCCTATCACAGCCGCATTGCCGCGCGCGACCGCTTAAATCTTTTGCTGGACGAAAAAGGCCGCAAGGAAATTGGCGCTGATGTTGAGCCGGTTGACCCATTAAAATTTAAAGACAGCAAACAATACGTTGATCGCGTTAAAGCCGCGCAATCCGAAGTCGGCGAAAAAGATGCGCTTATCGTGATGCAAGGCTGTATCCATGCCGTGCCTGTGGTGGTGGCGGTATTTGAATTTAAGTTTATGGGCGGCTCTATGGGCTCTGTGGTGGGCGAACGCTTTGTGCGCGGTGTGCAAACCGCCATCAAAAGCAAATCTGCTTTTATCTGTATTTCCGCCAGTGGTGGGGCGCGTATGCAAGAGGGCTTGTTCTCATTAATGCAAATGGCCAAAACCAGCGCCGCTTTAACCAAATTAAGCGAAGCAAAATTGCCTTTTATTTCAGTGTTAACCGACCCGACCATGGGCGGTGTTTCCGCTAGTTTTGCCATGTTGGGCGATGTGATTGTGGCAGAACCGCAAGCCTTGATTGGTTTTGCTGGCCCGCGTGTGATAGAGCAAACCGTGCGTGAAACCTTGCCCGAGGGCTTCCAAAGAGCAGAGTTTCTGCTAGAGCATGGCGCAGTGGATATGATTATCGATAGACGTGAGATGCGTGATCGCTTATCCGGTTTAATCACTGCCATGATGAAGCAAGCCGCACCCAGCAAGCCAGCGCAAGCTAGTTAAGTGATCACAGAATTCACAATTGAACCCTGCAACGACACTTCCCACCTCTCTCGATGCATGGCTTGAATATATCGAGGCATTACACAGCAAGGATATAGAGCTAGGACTACAACGCGTCAGTGCAGTGGCCCAACGCTTGGCCTTATCTAGTCAGTTTCCCATCATTACTGTGGCCGGCACCAACGGCAAAGGCTCGACTTGTGCCATGCTGGCGCAAATCTACCAAGCCGCTGGTTATCGCGTGGGGTGTTATAGCTCGCCACATTTAATCAGCTATCAAGAGCGTATTCGCATTAATCAACAAATGATTTCAGCAGCTGATGCCTGTGCCGCTTTTACTGCTGTCGAGCAGGCGCGCCTTGATACGCCACTGACTTATTTTGAATTTGGCACGCTGGCGGCGATGTGGCATTTTCAGCAACAACAAGTCGATGTGGCCGTGCTGGAAATCGGTATGGGCGGGCGCTTAGATGCGGTGAATATATTTGAGCCAGATTGCAGTATTGTCACCAGTATTGATTTGGACCATATGGAATATTTGGGCGATACCCGTGAGGCCATAGGACGCGAAAAAGCCGGTATCTTTCGTGCGCACAAACCAGCCATTTGTGCCGACCACCAGCCACCGCAATCGCTGTTGAATTATGCCGCCGAATTATCCAGTCAGTTATATCTGATCGACCATCAGTTTAGCTATCAAACGCAAGGTCAGCATTGGCATTTCAGCAGTGTGCTAGGGGGCTTTGATGATTTGCCTATGCCGTCACTAAAAGGCCAATTTCAATTGGATAATGCCAGCGCAGTGTTGATGGCCTTACAAGTGATGCAAACAAGCTTGCCTATACAGCCGCAGGTGATTGCACAAAGTTTGCCTAATATTGTGTTGGCAGGGCGTTTTCAAGTATTACGCGAGCGGCCGCAAGTGATTGTCGATGTGGCGCACAACCCTCACGCAGCCAAAGCGCTTGCCAGCAATTTGCAGGAGACCGCTGTAACAGGCAAGACCATTGCGGTGATGGCCATGTTGGCGGATAAAGATATCGCGCAAGTGGTGGCAATTCTGCGCCCGTACATGGATAGTTGGCATATTGCCGCACTACAGCACGCGCGTGCCGCAACTCAGCAGGAATTATTGCAAGCGCTGCAAGCGGCACAGATTGAGGCCATACAGCCTCATCAAAATATTGCAATTGCCTTCCAACAGGCTTACAAGCAGGCGGCTGAAAATGATAGAATAATCGTGTTTGGATCATTCTTTACAGTCGCAGCGATTATGCGCATTCTGCTCGATTAAATGGGGACAATAATGGCACAAGAGAATTCTCAGGCGGATTATCAAGAAATCGAGTTAAGCAAGCGAGCACGCAGAAGGTTAGTCGGTTCTATTGCCTTAGTGATTTTGCTTATCGTATTTTTACCTATGTTGCTGGAAGACAAGCATCCGCAAGACCCCCATCAAGACCTAGTGATTACCATACCCGCTGAACAAGGCACTAGCACAGAGGCCAACGCGCCAGCCAATAACCCCACTACATCTGATAACAGCGCGGCCAGTAGCGATACTAGCAGCGCTGCTAGCACAGCTAATACCAGCAATACCGCCAACAATCCTCCAGCAGAAGCTGCGCCCGTCGCAGAAGAAAAGCCTGCTGTGGCGGCCAATAGCGCTGATAGCGGCAAAGACAAAAAAGCTACTAGCGGATTGATGCTACAAGTCGGAGTTTTCTCCGATAGCGCCAATGTTAAGCAATTGCAATCCAAGCTAGAAAGCAATGGCTTTAAGGTGGCGATTAACCAATATCCCAACGGCAAGACGCGCATTCGGGTTGGACCTTATGCCAGCAAGACTGAAGCTGATGCGGCGATAGCCAAGTTACAAGCACTCAAATTTAATCCTATGGTGGTCAATGACTAGCTTTGATTTTGTGGTATTTTTTGTCATAGGCATTTCGGTCGTGGTCAGTGTATTTCGCGGCTTGGTTAAAGAGGTATTGTCGCTGCTGGCGTGGTTATTGGCGTTTTGGGTCGCTAAAAGTTATAGCGTAGATTTAGTCAGTTTATTGCCAGATACGATTCCTACTGAGTCATTGCGCTTTTTGGCAGCGTTTTTAATCTTGTTCTTTGCCACCTTATTGATTTTTACCTTGCTTGCTATCGCTTTATCGCAGGTTGTGGCGGTGGTAGGGTTGGGTTGGTTAGATAGAATTTTAGGCGGTTGTTTTGGCTTGATTAGAGGGGTATTTGTCGCCTGTTTGATGGTGATGTTGGCGGGATTAACCAGCTTGCCACAACAGCCCGCGTGGCAATCCGCCTTGCTGAGTGCGCCACTAGAGGCGCTGGTGCTAAATGCCTTGCCATGGTTGCCAAGCCCATTGGCGCAAAAAATTAATTTTGAATAAATGACGATAGGTAATTATTTATGTGCGGAATTTTAGGCATCGTCGGAAAAAACCCAGTCAACCAACTGCTTTATGATGGTTTGCTGGTATTGCAACATCGTGGGCAAGACGCCGCAGGCATAGTCACTTGCGATGGTGGCACTTTCTATATGCACAAAAATAATGGCTTGGTGCAGGACGTGTTCCAGACCCGCCATATGCGCAGTTTGATAGGCAATGCCGGCATTGCCCATGTGCGCTATCCTACTGCGGGTTCTTCTTCTGCTGCCGAAGCGCAACCTTTTTATGTCAATTCGCCATTTGGCATCGTGCTAGGGCATAACGGCAATTTGACCAATGCTGCACAACTCAAACAAGAAATGTTTAGACAAGATTTACGCCATATCAATACCACTTCAGACTCCGAAGTATTGTTAAACGTATTGGCGCATGAGATTGAGCAAACCGCACATAGTGCCGTGTTAGACGCAGATATGATTTTTGATGCGGTGACTGGTGTGCATAAACGCGTTAAAGGCGCTTACGCGGTAGTGGCTATGGTGGCTAATTATGGCTTGTTAGCTTTCCGCGATCCGCATGGTATCCGTCCCTTGGTGATAGGCAAAGCGGAAAGCGATAAGGGCGTGGAATATATCGTTGCCTCAGAGAGTGTGGCGCTTGACGTGCTGGGCTTCCAATTATTGCGCGATGTGGCGCCTGGTGAGGCGATATTTATTGATATGGATGGCAATTTATATAGCCGTCAATGCGCCAAAAACGCTAAGTTAACCCCCTGTATTTTTGAATATGTCTATTTGGCTAGACCAGATTCCTTAATGGATGGCGTGTCTGTCTATCAAACCCGCTTGCATATGGGGGTGAGTTTGGCGCAGAAAATACGCCGTGATTGGTCGCATCTAGATATCGATGTGGTGATTCCTATCCCCGATACCAGCCGTCCTAGCGCTCTGCAACTGGCCAATGAATTGGGCTTAACTTATCGCGAAGGCTTTATCAAAAATCGCTATATCGGACGCACTTTTATTATGCCCGGACAAGCTTTGCGCAAAAAATCAGTGCGGCAGAAATTAAACCCGATAGGCATGGAATTTAAAGGCAAAAATGTATTATTGGTCGATGACTCTATCGTGCGTGGCACTACCTCGCAACAAATCGTACAAATGGCGCGCGACGCTGGCGCAAACAAGGTCTATTTCGCTTCGGCAGCGCCGCCAGTGCGCTTCCCTAATGTATATGGCATCGATATGCCTAGCCGCCATGAGTTATTGGCGACGGGTCGTAACGATGAGCAAATCTGTCGTGAGATAGGCGCAGACGCGCTGATATATCAAGATTTGCCAGCTTTGGTGAAGGCCGTGCAGATGAGCAATCCTAGCTTGAAACAGTTTGATTGTTCCTGTTTTGATGGCCAATATGTCACTGGTGATATTGATGAAAATTATTTAAATATCATCGAGTCGGCGCGAGGTGATGGCGAGAAATTAAACCGACCTACCGATTCGATTACCCAGCTGGATTTGAACTTGGTCTCATCGCAAACCGCAGATGAGCAAGTCAGTGTGGATTAAGCCGATATAAGCGCCAATCAGCGGGGATAAGTAGAAAGCTAGCAATCATGACTAAATCAAGCAAATTACATTTCGATACCTTGGCGGTGCGAGCCGGTGCCGAGATGACCGAGTTCGGCGAAAACTCTGAGGCTTTATTTCTCAATTCCAGTTTCCGTTTTAAAAACGCTGCCCAAGCCGCTGCGCGTTTTAGCGGCAGTGAACCGGGCAATATCTATTCACGCTTTACCAACCCAACCGTCACCATGTTGCAAAACAAATTGGCGGCGCTGGAAGGCGCTGAACAATGCGTGGCCACTTCTAGTGGCATGTCGGCCATCTTGGCCTGCTTGATGGGCTTGTGTAGTAGCGGCGACCATGTGGTGGCTTCGCGCAGCATATTCGGTACTAGCGTGCAATTATTCGCCAATATTATGCAGCGCTGGGGTTTGCAAGTGAGCTTTGTCTCGCTCACCGATATGGCGGCTTGGGAAAGCGCCATACAAGCCAATACCAAACTACTATTCGTAGAAACCCCGTCAAATCCGCTGACTGAGGTGTGCGATATTGCCGCTTTAGCCGATTTAGCTCACCGCAAAGGCAGTTTGCTGGTGGTGGATAATTGTTTTTGTACGCCTGCGCTGCAACAGCCTCTGGCCTTGGGCGCGGATATTATCATTCACTCTGCGACCAAATATATCGATGGCCAAGGTCGTTGTTTAGGCGGTGCGGTGCTGGGCAGCAAGGCCTTGATAGAGCCTGTGTATGGCTTCTTACGCACGGCCGGGGTGACCATGAGTGCGTTTAATGCATGGGTGTTTTTAAAAGGCCTAGAGACCTTGCATATTCGTATGCAAGCGCACTCAGACAATGCCCTCAAACTAGCCACTTGGCTAGAGCAACAGCCTGCTGTGGCTAAAGTATATTACCCAGGCTTAAGCTCGCATCCGCAACATCATTTAGCCATGCGCCAACAAAGCGCAGGCGGCGGCATCGTCAGTTTTGAAGTGAAAAGCAAAGCGGGTCAAACCGAGCAACAAGCTGCTTGGGCGGTGATAGATGCGACGCAGATGATTTCAATCACCGCCAATTTAGGCGATGTCAAATCTACCATCACTCATCCCGCGACCACCACGCATAGCCGCGTCTCAGCTGAAGAAAGAGCAAAAGCAGGCATCAAAGATAACTTGTTGCGTATTGCGGTGGGTTTGGAATATATAGACGACTTGCAGGCAGATTTAGCCCTTTTGTGCTAAAGGATAAGTGCGCTAAAGGATAAGCAGGCATAAAAAAAGGCGATGTATGCATCGCCTTTTTTATTGCCCAGATTGTTTAGTGTCGGGCAGATTTAGTGCTACATAGCCTTGGCTAGCAATTGCTTTAGCGCAAGGTGCGGGAGAACATTTGCAAGGCTAATTGGTAACCCATAGCGGCTAATTGTGGATCATAACGCTCGCCCTCGTCGCGCATAAAAGCATGCTGACCATTAAATTCATGCCAAGTAAATTTGATATCGCTAGCGCTTAATTTGGCATACACCTCAGCACGTCCTGCCGCCGGAATATGTGGGTCTTGTTTGCCCCAAATCATCAGTAATTCGCCTTTGATATCGGCTAGTCTGTCCATAGAGTGTTGGCCGGCTTGATTCGGAATAATTTGCGTATGCAAATCGGTGGCGTAAAAGCAGGCAGTGGATTTGACTTCTGGCTGCAGGGCGGCACGAAACGCTAGATGACCACCTATACAGAAACCCATTGCGCCGATATCGCCAGTGCACCAAGCTTGTTGTTTGACATACTCCAGCATAGCGCGATTATCGCTGTCATAGCCTTGCACATCTTTAGCTGCTTTATCGGCATTGCCCTTGTCGCGGCCAGCATCGTCATAGCCCAATACCGTGCCTATAGGATTAAGCTCGTGAAATACTTCAGGCACTAATACCGCATAGCCGTGGCCAGCCATAAAGCGTGCGGCGCGTTCAATCGGGCCGGTTTGTTGAAAGATTTCTGAATAAAACAAAATCGCCGGGAAGCGACCTTCGCCAGCGGGGCGGTGGATATAGTTTCTCATCACACCGGTAGGGGTGTTTAAATCTGCGATATGGCTTTGAATATTCACGCCGTTCTCCTGGATGATTATTATTGATAAAGTTAAATTTTACACGATTCTGGCATGCGCTTTCCATGCCCATTTTGCCAATCTCGGCGCGAGCGTAAAGGCGATGCTGGAGTATAATAAGCGGCATGCAGATATTCATTCTTATCCTTTTAATCATCAATGCCATTTTGTTGCTTGGTCTGGTCTTGCGCCAACGACAAAATAGCGCCGATGTGCTGAGCAAAACCTTAGAAGAAAAACATATCGCCATGCTGCGCGACCTAAACGAGGGCTTGAATCGTTTGGGCGATCGTTTTAATCAATTTCAGCAAGAGAGCAATGAGCGTTTGCGCCAAGCGGTCACGCAAGAGCTAACGCTGACCCGAGATACACTGAATACTTTGAAAGCGGAGCAATCTGAAAGCCTAGCTAAAACCCGTTTAGAAGTATTGGAAAAACTGCATACCACCTTGGCAGAGCAGGGCAAAGCAGAGCAAGAATTGATACAAAGCAGTATGTTAAAAACCTCCACACAGCTCACCGAAACAGTGGCATCGTTGCGCCAAGTGGTAGATGAACGTCTGCAAGAAATTAGCGGTAAAGTCACCGAACGTTTAGACGAAGGCTTTAAGAAAACCAATGAAACCTTTGTCCGTGTCATGGAACGTTTAGCCACCATAGACAAAGCGCAAGAGAAGATTGATGGATTGACTAGCAATGTAGTCAGCTTGCAGGCCTTGCTGGGTGATAAACGCTCACGTGGTGCATTTGGCGAGGTGCAGTTAGAGGCCTTGGTGAAAAATATTATGCCTAGTGATAGCTATTCCATACAGCACACTTTATCCAATGGTAGCCGTGTAGATTGTGCCTTATTCCTGCCTGAGCCTACCGGTACGGTGGCCGTGGATTCAAAGTTTCCTTTAGAAAATTATCACCGACTCAGCGATGCTGCCGCTAGCGATGAAGATAGAAAGCGCGCACAAACACAATTTAAAGCCGATGTCAGAAAACATATAGACGATATCTCACACAAATATATTATTCCCAATGTCACCTCGGATGGTGCGGTCATGTTTATTCCTGCCGAAGCGGTGTTCGCCGAGATTCATGCCAACCACAGAGATTTGATAGACCATGCCATGAATAAGCGTGTTTGGGTGGTGTCGCCAACCACTCTGATGGCGGTGCTGAATACCGCAAGAGCGGTGCTAAAAGATGTAGAAACACGCAAGCAAGTGCATATTATTAAAGACGAGCTGGCCAAGCTAAGCAAAGACTTTGGCTTATTCGATAAGCGTATGAAAAACTTGGCCACGCATATACGACAAGCCAATGATGATGTGCAAGATATCCACATTACTACGCAGAAAATCTCACAACGCTTTTCTAAAATCGAACGCGTGGAATTGGCACCTAGTCCAGATAGCTTGGCGCTAGCGGTAGATGAAGTGGTAGATGAAGTAGTAGAAGCCAATCTTGCTCCCCCATTGAGCGGGCCAGATACAGAGTAAGGAGCGCGTTTTGAAAAGTATACAAATCCTGTATTTCGCCCGCGTCAAAGAAAAGCTGAATTACTCTACCGAGGCGGTCGATTTACCCGATGAAATCCACAATATTGCCCAGCTTAAGCTATTCTTAGCCCAGCGTGGCGATGTTTGGCGCGAGATATTTGCCAGTCAGCAATCCATACGCGCTGCCATTAACCATCAATTAGTCGATGACACGGCGACCATACAGCCACAAGATGAAGTGGCATTTTTTCCGCCTGTCACAGGGGGCTAGCATGATCAATATCGCTATCCAAACCGAAGATTTTGATTTCGCGCAAGTGCAAAGACAGGTCTATCAACTTGGGCTAAATATAGGCGCAGTGGTGAGTTTTGTCGGCTTGGTTAGAGCGCATAACGGCCAGCCATCAAGCCAAACAGATGTCGCGCCGATCAGCAAGATTCACCTTGAGCATTACCCTATGATGGCAGAGAAGTGCATCTATAAGATTGCCGAATTAGCCAGTCAGCGTTATCAGTTACAAGCTGTCAGCGTGATACACCGAGTAGGCGAATTGGCGGCAGGTGAGCAAATTGTGTTAGTGCTGAGCGCCGCCGCCCATCGTCAAGCAGCGTTTGATGGCTGCCAGATGGTGATGGATTATCTAAAATCGGATGCGCCATTCTGGAAAAAAGAATACACAGCCGTTGGCGAGCATTGGGTAGAAGCCAAATCAAGCGATATGCAAGCCAAACAATATTGGGAACAATCGCAATGAATCAGTCGGCCGCCCACCAATCGCCCGCAAGCACATTGCCCCCCAGCAAAATAACAGTGGTGGGTACAGGCTATGTAGGGCTATCCATGGCGGTGCTATTGGCACAACATCATCAAGTGCTGGCGCTAGATATCGTCGCGCACAAAGTGGATTTAATTAATCAGCGACTATCCCCCATTGAAGATAAAGAAATCAGCGAATATTTAGCCCAGCCCGATTTGCATCTGTGCGCCACCATGGATAAGCAGCAAGCCTATCAGCAGGCTGAATTTGTCATTATTGCCACTCCTACCGACTACGACCCTGAGACGAATTACTTTAATACCAGCTCGATTGAAGCGGTGGTGCAAGATGTCATGGCGATTAATCCGCAAGCCACCATGATTATTAAATCCACTGTGCCTGTAGGCTATACCAAAAAACTTAAAGCGCAGATGCATAGCGACAATATTATTTTTTCGCCTGAATTTTTGCGCGAAGGCAAAGCGCTTTATGACAACCTTTATCCCTCGCGTATCGTGGTGGGTGAGCGTTCAGCTCGAGCACAGCAGTTTGCTGCATCATTGCAACAAGGCGCTAAGCGACAAGATATTCCGGTATTGCTCACCGATAGCACCGAAGCCGAAGCGATTAAATTATTTGCCAATACTTATTTGGCCATGCGCGTGGCCTACTTTAACGAGTTGGATACTTACGCCGCTAGCCACGACTTGGATACCCAGCAGATTATTCAAGGGGTATGCTTAGATCCGCGTATAGGTGACTTCTATAACAATCCTTCGTTTGGTTATGGTGGCTATTGTTTGCCTAAAGATACCAAGCAACTGCAGGCTAATTTTGGCGATATCCCACAAAACTTAATTCAAGCGATTGTTGAATCGAATGCCACACGCAAAGATTTTATTGCCGATGCGATTATGGCCAAGCAACCCAAAACCGTGGGGGTTTATCGATTGATTATGAAAGCCGGTTCAGATAATTTTCGTGCCTCCAGTATTCAGGACATTATGCAGCGCCTACAAGCGCGTGGTATTAAGCTGGTGATTTATGAGCCAGTATTGGCGCAACAGCAATTCGATGGTTGCACGGTGATCACTGATTTAGCGCAATTTAAGCAAGCAGCAGATGTGATATTAGCCAATCGTATGCACCCCGATATTCAGGACGTGGCAGATAAAGTATATAGCCGCGATTTATTTGGTCAGGATTAAGCATCATGTCTGAACATGCGATTAAAGTGAGGTTGGACAAATGGTTATGGGCGGCGCGTTTTTTTAAAACTCGCAGCATGGCTAGCGATGCCATTGAGGGTGGTAAAGTGCTGCTAGACCAACAACGTATTAAGCCGGCTAAAGAGGTGAGAATAGGGGCGACCATTTATATCAAAAGAAAAGAAGTCGATATCGAAGTAGTGGTGATGGCCTTGTCTAGTATTCGCCGCTCAGCCCCTGAGGCGCAGCAACTGTATCAAGAAACCCAGCAAAGCCAAGAAAAACGCGAACAAGCCAAAATCAGCCGCTTAGCCGACCACGCCAAACGCGAACGCGGCGCTGGCAGACCCACCAAACGGCAGATTCGCGATATACGCAAATTTACTGGAATGGATTATTTTTAATGAGTGCTAAAAGCATACTAGTAACGGGTGGGACAGGTTATATTGGTTCTCATACTGTGGTGCAATTGTTGCAAGCTGGCTATCAGATTGTGGTGATAGATAATCTCTCAAATAGCAAAGCTAGCGTAGTTCAACGTATTGAGCAGATTAGCGGTAAATCAATACGCTTTATTGAGGGTGACATTTGCGATGTAGCTTTACTCAACACTATTTTTAAACAATATACTTTTTCCGCTGTTTTCCACTTTGCCGGTTTAAAAGCGGTTGGTGAAGCGGAGCAAAAGCCTGAAATTTATTATCATCAAAATGTTTGTGGCAGTCTTGCGTTGTTTAAAGTGATGCAGAAGTTTAGTGTGAAAACAATCTTATTTTCGTCTTCTGCTACAGTTTATGGCGGTAGCGCAACGGGACAATATCGTGAGGACATGCCTTTGTCCCCAAGTAATGTTTATGGACGTACCAAGTATTTTGTGGAGCAAATATTACGAGATATTCAAGCGAGTGATGCTGCTTGGCGGGTGGGTATATTACGCTACTTTAACCCTGTGGGGGCTCACCCATCAGGCTTAATTGGCGAGGACCCCAAAGGCATTCCAAATAATTTAATGCCATATATTAGCAAAGTAGCAAGTGGACAACTCAGTCATTTAAATGTATTTGGTAATGATTATGACACGCCTGATGGCACTGGCTTAAGAGACTACATACATATTCAAGATTTAGCCGCCGGACACGTTCAGTGTTTGCGATTTATACAACAAAATAATACTTCACTAACCGTTAATTTAGGCACTGGCAGACCTTATAGTGTGCTGGAATTAGTGGCGGCTTTTGAGCAGGCGACAGGGCAAAAAGTTGCCTATCAATTTACTCAGCGTAGAGCTGGTGATGTGGCTATTTGCTATGCTGATCCAACCCTAGCAGAGCAACTAATGGGCTGGAAAACACAGCTAGACTTAGCGCAAATGGTGACAGATGCTTGGCGCTGGGAAATGATTTGCAAAACATTAAACACCGAATAGGATTTTTTCAATGATTTTAGTCACTGGTGGCGCAGGATTTATTGGCTCTAATTTTGTATTAGATTGGTTTAAGCATAGCGATGAGCCTGTGCTGAATTTGGATAAGCTGACCTATGCTGGCAATTTGGCTAATTTGGCCGAGCTGGAGTTTCATGCTGGGCATCATTTTGTGCGTGGCGATATCGCTGATAGGGCTTTGCTTGCCAGTTTGCTCAAACAATATCAGCCGCGTGCTGTGATTAATTTTGCTGCTGAGAGCCATGTGGATAGGTCTATTCATGGCCCTGCTGATTTTATTCATACCAATATTGTCGGGACTTTTAATTTGCTGGAATGTGTACGCGAATATTGGAGCGCATTGCCTGCGGCAGAAAAACATCAGTTTCGCTTTTTGCATGTTTCCACCGATGAAGTATATGGCTCATTAAGCCCACAGGAAGCGCCTTTTAGCGAGACGCATGGCTATCAACCGAATAGCCCATATTCCGCTTCCAAGGCGGCTTCTGACCACTTGGTCAGAGCTTGGCATCACACTTATCAACTGCCAGTGTTAACCACCAATTGTTCGAATAACTACGGGCCATATCACTTTCCTGAGAAATTGATTCCCCTTATGATAGTCAACGCCTTGTCCGCAAAGCCCTTGCCTGTCTATGGCGATGGCCAACAAATTCGCGATTGGCTATATGTGTTAGACCATTGCGCTGCGATTAGAACGGTATTGCAAAAAGGCCAACTAGGCGAAACTTATAATATTGGCGGTTGGAATGAACAGGCCAATATCAGCGTAGTGAAAAAAATCTGTCAGTTACTCGATCAACTGCAGCCTAGAGCAGATGGTCAGTCGTATCAAAGCCAAATCAGTTTTGTGCAAGACAGACCGGGGCATGATCAACGCTATGCCATAGACGCCAGTAAGATCAAACAACAGTTGGGTTGGACACCGCAAGAAACCTTTGATACCGGATTAGAAAAAACAGTGTTATGGTATTTGCAACATAGCGATTGGGTGCAACAGGTAACGAGTGGCGCTTATAAAGACTGGATACATCATCACTACCAACAAGAAAGCTCAATATGAAAATTTTAGTGACCGGAAAAAACGGACAAGTTGGCCATGAATTAATGCGCAGCCTAAAAGGCTTGGGCGATGTGGTCGGGGTAGATGTCAAAGAGTGTGACTTTCGCAATCCGGCGGCGATCGAGAAGATGCTACAAAAGCTTAAGCCAGATGTAATTGTGAATCCGGCTGCGTATACCGCAGTGGATTTAGCCGAGTCCGAGCCTACCATTGCACATAACATCAATGCCCAAGCGCCTAAGACCTTGGCGCGTTATGCGGCGCGCGAGAATATCCCTATGGTGCATTTCTCTACCGATTATGTATTCGATGGTAAGAAGCAAGAACCTTACAGCGAAGAAGACGCGATTAATCCCGCCAGCGTTTACGGCAAAACCAAATGGTTGGGTGAAGATGCTGTGCGTAAGATGGTGGCTAAGCACATTATCATACGCACCAGTTGGGTATTTGGCGTGCATGGTGAAAACTTCTTAAAAACCATGCTTAAGCTAGCCCGGCAACGCGAGCGCTTAAGTATTGTGGCTGACCAAATTGGTTCGCCTACCTCTGCTGCGCTGCTAGCGGATGCGGTAGCTGAAATTATTCGCCAACTGTCTGAGACAGGCTCTTACCGCAAATATGGCACTTATCATTTGGTCTGCGAAGGCGAAACTAGTTGGTATGAATATGCCAAGCTAGTGGTGGAAACCGCTAAGAAGTTAGGCATGCACAGCAAAATTAGCGCAGAGCAGATTAAACCGATTAAAACCAGTGAATACCCCTTACCAGCAGTGCGTCCGATGAACTCCAGATTATCTACACAAAAAATTAGCGATACCTTTGGCATCGTTATTCCAAACTGGCAAACTGAGGTGATTAAAGTGGTAACAGAGCTGGTGAAACAACTCAATGACGCAGACGCGCAAGCAGCGCAACATTAAGCAAATACGCTAGCTAAAATTAGGGGGATCAAGATAAAAATGCGTAAAGGAATTATTCTTGCCGGCGGTTCGGGTACTAGGCTGTATCCCGCCACCTTGGCCATTTCCAAGCAATTACTGCCTATCTACGATAAGCCTATGATTTATTATCCGCTCAGCACTTTGATGCTGGCGGGGATACGCGATATTTTAATTATTTCTACCCCGCAAGATACGCCAAGATTCGAGCAGATGTTGGGCGATGGTGGGCAATGGGGTTTAAATATTCGTTATGCGGTGCAGCCTAGCCCAGATGGCTTGGCGCAGGCATTCCTCATCGGTGAGCAATTTATCGCCGGTGCACCATCTGCCTTGGTATTAGGCGACAATATTTTTTACGGCCATGATTTTAATCAACTGCTTAGCCAAGCTGCACAACGTACGCAAGGCGCTACGGTGTTTGCCTATCATGTACAAGATCCTGAGCGTTATGGCGTGGCAGAATTTGATGCACAAAATAAAGTGATTTCTTTAGCTGAAAAACCTAGCCAACCAAAATCCAACTATGCGGTAACAGGCTTATATTTCTATGATGATCAGGTGGTGGAGTTAGCCAAATCATTAAAGCCTTCTGCACGTGGCGAGCTGGAAATCACCGATTTAAATCAACTTTATTTGCAGCAAGGTCAGTTAAATGTAGAAGTGATGGGGCGCGGTTATGCATGGCTAGATACCGGTACACATGATTCCTTGCTAGAGGCCAGTACGTTTATTGCCACCATAGAAAATCGCCAAGGCTTGAAGGTCAGTTGTCCGGAAGAAATTGCCTTCCGCCACGGCTGGATTAGCGCTGAGCAATTTGAACAGTTAGCGCAAAAGTTAGCTAAAAATGGCTATGGGCAATATTTATTAAGAATTTTAAAAGATAGGGTGTTTTAGTGAAGGCGACTCAGCTTGCAATTAGCGATGTAATCTTGCTCGAGCCACAAGTGTTTGGCGACCAGCGTGGCTTTTTCTTCGAAAGTTTTAATCTAGCAAAATTTCAAGATATTGTTGGTCGTCCAGTGAATTTTGTGCAAGACAATCACAGTAAGTCTGCCCAACATGTGTTACGCGGTCTGCATTATCAATTACCGCATCCACAGGGCAAGCTGGTGCGTGTTGTCGCTGGCGAAATTTTCGATGTGGCGGTGGATTTGCGCCGCTCATCAGCGACTTTTGGCCAGTGGGTAGGGGCAGTGCTGTCGGCTGACAATAAAAACCAATTATGGGTGCCAGAGGGCTTTGCACATGGCTTTGTAACGCTTAGTCAGAGCGCTGAATTACTCTATAAAACCACCGATTATTACTATCCTGAGCACGAAGCCTGCATCAAATGGGACGATGCCGACTTGAATATTGCATGGAATCTATCACAAGCCCCAGTGCTTTCCGCCAAAGATAGCGCTGGACTCACGCTACAATCCGCGCCTTTATTTGATTAAATGAATAAACGTTTTTTTATTAAACTTGGTTTTTTCTTGCTATCGGGCTTGTTGCTGATATTCGCCCCCAATTTGCTTAGCCCCTATCCATTTGAGCCCACATTCGCTTTCTTGTTAAAACATATACGCTATTCCTGTTATGCCAATTTAATCGTATTTTTAATCGCCACCATGGTATTCAATCGCTTGCAGCGCTTTCCTAGCGCAAGCACATGGGTGGCGGTGTTTAATCTTTTAGGCAGCTTGTATTTTGTGGTCTTTATGGTGATTTTCGCGCTGCATTTGCCGTATTCCATCCGCGTATTAAGCGGCGGTTTTATTGTTAATTTTGTGTTGTTGAGTGTGTTGCTGATGAGCAGCATTAGCAATCGAAAACTGCGTTTAGCATTGGTGCCTTTTGGCATCGTGAAGCAATTTTCAAATAGCCAGCGTTATCGTTTTTCTATGTTGCGTACCGCGCAATTGCCCGCTGGGGCGATTGATGGTTTGGTGGTGGATTTTAGAACCGGCAAGCTAAGCAGCGCTTGGGAAGCGTTTGTCGCACAATCCGCCATTAGCGGTATTCCTGTGTATAGCGCCAATCACCTGTATGAGTCCATGACAGGGCGGGTAGATATTAATCATCTGATGGAAAATAACTTCGGTGTACTAGCGCCTTCTAAGTTTTATATTTCCTTTAAACGTCTAATCGAGTCTATATTTATTTTGCTAATGTCGCCATTGTTGATATTGATACTACTGGCCATCGCACTCGTTGTTGCTATGGATGGCGATGGCGAAATCATCTTTGTGCAACAGCGGGTTGGTTTGGCAGGGCGCAGATTTCACATGTATAAATTTAGAACCATGCGGCCGCATGACCAAAGCCAGCCTAAACGATTATCCAATGATCATCACAGAGTAACCGCCATAGGCAAGGTGCTACGCAAGTACCGCTTGGACGAATTGCCGCAATTATGGAATGTGTTGAAAGGCGATATGAGCTTGATAGGGCCACGTCCAGATGCGGTGGAACTGCATACTGAATATGAACACAGCGTGCCGTTTTATGTTTATCGCTCTATTGTGCGCCCCGGTATTTCTGGTTGGGCGCAGGTGATGCATGGTTATACCGCTAGTTCTGATGAGACTTGGGTGAAACTAAGTTACGATTTTTATTACATCAAACATTTTTCGTTTTGGATAGATTTTCTCATCTTTTTCAAAACCATCAAGGTGATGCTGAATGGCTTTGGACATAAATAAACACGCCTACGCTATTTTGCAGGATTCCCAGCTGCTGTATTCGGCTGAGCAGGTGCAACTGGCGTTAGCCACCATGGTAAAAGCGATACGCCATGATCTGGCTGATCAAACCCCCTTGTTATTGGCGGTGATGGGCGGTGCGGTATATTTTACTGGTCAGCTGTTGCCGCATTTAGACTTTCCTTTGCAATTTGATTACATACAAGCGACCCGCTATGGCAACCATACCAGTGGTAGTGAATTGATTTGGAAAGTCGAGCCGCCTGAAAGCGTGGCAGGCAGGGTGGTATTGATATTGGACGATATCCTAGACCAAGGAGTCACATTGCATGCGATTAAACAACGTTGTTTAGAAATGGGCGCGGCACAGGTCAAGATTGCGGTGTTATTCGAAAAGCGTTTAGCGAATAGCAAGCCCGTGCAGGCTGACTATATAGGGCTAGAATTACCGGATAAATATGTGTTTGGCTGTGGTATGGATGTGTATGGCTGGTGGCGCAATCTAGCCGAAGTGCGAGCGATGAATTAGCCACGCCATTAATTTGACTTGCCGCGCTGCCATAACAGATTAAACACTAACATGCCGATTAGCATGGCAATGACAAACCATAAGCCAGCGGTTTGCATCAATCCTAGCAACACCAATGCCGGTCCTGGGCATACCCCTAGCAAGCCCCAACCTATGCCAAATAACGCACTGCCTATGATCAGTTCGCGTTGTATATGGCGTTTTTCTGGCAATTGCATAGGTTGGCCTAATAAGCTACGTGCCTGTTTATTGGCCCACTGAAACGGCGCAAAACTGACCAAGATGGCGCCCACCATGACTAATATCAAGCTAGGGTCCCATGCGCCAGTGATATCTAAAAAGCCCAGTACCTTTTGCGGATTGGCCATACCGGAAATCAGCAGCCCAAAGGAAAAGATTAAACCGCTTAATAGTGCTATCAATAACATTAACATCGCGTTCGCCTTATCAGAGATTTACTTTATTGGAGATTTACCTTATTAGAGGTTTAGTGGGCCAGCATTTTCGCTATATAAACAGTCAGCATGGCGCTCAACATAAATACCAGCACAGCGACCAAGGAACGTAGCGATAATCGTGCTAATCCACATATGCCATGACCACTAGTGCAACCGGCGCCCATTGAGGTGCCAAAGCCGACTAAAAATCCTGCCACCAGTATCAGCGCTGGCGAAGCTTGTATATAGATGGTGGGCTTGCTGTAAATCATTTGAAACAGCACAGGGCCGAGCAACAAACCTAAGATAAAACACAGTCGCCACCATGCAAAGCTGGCTTTGCTTAAGCTCAGTCGAATAATGCCGGAAACACCGGCGATACGCCCATTCAGTAAAATCATCAGCGTGGCTGCCAGACCAATTAACATGCCACCGACTAGCGAAGTGATGGGGGTAAATTGTTCAATATCTATCATGATTAATCGTCAGTATAAGGAAAGCGCACATGGCCGTAGCGCACAATCAGAATAGCCAGTGCAATCAATAAAATCGAGCCAGATAGCGCGAACATTCTTAAGCCATCTAATTCTTTAATATCCAGCACTAAGAATCTTGCTAAGGCAATAATGCCAATATATAGCGGATAGCGTACGGGTAAATTGCCTGAGCCCAAGTAGTGATTGAGCATAGACATCACCTCAAGATATAAAAACAACATCAAGATATCACTGACCGCAATCGCGCGATTTTGCCAAATAATGCCGATTTCTTGAGTGATGCCAAATACCGTGGCAAGGGTAATAATTAGTAAAACGATTTGACCAATGGCGCTCATGATTCTTTGCGCAAATTGCGTGAATTGATTCGGTTGCATCTTAACTCCCCAGTAATAAATGCATGGCTATTATAGCAGTGGCAAACTTGCCTGTTTGTGAGAAAAATATAGTGCCCGATAAATATAGTGCAAGATAGATACAATGCTAGATCAATACAGTGCTAGAAATTGAAGTACCAAAAAATCTAGTGCTAGAAAATTGATAAGGATTATTTGACGACGGAAAGAAAAATACCCGCCGTAGCGGGTATTTAAATTTGGCTCCCCGAGCTGGGCTCGAACCAGCGACACACGGATTAACAGTCCGTTGCTCTACCGACTGAGCTATCGGGGAATCGGTGAAGGCGTGATAATAAAGATTTGAAGGGTTTTGGTCAATAACAAATCAGCGAAAATACGCAAATTTATTACCATCAAGCGCTGAGTGCGCGTTCAATTCTATCCAAAGCATGACGCAGATTATCCATCGATGTAGCAAACGAAATTCGAAAATAACCCTCTGCGCCAAATGCACTGCCCGGCACTACAGCTACACCAAATTCATCTAATAAATAATCGGCTAATGCCAAATCATTGGGCTGTTTAATTTTGCCAGCAGCAAATAACTTCTGAATCGCCACTCTGGCATCTGGAAAGGCATAAAACGCGCCGCCAGCTTTAATACATTGCAATCCAGGCATGGCATTAAAGCGTTGCACCACATATTCATGGCGTTCAATAAACGCTTCCACCATAGGACGTATGCACTCTTGTGGACCTTCCAACGCGGCTTGCGCGGCGACTTGGGAAATAGAAGTAGGGTTGGAGGTGGATTGCGATTGGAGAATTTCCATTGCTTTAATAATATTTTCAGGGCCGGCAGCATAGCCTATACGCCAGCCAGTCATGGAGTAGGCTTTGGAGACGCCGTTTAACACGATGCAGCGATCTTTGAGTTCAGGGGTGGCGTTTAAGATATTGTAAAACGCTTGGCCAGTCAGATTGACATGTTCATACATATCATCGGTCGCCACCAAGATATGCGGATGTTGTTTTAACACTTCGCCTAATGCCTGTAACTCCGCGAGGCTATACACCGAGCCAGTTGGGTTAGACGGCGAGTTAATCATAAACATCTTGGTTTTTGGGGTAATAGCCGCAGCCAGTTGCGCTGGCGTCAATTTAAAATCTTGCTCTATGCCGCACTCAATAATCACCGGTACGGCGCCCGCTACCATGCCTATATCGGCATAGGATACCCAGTAAGGGGCAGGCACGATGATTTCATCGCCAGGGTTAAGCACGGCTAAAGCTAAGTTGAAAATACATTGCTTGCCACCTACACCAACGATTACTTGTTTTTCTGTGTAATCCAGTTGGTTATCACGCTTAAATTTAGCCACGATGGCTTTTTTCAAGCCGGGGATACCTGCTACTGGGGTGTATTTGGTAAAGCCGTTATCTATCGCTTGTTTGGCAGCGTCTTTGATATGTTGTGGGGTGTCAAAGTCAGGTTCGCCCGCCCCTAGACCGATGATATCTTTGCCTTCTGCTTTCAGTCTGGCAGCTTTGGCTGTGACCGCTAGGGTGGGGGACTCTTTGATAGATAAAACGCGTTGCGAAAGTGGCGAGCCTGACATAACGAGCACTAATCCTTGTGAGGAAAAATCAAAGCCGCAATTTTACTCACAAATGCACGCTGAATAAACTGTTGATGCATGAAAATGTGATGCAATCAACAGTTTGTGCAAGATTTATTGGGTCGCTTTGCAATCAGCTTGGCAAATCTGGGTTTGGCTTAAAGTCGCTGCCAAATCTTCATCTAGCGTGGCAAGCGTTTGTTGATAGCCTTTTAAGCCGGCTGCGTCGCCATTTTTAGCAGCCATTAAACCAAGGTGATAGATCGCTTCAGTATGCTGCGGATTGAGCTTTAGCGCGGTTTGATAAGCTTGTTTGGCTAGTGCAGTTTGATTGGTCATCTCATATGCGTAGCCCATCTCATACCAAGCCTCACAATTATTAGGCTCTACTTGGCTCCAACGTTTAGCCACGGCTAGCAATTTATCCCATTCATTATTTAATTCAGGTTGTACCACTTGCATAAAGTATGGTTTGTCTTGCTCGCTCTCCTCCCAGAAGGTTTTGCCTGTGATAGGGAATTGTTTTTCTTCTGGCAATTGTTCAACTTTCTTTAACCATTCTATAGGTAAGGCAAAAAAGTAAGCGTTGCGACCTGGCGATTTGAAGGTATTGATACCGATTAATCTGCCTTGTTCGTCAAACATGCCGCTCCCGCTAGCGCCCATGCTAAAGCGTGCTGTGCCGCTAATTACCAAGCCGTCGTTAAAAGGATAAACCGCGCGCACTTTGCCTATGCCGGTCAGCGGCGATGGATTAGCGCTGGAGTGGCCTATGCTGACGATAGGCGAGCCTTTGCTCAGTTGATTGATAGAGCCTATGGTGGCGGGTTTGAGGGGAAGATTTTCAACGGTCACCAAACACATATCGTGATAACGATCCGCTTTTACTGAGCTGATGGTAAAGGTGTCTTCACCTCTTGCCACCCACGGTTCTTTGGTTTGTCGCATGATATGGCAATTGGTAATCACTTGACCCGGCGCAATCACCACGCCAGAGCCATAGGCCATGCTACCGTCTGAGGTATAGCCTTTAATCATGACGATAGCTAAAAAGGCATCAAATAATTTGGCTTTATCATAAGCATAAGCATTCATGGACAAGCTACTGGATAACAGGGTGATGAGAGCAACAGACTTAAAACTAGCACGCAGAAAAGTTGTCATTGAAAATACCTTATGAAAATGCATATCAAACAAAAAAAGAAGATTAAGCCATTAACTAAAAAGTCCTCTTAATGACAATGGTTATTGATATAAAGTTCGCTTTGCGCTTTTAAAGCCAATAGCCTGATAAAATTGCTAGCTTATTGATGAGGTGACTTCTGTGTTTATTTCTTTCCCTAATAGCCAATACCAGCTATTTCAACCATTCCCGCCAGCGGGTGATCAGCCTCAAGCGATAGAAAAATTATTGCAAGGCATTGCAGAAGATAAGAAATTTCAAACCCTGCTAGGAGTCACTGGCTCAGGTAAGACATATACCATGGCCAATGTGATTGCGCGTTGTGGTCGTCCTGCAATTGTGATGGCCCCGAATAAAACCTTGGCGGCGCAGTTGTATTCAGAATTTAAAGAATTCTTTCCCAATAACGCTGTGGAATATTTTGTTTCTTACTACGATTACTATCAACCAGAAGCCTATGTTCCTGCTAGAGATTTGTTTATTGAGAAAGATTCTAGTATCAACGAGCATATTGAGCAGATGCGTTTATCTGCCACCAAGGCACTACTAGAACGACCAGACAGTATTATCGTCGCCTCAGTATCTGCCATCTATGGTATAGGCGACCCAGTGGATTATCACGGCATGGTATTGAATTTGCAGCAGGGCGATAAGATGAGCCAGCGCGATGTGGTCATGCGATTAATCGGTATGCAATACGAGCGCAATGATTTTGATTTCTCGCGCGGCTGTTTCCGTGTGCGAGGCGATGTGATTGATGTATTCCCAGCAGAAAATAGCGAGACCGCGATACGCATTAGTTTATTTGATGATGAGATTGATCAGCTCACTTCCTTTGACCCACTGACTGGGCAAATCTTTAGCAAGATACCGCGCTTCACGATTTACCCCTCTAGTCATTATGTCACCCCTAGAGAAACGACTTTGCAGGCAATAGAAAAAATAAAAGCCGAGTTGCGTGAGCGAGTGGCTTTCTTTATCAAGCACAATAAATTGCTTGAAGCGCAAAGAATTGAGCAACGCACACGATTCGATTTAGAGATGTTAAATGAGATAGGCTTTTGCAAAGGCATTGAGAACTACTCTAGGCATTTATCAGGTCGTGCGCCGGGTGATGCACCACCGACATTGATTGATTATTTGCCCAAAAACGCACTGATGATTATCGACGAAAGCCATGTCACTATTCCGCAAATCGGTGGCATGTTTAAGGGCGATCGTTCACGCAAAGAAAACCTAGTTGACTATGGCTTCAGACTGCCTTCGGCCTTAGATAATCGCCCCCTCAAATTTGATGAGTTTGAGCGCATTATGCCGCAAACCATTTTCGTTTCCGCTACCCCCGCAGAATACGAAGCCACCCATACCCAGCAAGTGGTCGAGCAAGTGGTTAGACCGACTGGCTTGGTAGATCCACAAATTACTGTCAAGCCAGCAGACACACAGGTGGACGATTTATTATCAGAAATACAACAATGTATTGAACAGCAGCAAAGAGTATTAGCCACCACTTTAACCAAACGCATGGCAGAAGATTTAACGGATTATTTATCTGAGCATGGTGTCAAGGTGCGCTATCTGCATTCCGATATTGATACGGTTGAGCGGGTAGAAATTATTCGCGATTTACGTTTGGGTATGTTTGACGTATTGGTCGGCATCAATTTATTAAGAGAGGGCTTGGATATTCCTGAAGTGGCTTTGGTGGCGGTGTTAGACGCGGATAAAGAGGGCTTTTTGCGCTCCGGCCGCTCGCTGATACAGACCGCTGGCCGCGCTGCGCGTAATCTGCATGGTCGAGTGATTTTCTATGCCAATCATATGACCAAGTCTATGCAACAAGCGATAGACGAAACGCAACGCAGACGAGCCAAACAATTAGCGTTTAATGAAGCCAATGGCATTGTGGCAACCGGTGTTAGCAAGCGTATCAAAGATATTATTGATGGGGCTTATAACAAAGAGGAGTTGGTGCAAGAGCGCAAAGCTGCGCAGGAATTGGCTAGCTATCATGCCATGTCAGAAAAGCAGATGCTGAAAGAAATTAAGCGCGTGGAAAAAGCCATGCATGACAGCGCTAAGAATTTAGAATTTGAAAAAGCTGCCCAAATGCGCGACCAACTGAGAAAGTTGAAAGCGGCTTTCTACGGCGCTGAGGTCAAGGATATTTGATGTACTCAATTGCTTTATCGCATCAATCCCAATCAATCAATACCATTAAATCAATCTAAAAAAAGCCTTGCTGGGTTAACAGCAAGGCTTTTCTATTTATCGCACTTTGAGTATTCCAATTAGGAATATTGCAATGGGACTAGCTTATTCCCCAGTTTTTGTTTGCACGATAGTCAGTGGTTCATCGGCAGGCGCTTGATTTGACTTCTTCTGCCAAGCCGCTGGCTTTTTGGCTTTTTTATTGCTGTCATTTTTATTGCCGTCAACCGCGCTACTAGCAACTTCTGGCACGCTGGCTGACTTAGTTTCTACCAACTGAATACTGGCTTCACTTGTCTTGTCCGCCTTGCCTGCTTTGCTCGGCTTGCGCGCTGCTGGTTTAGCCTTTTTCTTAGCTGCTTTGTCTTCAGCGACTACAGTGGTCTGCGGCGCTGTATTGGCTGTGGTTTCTACCAATTCAACGCTGCTCGCTACATTTTCCGCTTTATCTTGCTTGGCTTTATTGGAACGATTATTAGCCGCTCTATTATTGCCCTTGGCTGGCTTGGCTTTAGCTGCGTCAGCATTTGCCACAGGCGCAATGACTGACTCAGCATTGCTATTCACAGGCTTGATATTGTCAGCTTTGCTATCTGAAGGTTTTACGCTGTCTGATGGCTTTACGCTGGACTCAGTATTAACCGCCATGATTTCCAATTCACTATTCGGGATAAATTGTTTCTCTTGGTTTTCATTGTTGCGGTTGCCTCGATTGCGATCGCGACGATTTCGATTGCGGCGACTATTACGTGACTCACGAGATTCACGGTTGTCATTTGCTCCGCTAGCATCAGATTCCAATACGCTAGGATTGACCCTAGGGTTAGCTTCAACATTGCTTTGTTCTGTGCGTTGCGCTGGATTAGGGCGTTTATCAGTTAATGGATTACCTTCAAAACGCGCTCTATCACCACGATTGCGACCGCCACGTGTGCGACGATTTCTATCGCGACGCTGACCATTGCGATCTGCTTTGTCTGATGATTCTTCTGACTTGCTAGGGATAAGTCCGCTGAATACTTTCTTTAACATGCTGAATAAACCAGGCTTGCTAACATCGACCACAGGCGCAGGTGCGACCGGGGTAATGCCACGCACGGCCGCTTGCATTTTTTCCACTGGACCTTCTTGCGGGGTAGTAGATAGCTCGTCTTCAGATGGCATTTCTACCAACTGATAACTTCTTGGACCATCATCACGACTATCATCAGCTTTGATTCTCACGATGGAGTAATTTGGCGTTTCTAGATGAATATTCGGAATTAGAATGATTTCAACACTGGTACGTTGCTCAATTTTATGAATATCTGCACGTTTCTCATTCAATAAGAAAGTAGCAACTTCAACTGGCAACTGCACTTGTATCGCCTTGCTATTTTCTTTCATGGCTTCTTCTTGCGTGATACGCAAGATATGCAAGCCAGTAGATTCAATACCACGAATATGACCGATACCATGACAACGTGGGCAAGGGATGTGGTTGCCTTCACCTAAACTTGGGCGCAAACGTTGGCGTGATAATTCTAATAAACCAAAGCGAGAAATCTTGCCAGTTTGTACTCTTGCTCTATCGTAATGCAGCGCATCGCGTAAGCGGTTTTCTACGTCACGCTGATTGCGTTGATTTTCCATATCGATAAAGTCAATCACGATTAAGCCGCCGATATCACGCAAGCGCAATTGTCTTGCGACTTCTTCCGCCGCCTCTAAGTTGGTATTGAACGCGGTATTCTCGATATCGCTACCCTTGGTGGCTCTGCCTGAGTTGACGTCAATGGAAACCAAGGCTTCGGTGTGGTCTATCACGATAGCGCCACCAGAGGGCAGACGCACTTCACGTGCAAACGCAGTTTCGATTTGATGTTCGATTTGAAAGCGCGAGAACAATGGAGTGGCATCTTGATACAGCTTGACCTTGGCCACATTGTTAGGCATTACATGGTTCATAAATTGAACGGCCTGCTCATAAATATCAGGCGTATCAATCAAAATTTCACCAATATCAGGCTGGAAATAATCACGGATAGCGCGTATTACCAGACTGCCTTCTTGATAAATCAAGAAAGGACCTTCTTGTATGGTGGAGGCGTTTTCAACAGCAGTCCACAATTGAATCAAGTAATTTAAATCCCACTGTAGTTCTTCAACAGTTCTGCCTATGCCTGCGGTTCTAGCGATAATGCTCATGCCAGCGGGGAGTTCCAGTTGCGCCATGGTGTCGCGCAATTCATTTCTATCTTCGCCTTCAATACGGCGCGATACACCACCACCGCGAGGGTTGTTAGGCATTAATACTAGATAACGACCAGCCAGAGAGATAAGCGTGGTTAAAGCCGCGCCTTTGTTACCGCGCTCATCTTTATCCACTTGAACAATCAGTTCTAGGCCTTCCTTGATTTGGTCTTGAATGCGACCTTTACCGCCTTCACCATCATTGGCTAAGTAATTTCGGGCGATTTCTTTAAATGGTAAAAAACCATGTCTATCGGTACCGTAATTGACAAAGGCTGCTTCTAGTGAGGGTTCTATGCGGGTGATGACGCCCTTATAGATATTGCTTTTGCGCTGTTCACGACCAGCGGATTCGATATCGAGATCAATTAATTTTTGACCATCGACAATGGCAACGCGCAATTCTTCCGATTGCGTTGCATTAAATAACATTCTTTTCATTGATTTGCTCCCTGCGCTCATTCATTCAGGGTAGGTGGCGGTAGGAATACATCAAATTAATGGCTTAATGTTTAAGCCCATTGCTTGTGCCTAGTGCTTGCCTTTGTAAAAACCGTTTAATAAAAATCTATTTATTAAATATTTAGCTGATGAAATCAGCTAAAATCCAAGTCGTTGCCTACGGACCTTACACTTGAACTCGAGCCCTTAGGGTAATCATCGAATTCGTCCAGTATGAGCGCAAATAATATTTACCAGTCGCTACTTAATTTTAGTTGGCGAGCGAAATTAACCAACCTTTTGATTTTATACATTAATTCTAAAATTTCTGAGGATGCATAAAGTGCAATCCAATACAGAAGTGGGTAGTATAGGCGAGATGACGAATTTAAGCAAAACAATGCATATACAGCCTAAGCAAAAGGTTGAGATTGTGATCATAGATGAGCGCAGCGAGCAGCAGAGAATCGATAACTTTTTAGCCAAGCATTACAAAGATGTGCCCAAAAGTCATTTGTATCGAATCTTGCGCAGTGGCGAAGTGCGGGTCAATAAAAAACGCATAGATGCCTCTTATAAATTGCAATTAGGCGATGCGGTGCGTATCCCGCCGATTAAAACATTGGCCAAATCTGCGCCCATGCAAACCTCCAGCAAACCGATGTTGCAGCCTTATATTATCTTTGAAGATGAGGCTTTGTTAGTAATTAACAAACCCGCCGGTATTGCCGTGCATGGCGGCAGTGGTGTAAGCCGTGGCATTATTGAGCAATTTCGTGCCGAGCGACCACAAGCCAAATTTTTAGAGCTAGTCCATAGGCTAGATAAAGAAACTTCTGGGGTATTAATGTTGGCAAAAAAACGTGCCGCATTAGTGCAATTGCAAGAGGCTATACGCCAGCATCAAACCGATAAACGTTATTTGGTATTGGTGCAGGGGCAATGGAAAAATGCCCAGCAGCGCGTGCGTTTAGATTTGCAAAAACATAGCTTGGCCAACGGCGAGCGCAAAGTGACTGTGGTAAAAAACAATGCGCTAAAAGCCGCTACTAGAGCATCACATGCCAGCCATCAGGCGCCGGATATTCAACATTCTGAAACAGTGTTTTATCTAAAACAAAAGTTTGCTGAATATAGCTTATTAGAAGCCCATCTGATAACTGGTCGCACCCATCAGTTGCGCGTGCAATTGGCTCATCTAGGGTTTGCTATTTTGGGCGATGAAAAGTATGGCAATTTTGAATTGAATAAACGCTTACAAAAACAAGGTTTAAAGCGTATGTTTTTGCATTCCTACCGAACCATCATTCAACACCCTGTCTCCAAGCAAACGCTGGAATTAGTCGCTGAATTACCAGCAGAATTAAATCGTTTTTTAGAAAGCATTAGTGTTCACAATGAAGCAAACGCAAGCTAGATATGACCTAATCGTATTCGATTGGGACGGCACATTAGCCAACTCTACGCAATTAATCGTAGATGCCATCTGCCAAGCCAGCCTTGATGTTGGCTTGCCCAAGCCTAGCCAGCAAGCTGCCAGCAGCATTATCGGACTGGGTTTTCGTGAGGCGGTGTATGAATTATTCGGTCAGATTCCTGATTCCTTATTGCACGATATCACTGCCCGTTACACCTTGTATTACGGCGCTGGCGAGCATGACATTCCGCTGTTTGATGGCGCGCAACAACTGATCCAACAACTGGTAGAGAGAAATATTGCCTTGGGGGTGGCCACCGGAAAAGGTCGTGCTGGATTAAACCGCGCTTTGCAAAGAAGTGGCGTAGGGCAGCATTTTTTTGCCACTAGAACGGTAGATGAATGTTTTTCCAAACCGCATCCACAAATGTTGCAGCAGATGATAAGTGAATGTATGACCACCCCAGAGCGCACCTTGATGGTGGGCGATACTAGCTTTGATTTGCAAATGGCTAGCAATGCTGGGGTAAAAAGTTTGGCGGTTACTTTTGGCGCGCATCCCAAACAACGTTTGTTAGAACATCAGCCTATGGCCTGTTTTGATGATTTTTCTGAATTAGTGCAATGGTTTAATGTCCATGTCTAGTGCTGAGCAACTGATACACATTTGTGACAGCCATCAACTGCAGGACGGTGGCGCTGGCATCCGTTTTGAAATTCAGCAGGAAGACGGTCAGCGCTTGCCCTGTTTTGTCGTACGCTATCAAGGTCAAGCACATGCTTATGTCAATCAATGCCAGCATCTGCCTGTGGAACTAGATTGGAACCACGGACAATTTTTTGATAAGCAAGCGGTATTTTTAATTTGTGCAACGCACGGCGCTTTATATATGCCTGATACAGGCTATTGTGTTGATGGTCCTTGTGCTGGAAAATATCTGAGGAAACTATCGCTGATTGAGAACGATCAAAAAATCTTTATTAAAATCTAATCTAAACATTTTAAAAACTTGTTAATTAAAACTATTGGTGAACCTACATGACTACACGTGAACAAGAATCTGAACACCTAGAAAAAGACGCTTTGCATCATCTGCTCAAGTCTAGTTTGCTTGAACAGCAAAAGAATCGTTTTTGGCGCAATGTATTTAGAATCCTGACTTTTATTTATTTGTTCTTATTGCTGTTCTATTTATTCGACTGGGTAGGTGATAGCAAGATGCGCAGCAATAGTAATCACACCGCATTAATTGATATACAAGGGGTGATAGGGGCTGCCGATGAAGTGACTGCAGATGATGTGATCGCCAGTCTGCGCGAAGCCTATGACAGCCACTATACCAAAGGCATTATTTTGCGCATCAATAGTCCCGGCGGCAGTCCAGTGCAGGCCGGCATTATCAATGATGAAATTCGTAGGCAAAAGAAATTGCATCCAAAGATTCCGGTATATACCGTAGTAGAAGATATTTGTGCTTCTGGCGGTTATTACATCGCTGTGGCAAGCGACAAAATTTATGTTGATAAAGCTAGCATCGTCGGCTCTATAGGGGTGTTGATGGATGGCTTTGGCTTTACTGGCGCAATGCAAAAACTAGGCGTGGAGCGGCGCTTAATGACTGCCGGCGAAAACAAAGCCATGTTAGACGCGTTCTCACCAGTAAATCCCAAGCATAAACAATATATGCAAAATGTCTTAGACGAAGTGCATCAGCAGTTTATTCAAGTGGTGAAAGAGGGACGTGGCAATCGTTTACAAGATGACCCAGATATTTTTACTGGCTTATTCTGGAACGGCGAGCGCAGCGTGCAACTTGGTTTGGCTGATGGTTTAGGCAGTGCGGATTATGTCGCTAGAGAAGTGATCAAAGAAGAAAATATCGTCGATTTCACCAGCAAAGACGATTTCGCCAATCGTTTGGCGAAAAAGTTGGGTGCTTCCATGACGCAAACTTTAGTGAATTCTTTCCAAATGCGTTAATGCACCCAGTGCAAGGGTAAAACAAGTTAGCAGCATTCAATCACACAAGCATTAAAAAAGCCGAGCAGATGTTTCATCGCTCGGCTTTTTTATTAGTGTATGGAACAGCTTATTTAGCTTTGCGCTGCTTAAAATAATTAATCAACTGATTGGTAGAGCTGTCGTGGTCGCTAATCTCTTGCTTGCTAGACAACTGTGGCAGGATTTTTTGCGCAATCTGTTTGCCGTATTCCACACCCCATTGGTCAAAGGAATTGATATTCCACACGATGCCTTGCACAAAAATTTTGTGTTCATACAAGGCGATTAATTTACCTAGACTAAATGGATCGAGTTTATCCATGATAAGCGTATTGGTTGGGCGATTGCCGCCGAATACGCGGTGCGGCAATAAAGTCATAATCGTATGATGGTCTAAACCTTGCGTTTCTAATTCGGCTTTGGCTTCTTTAGAAGTTTTGCCCTGCATCAAAGCCTTGGTCTGCGCCAGCATATTGGCCAATAAAATCTTATGGTGCTCATCGCCTTGCTCGCCAACCGCATATTGGCTATGAATAGGAATAATAAAATCGCAAGGAATCAGCTTATTGCCTTGGTGTATTAATTGGTAAAACGCATGTTGGCCATTGGTACCGGGCTCGCCCCAAATAATCGGACCAGTTGAGTATTCAATGCGGTGGCCACTGCGATTGACAAACTTACCATTGCTTTCCATATCGCCTTGTTGCAAATAGGCAGGGAATCGGGATAAGCCTTGGTCATACGGCAAGATAGCGTGGGTTTCACAATGAAAGAAATTGTTATACCAAATCCCCAACATGGCCATGATCACCGGCATATTGCGCGCTAATGGCGCTTCTTTAAAGTGCTTGTCCATAGCGTGTGCGCCAGACAATAACTGTTCAAAATGATCCATACCTATATACAGCGCGATAGATAAACCTATCGCCGACCATAAGGAATAACGACCGCCTACCCAGTCCCAAAACTCGAACATATTGATCGGGTCTATACCAAATTCTTCTACCGCCATCGCATTGGTAGAGAGGGCGACAAAGTGTTTGGCAATATGCTGTCTATCTTGTGCATGTTGTAAAAACCAGCTTCTGGCTGAACGCGCATTGGTCATGGTTTCTTGCGTAGTAAAGGTTTTTGAGGCAACGATAAACAGCGTGGTTTCTGGATTACATTGCTGCAAAGTTTGCGCTAAATGTGTGCCATCAATATTGGATACAAAATGCACTTGTAACTGTTGGCTGGCATAGGGCTTTAAAGCATGACAGACCATCACAGGGCCTAGGTCTGAACCGCCTATGCCGATATTGACGATGGTATCGATGGCTTTATTGCTATAACCCTTCCATGCGCCGCTACGCACTTGTTCAGTAAAGCTACGCATTTTTTGTAATACGCGATTCACTTCCGGCATAACATCTTTGCCATCGACCAATACTGGCTGATTGCTGCGGTTACGCAAAGCGGTATGTAGCACTGCGCGATTTTCAGTAAAGTTGATTTTCTCACCGCTAAACATGCGCTCACGCCAAGCTTCGATATCGCATTGCTGAGCCAGTTGTAGCAGCAAATCTAAGGTGGTTTGATTGATTCTTTGTTTGGAGTAATCCAGCAAAAAGTCATCTACTTGCAGGCTGAATTTGTCCGCGCGTTGCATATCTTCTGCGAACATATCGCGCATATGCAAAGGGGAAATTTCTTGGTAGTGTTGGGCTAAGGCTTGCCATGCTGGCGTTTGTGTAGGGTTAGTCATACTTGTTTCTATTGTTGATGAATATGAAATTATATCGTTAAAGTGTTACATAAATCTTATGCAATTTTTCGTAGAATCAATCCTGCTAAAGGCGGCAGCGTGAGATGCAGATGCGGTCCCATCCATGCCACTTGTTCGCTATGAATTTTTCCTGCATTACCTAAATTGCTACCACCATATTGGTTGCTATCGCTGTTAAAAAGTTCTTCATACTCGCCAGCTTCCGGAATATTGATGCGATGGTGGTGTCTAGGCACTGGCGTGAAGTTCAATAATACTAATACAAAACTGCCGTCGCGTGCGCGTCGGATATAGCTGAGGGTAGAGTGGCTAGCGTCATTGCAATCTATCCATTCAAAGCCTTGCCCCTCAAAATCCAATTCATGCAGTGCGGCAATGGCAAGATATAAATGATTTAAATCACGCACCGCTTTTTGCACCCCTTGGTGCCAATGGTTGTCCAGCAGATACCAATCTAAGGCGCTATTCACGTTCCATTCACGGCCTTGGGCAAATTCATTGCCCATAAAATTTAACTTTTTGCCGGGGGTGCACATTTGATGGCATAGCAACAATCTTAGATTGGCAAAGCGCTGCCATGCGTCGCCAGGCATTTTATCTAATAAAGATTTTTTGCCGTGTACCACTTCGTCATGCGAGAAGGGTAAGAAAAAATTCTCACTGTAGGCATATAGCTGGCCAAAAGTCAGTTTGTTGTGGTGATATTGTCTGTGCACCGGGTCATTTTCTATATAACTCAGTGTGTCATTCATCCAGCCCATATTCCACTTCATAGAAAAGCCCAAGCCGCCAGCGTACACTGGTCTAGAAATCATAGGCCAAGAAGTGGACTCCTCGGCGATGGTAAAGCTGCCGGGGAAGTGCTCGTGCACCATTAAATTAAGTTGTTTTAAGAATTCGATGGCGTCTAAATTTTCTCTACCGCCATATTGATTAGGCAGCCATTCGCCTTGTTTGCGCGAATAGTCTAAATACAACATAGACGCCACCGCATCCACCCGCAGGCCGTCGATATGGTATTCAGACAGCCAGAAATAGGCATTGGCCAAGAGAAAATTGCGCACCTCATTGCGGCCGTAATTAAAAATATAAGTGCCCCAATCTTGGTGTTCGCCTAATCTGGGGTCTTCGTGTTCATACAAAGCCGTGCCATCAAAGCGCGCTAAGGCCCAATCATCTTTTGGGAAGTGGCCGGGCACCCAATCCAGAATCACACCGATATTGGCTTGATGTAGGCGATTGATAAAGCTTTTAAATTGCGCAGGCGTGCCATAGCGTGTGGTCACCGCGTAATAGCCAGTGGTTTGATAGCCCCAAGACTCGGTTAGCGGATGCTCAGAGATGGGCATTAACTCGAGATGGGTATAGCCCATTTGTTGCAAGTATGGAATCAACTGGTCAGCAATTTGCTCGAAATTGAGAAATTCGCCTTGCGCTGATTTATGCCAAGAACCTAAATGGCATTCATAACAGTTCATTGGGGTATGCAGCCAATCGGCTTGCTGGCGCTGCTTAAGCCAGTCTTGGTCTTGCCAAGCAAAATGGTTGAGATCAACCACTTTAGCGGCCGTGCCTGGGCGGGCTTCAAAGGCAAAGCCATAGGGGTCGGTTTTGACTAACACATGGCCAGTATGGCGATTGCGTATTTCAAATTTGTATAAATCATCGCTGCATAAATGCGGGATAAAAATTTCCCATATGCCGCTACTACCATGCGTTCGCATGCTATGCACGCGCCCATCCCAACGATTAAAGTCACCTATCACGCTGACCCGCTCGGCATTCGGCGCCCACACTGCAAATCGCACACCAGACACCCCTTGTAGTTGCATTACTTGCGCGCCCAACATGCGATAAGCCATATTCAGTCGGCCTTGCGCAAATAGATACAAATCCTCAGCCGATAAACTGCTGCCAAAGCTATACGCATCATAGATTTGATACTGATGCTCGCCTTGGCTGACACGCAATAGATAGGGGCTGCTAATCGCTTGTTTGCTGGAGAGTGTAAATAGCCCAGCGGGGTGTATCTTGTCTAAAGCCTTCCAGCGCTGTTTGATTTTAATTTCTAGCTTGTCGGCATAAGGCTGAAAGCAAGTCACCAATGTGCTAGCGTCATCTTGCAGATGCGCGCCCAAGCAAGCGAATGGATCGTGCTGAGTGGCGGCCAGAATTTTGTCTAATGCGCTAGGAATTTTTTTCAAAATAAATCTCTCAAAAGATGTGGTAAGGCTTGAGTTTAGGGCTAGATTATCCTTTGATATCGTGCCTATAATGAACACAGGCATAGGGCGCATTATAGCAACTCTCCAGCCCATCTTCGTGCTTACAATGAAAAATCATTGAGGAGTGACACCATGCAGCAGGAAATGACATCGCGGTTTATTAGTGCCTTGACCAAAAACACCGTTGCGCTGATTTTGGCGGGCGGTCGAGGTTCGCGCTTAAAGAGTCTGACCGATTCGCGCGCCAAGCCGGCGGTGCCGTTTGGTGGCAAATACCGCATTATTGATTTTCCCTTATCCAACTGCATTAACTCAGGCATACGTCGTATTGGTGTGGCGACGCAATATAAGTCGCATAGCTTAAATCAGCATATCCAACGTGGTTGGGGGTTTTTGCGTGGCGAGTTTAACGAGTTTGTTGAGCTATGGCCGGCGCAACAGCGGGTCAAAGAAGATTGGTACAAAGGCACAGCTGATGCAGTGTTTCAGAACCTGGATATTATGCGCAATATAGGCGCCGAATATGTGCTGATTTTGGCCGGCGACCATATTTATAAAATGGACTACGGCCAAATGTTGGCAGCGCATGTGAATAAAAAAGCTGATCTCACTATCGCCTGTATCAATGTGCCACTGCAAGATGCCAAGTCATTTGGTGTGATAGGGGTAGACAACGACGATAGGGTTATCGAGTTTCAAGAGAAACCTGATCATCCCCAACCTTTGCCAGATAACCCAGAACAGGCGTTTGCTAGCATGGGGATTTATGTTTTTTCGGCGGCATTTTTATATGAACAACTGATTTATGACGCTGATGACAGCAAGTCTGAGCATGATTTTGGTAAAGATATTATCCCCAGAATTATCAATAAATATCGCGTGTTTGCCCATCGCTTTACCGATAGCTGTGTAGGTGCCAAGGATAATAATTACTATTGGCGCGATGTCGGGACGGTAGATGCCTATTGGGAAGCCAATATGGAATTGACCAAAGTGACCCCTGAATTGAATTTATATGACCGTGATTGGCCGATTTGGACTTATCAGGAACAACTGCCACCGGCCAAGTTTGTGTTTAACAACAAAGATCGCTGTGGCACCGCCACGGATTCATTGATTTCTGGCGGTTGCATCGTCAGCGGCTCAAAAATCAATCAATCGGTCTTATTTTCTGATGTGCGCGTACACAGTTATTGCGATATCCGCGACTCGGTGATATTGCCTGAGGTAACCATAGGGCGCCATGTCAAATTAAACAAAGTGGTGGTGGACAAAGGTTCACAAATCCCCGAAGGGATGCAGATAGGCTTTGACCCAGTACAAGACAAAAAACGTTTTTTTGTCACTGAGCAGGGCATTACCCTAGTCACGCCGGCCATGTTAGGCAAACCTACGCATAGGATTCGTTGATGCGCTGCTTGCTTGATGTTTTTTTATTTAAAGTACAGCGTTTGTTAATCACCTTAGGCTAAGCGATTAGCCATTAATTTTGTTTGTTTTTTAGCGTTTGAAAGTATCTCTATGTCCCAACACCCGTCCAAGCTCTATCTCAATCTGTACTGGCATATGCATCAGCCTGATTATCGCGATACGCTGAGCGGTCAATATAGTTTACCCTGGACTTATCTGCACGCCATTAAAGACTATACCGATATGGCTTACCACGTAGAGCAAAATCCTGCCATCAAGGTCAGCTTTAACTTTGTGCCGGTCTTGCTAGATCAGCTTGAGGATTATCAACAGCAGTTTGCTTCTGGCGATATCCGTGACCCTTTGTTGGCCATGTTGGCGCGTGAGAATCTGGAATATTTGCATAAGCATGAGCGCTGTTTGATTGTGGATAGTTGCTTTAAGAGCCACCACGAAAAAATGCTAGAGCCGTATGCGCAATATCAACGTCTGCACAATATCTATAAAGCGCTTAAGCACGAAGAATCTACCGCCTCGAATTATTTGTCTGGCCAATATATGGCCGATTTAATTACTTGGTATCACTTGGCTTGGATGGGCGAGAGCATTAAGCGCCACAATCTATTGGTGCAAGGCTTGATGAGCAAGGGCGAGCAATTTACCGCACAAGAAAGAAAGCAATTATTCGATTTGATTGGGCAAATCATGCAAGACTTGCCGGCGCGTTATCAGCGTTTGGCGCAGCAGGGGCGCATTGAGGTTTCTACCACACCGCATTACCACCCGATTTTACCTTTGTTATTGGACTTTAAATCTAGCCGTGATGCCATGCCGTTCGCGCCTTTGCCGGTACACAAGCATTACCCGCATGGCGAGCAACGCGCTTTGGCGCATATACAATCCGCGCAACAAAGCCATGCCAAGCGTTTCGGTGCGCCTGCCAAAGGCATGTGGCCAGCCGAAGGGGCGGTCAGTTATGCGGCGCTGGGTTTGCTGGCGCAACAAGGTGTGCAATGGGCAGCCACAGGGCAGGGGGTGTTGGCTAATAGTTTGCATAAAATCAGCCAGCACAATATCCCAGAAAAAAGCGATTATTTATACCAAGCTTACTGCCTAAAACATCAACAGCATGAGATTTTATGTTTCTTCCGCGATGACAGCCTATCCGACAAGATAGGCTTTGAATATGCCAAACTGCACGCCAGCGTGGCGGTGGCCGATTTTATTCGTGAACTAGAAGAGATCTATCAGCAGAAACAAGACAGCCCTGCGGTGGTGAGCGTGATTTTAGACGGCGAAAATGCTTGGGAATATTACCCCTATAACGGCTTCTATTTCCTCAAAGAGCTATACGAAGCGCTAAGCCAGCACCCCTTTATCCAAACCACGCAATTTAGCGAAATCGTTAGCATGACGCGCAACAAGCAATTGCCGGCACCTGTGGTGCTGAGCGATATCGCTGCCGGCAGTTGGGTATATGGCAGCTTTAGCACATGGATAGGCGAGCAAGATAAAAACCAAGCGTGGGATTTATTATGCGAAGCCAAGTTGGTGTATGACCAAGTGATGCAAGCCGGACAGCTATCGCCCCAGCAGCAAGCGGCTTGTGAGCGACAGTTGGCGATATGCGAGGGCTCAGATTGGTTCTGGTGGTTTGGCGACTATAACGACGCGGTGAGCGTGCAAAGTTTTGATCGCTTATATCGCAGCAATCTGATTAATTTATATGCCTTGCTGGGTCGCCCAGCGCCGCAACATCTCAAGCAATCGATTAGCTTAGGCAGTGATGAGGCAGACAATATCGGCACCATGCGCAGGGGACAAGAAGTGAATGTTTGATTATCAGCGCAAAATCGCCGGCGTATTACTGCATATCAGCTCATTGCCCAGCGGCACCTTGGGGGAAGATGCGTTTCGCTTTGTCGATTTTCTGTATGATTGTGGCTGCCAAGTGTGGCAGACCTTGCCGGTGAATATGACGCATCAAGATAAGTCGCCGTATCAATGCCTTTCTGCCCACGCCGGCAATCCAGCCTTTATCTGTTTCAAACAAGTCAGCCAGCAATCATGGCTGAAACAAGCTTTGCCGCAACATTGCGATGCGCCTTTCCAGCATCTGTACCAGCAATTTAGCCAGTATGCCAATGCGCAACAGCAAGCAGAGTGGCAGGCTTTTTGTCAGCGCCATGCCCATTGGCTGGATGACTTTGCCTTATTCCTGGCCTTGCGTGAACAACATCACGGACTAGCTTGGTGCGATTGGCCAGCGCCAATTAAATTGCGCCAGCCAGAGGCGCTGGCAGAAGCCCGTCAGCGCTTGGCTTTGCCTATACAGCAACATCAATTTAGCCAGTTTTTATTCTTTAGCCAGTGGCAGGCGCTGAAACAATATGCACATGTAAAAGGCCTGCAATTATTTGGCGATATCCCGATTTTTGTTTCGTATGACAGTGCCGATGTATGGGCGCAGCCACAGCAATTTAAGCTAGACCAAGCCTTGCAGATGACCGTGGTGGCCGGGGTGCCGCCTGATTATTTCTCGGCTGACGGCCAGCGCTGGGGCAATCCGCATTATGACTGGGCGGCCATGCAGCAAGATGATTTCGCGTGGTGGGTGCAGCGTTTGCAAACGCAAGCGCTGCTGTTTGATATTTTGCGTATAGACCACTTCCGTGGCTTGCAAGCCGCTTGGGAAATCCCCATGCAAGACAACACCGCAGTCAATGGTGTGTGGCATGAAGCCCCCGGTGCGGCCTTGCTGGACAGTATTTTTAAGCAGATGCCAGATATTCAATTAATCGCCGAGGACCTAGGCATTATTACTGACCAAGTGCTGGCCTTAAAACAACAGTTCGCTCTGCCCGGCATGAAAATCTTGCAGTTTGCTTTTGATGGCAGCGCCGACAATCCCTATCTGCCAGAAAAAATCCAAGCGCCAGATGTGGTGTATACCGGCACCCACGATAATGACACTAGCTTGGGCTGGTATCAGCAGTTGACTGAGCAACAGCAGGCGCTAGTACAAGCATTGCTAAGCCAGCAAATCACTAGCCTGCAATCCACTAGTCTGCAATTGAGCACGCAGCACAGCACAGCAACTTGCTTAGACCATTTAGCGCCTCCATATCCCATGCCCGATACGCTGATTGCTTTGGCCTTGGCTAGCCCAGCCTTTTTAGCCATGATTCCTATGCAAGATATCATGCAATTAGATAGCCAGCACCGCATGAATACCCCAGGCACCATACAAGGCAACTGGGCATGGCAATTTGCTTGGCCACAAGTAAGCCCTGAGCGCATTGCACAAATCCGCTTATGGCTGACACAAAGCGCGAGGTTGCATTGATGTCGTCAAGCGCTAGCCTCTATATAGGCCTTGATGTAGGCGGTACCAATCTGCGTATCGGGGTATTCCAGCAGCGCCAGTTAATCCATCAACATCGCGTGCATGCTAATTTTGCTGGCCTATGTCAGGCAAGCAGCGCCGCGCAGGCCGAGCAAGCCATCTTGCATATCCTGCAAGCGCAATTACAAGCCGTGCTACAGCAATATCCTGCGGTGCAATCCATAGGCATAGGCTTCCCTGGCTTTATCCACCCGCAAAGCAAGCTGATTTCGCAATCGCCTAACTTGCCCAGTTTATCTGATGTGGATATCGCTGGTCCCTTATCCATTGCGCTAAAACGCCCTGTGCTACTAGAAAACGACGCTTTGTGCGCAGCCTTGGCGGAATATCATTTGGCTGGCTTAGCTGCGCCCGCTAGCCTGATTTATATCGGTCTAGGCACCGGTATAGGCGGCGGCTTTATCCATGCTGGCAAGCCGTATGCTGGCGATCATGGCGTGGCTATGGAGTTTGGTCATCTAATTGTAGAGGCGGGCGGTCGATTATGCGGTTGCGGCAATCATGGCTGTGTAGAGCAATACGCTTCGGCCGGTGGCATTAGTAAAAACTTTGCGCAACTGAGTGTCAGTGCTGAACAGCTAGACACTCAGCAAATTGCCCAATTAGCGCGTGCTGGCAATGCCCAGGCGCAACAAGCGTTTGTGATGGCGGGGCAGTATCTAGCTAGCGCTATCGCGCATGCATGTAAATTATTGGACGTGCAACATATCCTGTTGGGCGGTGGGGTGATACAAGCGCATGATTTGATCATGCCGGCTTTGCAGGCGCGACTAGAGCAAGATTTAATTCCTGTGCTGCGCGGTGTATTGCAAATTCATCTGGCGCAATCTGACGATATCGCCGGCATGTTGGGTGCCGCCATGATGGCGCAATCTAACGCTTAGGCTAGCGCGACTGGCTAGATTCAACTGCCCGGTCGGGCAATAAACTAATCCACTGACAAGCCACGGCGCTGATATAGGGCAGGCTTTGCAAGGCCAGCATAGACACCCATAACTGCGCATCTAGATTATGCAGGCCACGGGTAAGCAACATGGCCATGCTGCATATCACTAATAACAGCAATAAACTCAGTTCTTCTAACACCGGTTTCACTCTATCAAAGTGACTGCCCAATATGCGCCCTTTAGCGGTGACTTTGAATACCCCGTCTTTTTTAATCAGCCCCATAATCACCCCCTTGGCGATGGCATGCGACAAGCCTAGGCTGACCAGTGAAGCGCCGAAGATATCTAGCCAAGAGCAGGACATGGTCTTGCGGTATAACACCGGCCCCATCACGGCTTTAATGGCTAAAAAGCACAGGATAGGAATAATCATAATGCTGACCGGCATACTAAAGGTCTTGGGGAACATCAGCATGGCGCCAGTCCAACCTAGCGAGCCTAGCGTGAAAATCAACTGCAAGGCGTCGCCTAGCCAGCCAAACCAGCCGGTTAAAAAGTGATAGCGTTGGCCACGGGTTAAGGTGGAATCGCCCACCAAACGCTTAAAGTGGTGCTTAAGGATTTGCATGGCACCAAACGCCCAGCGGAAGCGTTGCGACTTGAGCGCTTTAAAATCTGCCGGCGTTAAGCCACGCCCGAAATTATCATCGATATAGCGCAATTCATAACCAGCCTCTAATAAGCGCAAGCCTAACTCGGTATCTTCGCAGATACACCATTCCGACCATTTGCCCTGTTGCAACAAAGCTTGGTGACGCACCAAGGTCATGGTGCCGTGTTGGATCAGCGCATTACGCTCGTGTCTGTGGTGCATACCAATACGGAAAAAGCCTTCAAATTCCCAGTTGCTCATGCGTCTAAAGAAATTATTCTGCCACTCGCGATGCGCTTGTGGCGCCTGTACCACCGCCACATTCGCCACAGCAAAGTGCGGTACCAAGTCGGATAGCCAATCTGGGGTCACTTCATAATCCGCATCTACCACGCCTATCACTTCCGCTTTGGGATTGGTTTGGCTAAGTGCAAAATTCAAAGCGCCGGCTTTAAAGCCCGGCCATTGTGGCAGATGGAAAAATTTAAAATGCTTGGGCAGTTTGCTCATATAGGCTTGTATGGGCTGCCACTTAGCGGGGTCTTTGGTATTGTTATCCACCACCAATACCTCGAATTGCTGATAATTCAGCTGCTCTAGGCTTTTAATGGTGTCAATCACCATCTCTGGTGGTTCGTTATAACAAGCCAAATGAATAGAGACAAATTGCTGTTGCTTGGCGGGCAATGGCTTCATGCGTTGATAATTGCGGCGCCAGCCGCCTTTAAATAACACCTCGCTAAATTCCACACCATAGATCATCAAAATCGCCGAGGTCAGCAACATGCCGATAATCAAGGCGATTAACACTACAAAATCGCGCAAAGTGTAGTAATAATCAACGGGCAAATTCCACGCGATGACCAAGGTGGTCAAACAAGCTTGCAGCAACACCGCTAAAGAAATTCTGCCACCTATACGCCATGCGCTAAAACGATAGGCCAGCAAGGCGATGGGGATAAAGGCTAATAGCGTTGACCACAAGGCCTTTTCTGTCCATTCATCATCGCGTGGCACAGCGCCGTCTAGCGAATATTTTTTCTCACGCTCGGCGTCAAACATGCCCCAATACGCACCAGCCCAACCCTCTAAGGATTGTTTCCACGGCTGGTCAAAGGCTTCCATCAGGTAATAGTCATATTTCTGTTTGGCGGTGCGCGCTAAAAATTCGCGTACAAATCTGGCCTGATTTAGCTCAGACGCCACCGCCTCGGCCAAGGTCGGGCCACGGCTAGGCCAGCCGATTTCGGTAATGACAATTTTTTTGCTGGGATACATTCTAGACAGCGCTTGATATCGTTCTAGCGCGTAATCCACCGCGCGTTCTATAGGCAAGCCCTCGTGATAGGGCAACAGATGCACGGCAATAAAATCCACTTGCTTGACTAGCTCGGGGTGCTTTTCCCAAATATGCCAAGGCTCGGCAGTCGAGATAGGCTTTTTGCTTTTGGCTTTGACTTGCTGGATATATTCAATTAACTGCTCGGCGCTGACGTCCTCACGCAACAAAGACTCATTGCCCACAATGGCGCGTTCGATATTGGGATATAGCTTAATCTTGGCCATTAACGCGTTAATTTCGCGCTGATTGGCTTTGTCGTCCGTGCCTATCCACGCGCCCGCTGTCACTAAGATGCCGTGCTTGGCGGCTAGGCCTATGATTTCGCTATTTTCCAAGGCGCCATATAAACGAATCCGGCTGGTCAGGGGTTTGATAATGGTCATATCTTGGTCCAGCTCGGCGGTGCTGGGGTATTCTTTTTCTAATGGGCTTTGGTCTAGTCTAAAGCCGCTATAAGCAAAGCCGTGAATCAGTTTGGGTGCGGCGATTAAGGGCAAGGCGCGATTGGTAAAGGCCCAGATAGCATAATTGCTAAGAGCAAACGCTGCGGCAAATAATAGCGCCGCTGCAGCACGTTTAATCACACTTACACGCATTCAGTTTTTACCTTTCTTTAACTATCTCTATGTCTTATCACTGGGCTGTTTTATCAATGGATTGTTTTATCGGCGCGATGCCATAACAACAAAGCAGCCAATAGCAGATTCAGCGCCAGCCAAATTTGCGCGCTTAAATTGTTAGGCTCCAGCCATAATAAAATCAACGCGCTTGCGCCTAACAAGCTGGCCAATACTAGCGCCAAGCGGCGCGCAATATGCAGCTTGAGCGCTGCAATCAATAGGCTGTGCAAGCTAAAACTCACCACTGGGATAAGCAATAAGGGATTTAAGAAATTGCGATAACGCCCATCCCATATCAGGCTGAGCGAGGATAGCAAGGCAATCAAGCACAACAAGACCAACAGCCAGCGGCTATGGTAGCGATAAAGCGCGCTTTGTGCTTGGCTATGATGCAGATATAAGCCGCACAATAACAAACCATTGCCCAATAGGCTGACGCTGAGCAATTGCATCCAATCGCTAAAACGTATGCTATTCATCAGCACAAAATCGATTTGGATATACAGGTGCAAGGCGCTCAACAATAGCCAACAGACAAAGCTAATGCGATTCGACCAAGCCCTTGCATTAGACTGGCCACCCGCCAACTGCAAGCGACCCTGCTGTATCAGCAGCACGCTGGTTAAGCCTAGCAAGGCCGTGATCAGCAATAACAAGGGCCAGTCTTGTCGTTCTGCCAGTGGCTGGCCTAGCACAAACTTGGCTTTGCCATCCACATCATAGATGCCCCAATAGCCACCCACCGTGCTCTCTAGCGCGCGCTTCCAAGGCTGGTCATAGGCTTCTATCAGGTTATATTGCCAATGCTTTTGCTGCGCTAATTGCAAGAAGTTTTGCAGATAGATCGCTTGATTACGCACCCCCGGTTGCGCGCCAAAGCGCTGGCGGCCTTGCGATGGCCAGCCGGTCTCACCGATTAAAATCGGTTTATCAAAGCTTTGCTGTAAGCGTTGCATCACATTGGCGATATGCTGATTGGCCTGTTGTATCGCCACCGGGTCATTTTCCCAATAGGGCAGAATATGCACCGTGACAAAATCCACATCTTCTTGCAAAGCTTGATGCTGTCGCCAAAACTCCCATACATCGGCATAGCTAATGGGCGTGTTAGTGCGCTGTTTAATGCTGTGAAAATAGCGCTGCATAGCCGCCGGTTTTTGTTCGCCACGCAGCAATACCTCATTGCCCACGATTAAGGCCTTGATGGTGTTGGGGTATTGCTGGCTGAGTTGAATGGCGCGCTGTATCTGTTGCTGATTATCTTGCTCTAGCCAGCCTATCCAGATGCCCAAATACACTTGCATACCTAGCTTTTGCGCGATGGCGGGCACTGCGTCCAAACCTAGCCCGACTGAATAAGTGCGTATGCAATTAAACTGTTGATGCAATTGGCGCAGGTCTTGTTCAATCTGCGTGGCGGAGATGTGGGTATGCGGATTAGTGGGATTGCTGCCCTGATAAAACGGCGAATAAGAAATACACTGCAATGGTGCGCTAGGCGCTTGCGTGGGCACGGGGCGCAACTGGTCGTATAGCCAGCCCACACAGGCCAATAGCAGAATCAGCTGCGCCATGATGATTAAGCGTTGCGTACGTTGCGGGAGTTGGGTCAATGGACTCATCATTTGCTAGGCTGTCGGCTAAGTTGAATATGATGCTCTTGGCATAAGGCAGCCATGTCTAGCTGTTGTAATACGCTAAATTCTATGGCTCTGGCTGCCGCAATCGCATCATCTGTTTGGTTATCACAGCTGCTGCCGGATTGATTAGCACTGGTAGCGCCAGTTTGCCTAGCCAGCCCAGGATGACACATCAGCGCGGCGCTAGGGTGGCGACTGGCTTGCTGCAGCCACTGGCTCAATAATTGCTGATAGCCGGTAGCATCACGATTAAAGTCATACACCCCCAATAACACAGGACTGTAAGCGATACCGGCTTGCTTAGCCATGCGCTTGAGTGTGGCTGCACCCAGCAGGGCGATGATATTCGACTTGAAATGCCAGCTTAGCGGCGGTTGAGCGATTCTTAGCCAAGGCATTTGATAGCGATGATGGGCATAACGCTGTTGCATGGCTTGTAGCAGGGCAGTGCGTATTACCGGCAATTGATTCACATGCTGATGGCCGTCGATATAGTCAGGCGCACTGCCTAAGGCTTGTTCAAATAAATCCAATTGATGATGAATCCTATCGCTCACCCATTGCGCATCTATTTGCCCAGTGTAACAACGCAAGATCAAGCGCGATAAGGGCATGGCGTCAGCGAATTGGCTAAAGTCTAAATGCAAGCCTATCGCTGCTTTGCTGCGTATTTCAGCATTGATGGCAGTAGCCGCTTGCGGCCAGCGTGGGCTGAGCACCATACAGGCAGTGGCGGTCAGTTTGCCGGCGCGGATTAATTGCAAGACAGCCTCATCAATCGCCTGATGCATGGCAAAGTCGTCTGCGCAGATGATTAATTTGCTTATGTCGGCTTTGATTTTGCCCGCTTTAGTCATGTTGAAAGGCCCAATATTTGCTCAACACAAAGGTCATCAGCGCAATCAATAGCATGACCACAGCCAAGATCAGCCAAAACGGCAGGGCGGTGAAATGCAGCATGAGCAGCAATAAACCTTGGTTGCCGGCAAAGCCTATCAGCGCCACTAACAGAAAGCGCGGTAAAGCTTGTTGATGCTGCCGTGTGGAGCCAGCAAAGCTGAGTTTGCGATGGCCTATATAGCTCACCGGAAATGCCATTAAAAACGCCACCCAGTTTGCATTGGCAGGACTAAGCCATGCGTTGGCTTGCAAAATCACTGCGCTAATGTAATGCACCATCGCGGCACAAGCGCCGACCACGCCAAACCAAGAAATGGAACGCAACATCATTCAGTCGCGCTGGTGGAAGTTGATGGGCTTAGGCTGGGCTTGCTGGGGGCGACATAATGTTCTGCCACGATATAGGGTGGCCGACCTTTGACTTCGTCATAGACGCGCGCCAAGTATTCGCCCAAGATGCCGATAAATAGCAGTTGCACCCCTGATAAAAACATCATACCGGCCACCACTGTAGGCCAACCGGGAACGGATTCATTAAAAAATAATTTATCGACCACCACCACCAAGCCATAAATAAACGCTAATACCGCTAGCACAATGCCTACCATGCTGGATAAACGTAAAGGGGCATGAGAAAAGCTAGTAAAGCCGGTCCACGCCAGTTGTATCAGTTTAAATTTAGAAAACGTGCTGGTGCCGTGCTGTCTGGGCAGCGGGGTATAAGGGATACCTATGCTTTTAAATCCTACCCAAGCGTATATCCCTTTCATAAAGCGATTGCGCTCAGGCAGCGAGCGCATGGCTTCGACCACTTTTCTGTCCATTAAACGGAAGTCGCCAGCATCACGCGGAATATCAATTTGTCCGCCCATGCTAATGGTGCGATAAAACAGCCGACTGCCCCAGCGTTTAAAGCGCGATTCTTGCTGTCTATCTTGGCGCACTGCATACACCATATCGTAACCCGCTTGCCACTTCGCCAGCATTTCGGCGATCAGTTCTGCTGAGTGCTGACCATCGGCATCCATACACACCACCACATCGCCTTGCGCGTATTGCAAACCAGCGCTGATGGCATATTCCTTACCAAAATTGCGCGAGAATCTAACCAATTGCGTACGGCTATCCTGTGCGATTGATTTGACTAGCGCGGCAGTGTTATCGCGACTGCCATCGTCTATCACGATAATTTCCCAGCGCTGGCTTAAGCTGTTTAATTGCGTAGAGAGATTTTGCAGGGTATGCAAGATAGTGGCCGCCTCGTTAAAGGCAGGAATAATCACGCTTATTATAGGCGCTGAGTTTTTTTCATCACCGCGTATCGTTGGGCTAGGCATCAAACGCATCACTCCAAAAAAATTTAGCTTTATAAAATTAAGGTTGTTGCGCTGGTCTAGGCGTGCGTTGCTCGCCTTGTAGAGCGCGTCTATCTTTGACCACCGCCAATGTGGCGCCAAGTCGGTTAATTTCGCCTACCAGCTTGCCTTGCAACACCGTGTGGCAATTCATATGCGTGGTGGATATAAAGAAATCAGCAGTGCGCCAATTTTCTGTGATGACAAATCTATCGTCCAGATAAGCTTGTCCTTGAAAGGCCTCGGCACAAATCGCCACTTGGTAAGGTTGTGCAGGCGCTGCGGCGCCTTCATTGGCGATATATTGCTGCAATAAGCGCGCTGCTTGTAAAGAACTACTAGACCAATAATCTGCCTCCCATCGCGTTTGCGCGCTTTTATAGTCGCCTGCCAGTGCGTTATAAAAGGTGTATTGATAGGGATGTAAGCGCCATAACAGGCTAGTGGTATAGCTTGCCGATAGTATGATCAAAGCCGCCATGCTGGTATAGCAAATAGGTTTGGCTTTGCACATGCTTAAGCCTTTATTCAATGCCAGCGCGGCACAAATCGCTAGCGGTGGCAGGATAAAAGTAAAGTGGCGTATGCCGTTGTACAACACGGGTTTATCCAATAATACAAATAACAAAGGAAAAACGCTGCTGATGATAAGCGCAGCCAACGGCAGATTGATCTGTAGCGCTTTAGCCGTGCGCCATACAGCAAGTCCGCGCATTAGGCTTTGTAGGCTAAATAACAGCGCCAGCAACAGGCCGGCTAGGAATAACTCAGGCAAGCGTATCAATAAATATTGAAAGAGATAAGCCGCAGAAATATCGCTGATATTGACCCATTTGCCGGCTACGATGGTGTTCATATTAAAAGCAAAATGCGAGAAGGATTGAGCGGCAATCACAATATGGTTGATGCCCATCACTACCCAAGGCCAACAAATGGCGGTAACCAATAGCGCCAGCAATGCCGCTGGCAACAAGCCGCGTATAGCCGCGCCAGCCAATTGCCATGCAGCGCGGCGCGAGCCAGTTTGTGTCAGTGCCAGCAGTATCACTAGCAATAAATAAATCACCGCAAACGCGCCACCTATACGCAAGCCTATGGATAAGCCTATGGCTAAGCCTAATAGCAGACTATGGCGCAAGCGAATATGGCTTAAGTCACGCGCAATCAGTATGGTGAAATATAGCGCCCACGCCATACAGGCGGCGAAGGTAACGTCCTTGGTGTGGGTAAACATGGCGCCTGACCAAGCACCACAAAGCGATAACAATAGCGCGCTAAAAAATGCCGCGCGTGGACCCGCCAACAGCAGGGTGCTGCGCTGCACCGCGATGATACCCGCCAAGCCAAATAAAGCCGCTAATAAATGTCTTAGGTCCCATACCAACCAAGGGCTATAGGGCTCTAGGCCAGCCGCTAGCAGGTCAAAAAAACCGCCATATAAATACAAATTTTTATAGCTAAAGGCAGATAAATCT
>CAYNLW010000002.1:0-75485 GCA_964398195.1 uncultured Methylophilaceae bacterium | reverse complement strand
AAGTCAGCGGAGCGCGTTCAGGATCGACGACATCAGAAGCTAGCGCATTGATGACGCGACTGGCGTTATAGCCTTGTTACAAGGTCAGGTTGCTTAAGGTGCTGGCAGCGCCACTGACTAATTGCGTGGCTTCGTTTTGATTGGCGACGGCGACGATTAAAGGACGGCTGGTTGAGTTTCCGGCGCTGTCGGTAGCAATCACATTGAGGCTGATGGATTTGCTGCTAGGGAGCGCTTCGAAGTCGATATTGCCATTCACACTCACCACACCTGTGCTGGCATCTATGCTGAATAGACTAGCATTGCTGCCGCCTAGGCTGTAGCGAACTCTATTTGCATCTCTAGCGGTCGCGGTGTAAATCACTGTGCCTTGCGCTGCATTCTCGGTGACGCTGGCGGTAGTAATACCGCTTAGGACTGGGGCGGTGTTGTCTAAGATGTAGCTAGTGGACTGGCTGGTTCTCACGGTTTTACTTAGCGTATTACCGCTGATGCTACCGGTGAGGATATTGTTGCCTAGCGTCAATGCAGTTAATGCGATGCTATTGCTGTTGCCAGCGGGGAGTGTGCCCACGAAATTCAATACCGACTGCGAACCCTCGTTGGTCATGCCTTGATAGGTCGCCGCAATAGCGGCTCTGCCTGCCACAAAGTTGGCGGTGATTGGGGCATTGGCGGTGAGTAGATTGGTGGTTTCTGACAGTAAGACTTTGATATTGACTAAGCTGTTTCGATTGCCGGCATTGTTGGCGTCTGCATCGGTCACTTTGATGCCCGTAATCGCAGGGTTGTCCAACACCACCAAGTTATACGTGCGCGTGACATCGTTCACCACTTTGCCATTTAAAGTAGCAGGCGCGCCATCATTGGCTTGTATCGTAAAGGTATATCTTCCAGCTTTGTTAATGCTTCCGCTCAATGTGCCGTTTTCCATGGTGACGGTAGCGGGCACGTTTTTTGTGGAATAGCTATAAGTAATCCCAGCAGTTGAACCATCATTAATAAAGTCCCCCACCACTGTTTTAGCTTGATTAGCCAAGCTCCCTTTAGCGACGATGATAGTGCCCGTCCCAGTCACCCCTCTAGCAAGGCTAACTGCTTCGTTGCTATCAGTGACATTGACCACAGCGTCTTTGCTGACGCTATTGCCAAATCGATCGACCGCCCAGACTTTAAAGTTATAAACGCTTTGCGTTTCATAGTCCGGCGCCACTCTAAATCGCACCACACCTTTAGTATCGATGTTAAAGAACCCTGCATCAGAGCCAGTTAAACGATAACTCACCGCGCCATTGTTATCGGTAGCCGTGGCGGTGAATAAAGCATCATTTCGCGGGTTGGTGTTTTCTATAGTGCTATCGGCAAAGATGGCGGCACTGGTGGTGAAAGTAGGTAACACTGAATCAACGGCATATCGGGCTGAAAGCGTGGTGCTACCAGAGGCTAGCGTGCCGGTGGCACCGCGTAGGGTAATACCATTCAATGAAATCCCCGCCAAATTCACCACGCTACCGCTATAGCCCAATGGCAAAGTGACGTTAAAGGTGAGGGTCTTAGCTGATATGTTATAGCTAGTAAAGTTGACTAAGCTAGGCTGGATAGCTTGCGCTGTGACGCCAGTACCGACAGTGAGATTGGGAATAAAGGTCGTGCTATTCAGTGGCCCACCAGTTAAGGTCAACACCTCATCCAAGGTCAAGGTCACTGTGACCTGTTCACCTAAAATATCGGTATTACTCGCCCCAGTAAAATCACGCACGCTAATGCTTTTAATCTTTGCCATTTGGATATTCCTTTAGAGTTGGTGCTCGCAATTAGTATTCTGATGAGCGTTGTTTAAGGATAAAAAATGTGCCCTAGAAAAGGGCAAAAAACAGTGGTGATTATAATCGGAAAAATATAAGGCTTGTGGAATAAATTCCTATCTAACGCGAGTGATGCGCTTCCTGTGTCAGCGCATCCTATGGGTGAGGTGTAAGTTCAACCATTCCCCTCTTCGGAGGGGCTGGCACGGATGTGCCCGGGGTGGTTGCGGCGGAACGCCGCCTATATAAAAGCGCATGCGCCGTGCCGGCGCAACCACCCCCGCGCAACGAGTGCGCGGCCCCTCCGTTGAGGGGAATAAGTGCGTTATGTTGGGCTTCATGCTTCAGCCCAACCTACGAGAACTAAGGTAGAGCTACGCTCGCTATTGATTTCTGACTGGATACTGCGACTGCGCGCAGTATGACTGCTTGGGGTTACACCCCGCACGAAGAACGGGGTCATTCTGCGCGTAGTCGCAGAATCCAGGACAAAACTAAAAGTGTTTTTTTACCTAATCGTCATTCCGTTGAAAAACGGAATCTAGTGTCTTTTCAAAACAAAAAGGTATTTTTTCTTATTTAATCCCAACGCCACTGGATACCGACTTTCGTCGGTATGACGAGGTTCGGGGATTTTCTTATTTTCCTAGCGCCACTGAATACCGACTTTCGTCCTTATCCAGTGGCGCTAAGTCATTTTAAGGATGAAACTTTTCTAAATTGCCGGGTTTTCTGAGCATTTTATCGACTTCACCCAAATGTAATTCTTCTTGATAGATCATTTCGCGGGCGTATTCTTCTAGCATCACCGAGCTATCGCCAACAATCTTGAGTAGGTCTTTGTAAGCGTCTAAAGCGTCTTTTTCGTGGGCTAGCGATTCGCGCAAAATATCGCCGATATCATGATTATGGGTTTCTAACAAAGGGCCTATGCTCAGCGAAGGGTGGCCGCCTAGGTGGGTAATCAACTCGCCGGCTTTGTTGGCGTGGTCTAGTGATTCGGTGGCTTGGGCGCGTAGCCAAGACACGATGGGAATGCGGTTGTAGCCGTAAACCATCAAAGAATAGTGGGTGTAGCGCACCACACCGGCTAATTCAAATTCTAGAATTTTGTTGAGTGCAGTGATAATTTGCTCGGTTTTTTTGCTGTCCATGATGTTCTCCTCGAGAAAAATTGGCAAAGATGTGATTGAAATTCGACTACCCCATTTTAAGCCCTAATCCGATGAATTTCGAAGCTTGGCTAGAATTTTATTTAAGCTCAGGCAATGACTGACTGATTTATAATTTGTTCATTCCCTTGGCGATTGAGGAACTGTATGCAATTACGACGTTTAGGCTTGAGTGACTTGATGGTGTCACCAATTTGTTTGGGCACCATGACTTATGGCGACCAAAATTCTGAGCAAGAGGCGTTTCAACAACTCGATTACGCCTTGGCGCAAGGCATCAATTTTATTGACTGCGCCGAGATGTACCCGGTGCCGCCCAAAGCAGACACCTTTACCCGCACCGAACAAATCCTAGGCAAATGGCTGGCCAAACAGCCACGCGACAAAATTATTCTGACCAGCAAAGTGGCTGGCCCTCGTCGCGGCATGGATTGGATACGCGGCGGCCCTGCTAGCTTAGATTCGCACAATATCCGCAGCGCGGTGGAGGACTCGTTAAAGCGCTTAAATACCGACTATATCGACCTTTATCAATTGCATTGGCCTGAGCGCAATGTGCCTATGTTTGGGCAATATCAGTTTGACCCCGCGCAGGAATATGTTTCTGGCCAATACCAAGTTGGCGAGCGCAAACAGTGGGTGAGCATTGAGGCGCAATTAGAAACGCTAGCTGGCTTGGTGCAACAGGGCAAGATTCGCTATATCGGGCTTTCCAATGAGCAACCGTGGGGTGTGATGCAGTTTATTCGCGCAGCTGAGCAATATCAGTTGCCACGCATCGTCAGTTTGCAGAATTGCTATAACTTAATGAATCGCGGCATGGAATTTGGCATGAGCGAGATTTTATTTCGCGAAAATATCGCCTTGATGGCGTATTCGCCTTTGGCATTTGGCCATTTGACAGGCAAATATATCGATGACCCGCAAGCCAAAGGCCGCGTTACGCTGTTCTTGGGCTATGCGCAACGCTATAAAAAACCTGCGGTGCCGGCCGCCTCGGCGGCTTATGCGGCGCTGGCCAGACATCATGGCTTAACGCCCACCGAGATGGCCTTGGCCTTTGTCTATCAGCGCTGGTTTGTCACCTCGACCATTATCGGCGCCACCAGCATGCAGCAATTACAAGAAAATATCGCCGCTTGGCACACCCAGTTATCCGCAGAGTTATTGCAACAAATCGAGGACATTCATTTGCGTATGATGAACCCTGCGCCCTAACTGCACGGGGTCTAGTGCACAGTGCCAAAATAGCCCAGGGCTCGCTTAGAAGCCATTGAAAAATATAGACAATTTTCCATAAAAGGCGAATTTAACTTGCCTAGCAGGGCTGACTACTCTACAATGCCCCTGATGCAAAACACAAAAATTACTTTATTCGCCTTATTGATCGGCGTCTATCAAACCACGGTAGCCGCCGATTTTAATTTTGGCATCAGTCATGACAAGCTGGCTTACGAAAGTTCGCCCAGCGTGCCAGCGCAAAATGCAGCGCCTATCGCTGACAATGCCACTGCGCCAAACAACAACCCATCGCTGACACCCAGCTATTCGGCCTCTCCAGCGACTGCTGCACCAGCTTCCTTTGAAGCAAGCGCCAACCAAAAATCTTCATGGTCGGGCTATGCGCAAGAAGTGATTGCCAGCGCCTTAAGTTTGATGGGCCTGAAATACACATGGGGTGGCAAAGTGCCAGAAAGCGGCATGGATTGCAGCGGCTTTGTACGCTTTGTTTTCCAAGAAGCCACCAGCTTGACACTGCCACATGGTGCGCGCGCCATCAGCCGCATGGGTAGCAATGTCGCCACGCATGATTTGCAGCCGGGCGATTTGGTGTTTTTTAACACGCTCAAATCCTCTTTCTCGCATGTCGGCATCTATATAGGCGAAAACCGCTTCATCCATTCGCCTCGCACCGGCAAAGAAATCGAAGTGACCGATATGACCGAGTCCTATTGGGCGAAACGTTTTAATGGTGCGCGTCGTATCAATCCGAATGAATTAGGCGCAGTCAACGAATTAGCCTTAAACGAGCTAGCCGTTAATCCGTACTCCCATGAATTGGCTGCCCATGAATTAGCCAACTTGGCGCCGACAGCTAAGTCGTATGGCAAAGTACACAGCAAAGCCCATACACAAGCGCGTAGCAAAGCTAAACTAAAAGCTAAAAGCAAATAGAAATAATCTGCCTACTCTTGCGCGCGGTCGCTATGCCCCAAAGAACGTTGCGGATCGATCACATCTCTTATCAACTGTTTAATCTGTTTTAACTCAGGAAAATGCCCAGCTTGTTGGCGCGAGAAAATCAGTTGATCATCTAAATGGATAGAAAAAATTCCACCTGTGGCAGGAACTAGCGACACCCTGCTCAGGTCTGATTCGAAAGTTATTAACAGCTCTTGCGCTATCCAAGCCGCACGCAACATCCAGCGGCACTGTGTGCAATAAGTAATTTGTATATGGTGGGTAGTCATTTGGTTTTCCATGCGGTTAATCAGTATGCGCTAAGGGCATTTTTTCTAGTCAATCCGTAATAAATAGCGCAAAATGTCAGGTTGTTTGATTAGGCTGTTTTGCAAAGTTGTTTTACCAAGTTTTTTTACTGGGTTCACTAAAAGTTACTAGCCCAATTAAAGCATTTTAGTCATAAGATTTAAGTTTTACATATTTTATCTACACCCCCGATAACTCTAAAGATAGGCCAGTTTATGCGTTCTAAAATTGAAAAAATTATTTTGCTGACTTTCGGCGCCGTCATCGGCGTGATGCTTAGCCTGAATTACTCTGCTAATGCTGAGCGCAATCCTGCCAGCCAATTGCCGATTGATGAATTGCGTACCTTCGCGGAAGTGTATGGCAAGATTAAATCCGATTATGTAGAAAAAATTGACGACAAAAAGTTAATCAATGAAGCCATTACCGGCATGTTGACTGGCCTAGACCCACACTCTGCGTTTTTAGATGTAGAAGGCTTTAAAGATTTACAAGCCGGCACGCAAGGCGAGTTTGGTGGCTTGGGCATAGAAGTGGGGATGGAAGATGGCTTGGTCAAAGTGGTTACCCCGATTGAAGATACCCCTGCTTTCCGTGCTGGCTTAAAAACTGGCGATTTGATTATGCAATTAGACGACACCTTGGTGAAAGGCTTGACCTTGAATGATGCGGTCAAGCGTATGCGCGGCAAGCCAAATACTTCGATTAAATTGACTATCTTGCGCAAAGGCGAGAACAAGCCTTTGTACTTCACCTTGGTACGCGATGTGATTAAAAACCAAAGCGTGAAATACAAACTCAGCGAGCCTAACTATGCTTATGTGCGTATCACCCAGTTCCAAGAACACACAGGTGAAGATTTAGCCAAAGCCTTGACCAAATTGCGCGACCTCAACAAAGGCGCGTTTAAGGGCATCGTATTAGATTTGCGTAATAACCCAGGTGGCTTATTAAACGCTGCCGTTGGCGTGAGCGCTGCCTTTATCCCACGCGATGCTTTGGTGGTCTATACCGAAGGTCGTGCGCCAGATGCCAAGATGCAATTGACCGCTAACCCAGCCAACTACTCTCGTGGTGGCGAGAAAGCGGACTACCTCAAGGACTTACCAGAAGATTTAAAAACCTTGCCTATGGTGGTGTTGATTAATGGCGGTTCTGCCAGTGCTTCCGAGATTGTTTCTGGCGCATTGCAAGACCACAAACGCGCGGTGATTATGGGCACACAAACCTTTGGTAAAGGCTCTGTGCAGACTATCTTGCCTATGAATAATGGCACGGCTATCAAGCTGACTACCGCACGTTATTTCACGCCTAACGGTCGCTCGATTCAGGCCAAGGGTATTTCACCTGATATCGTGGTGGAAGATCCTGCTAACCCTAGCGATGCTTCTATGAATCTGCGTGAAGCCGACCTAAGCCGCCACTTGTCTAATCCTAAAGAGGCCGAAGCACCGGCCAAAGCGGAAAGCAAGCCAGAAGCGGCTAAGAACGTGCCTAACAAAGATGAGAAAGTATTTGCGGACAAGCAACCATTTGAAGCCGGCACCCGCAGCGACTATCAATTTATGCAGGCATTGAATCTGCTTAAAGGAATGGAAATCCTTAATCCAGCCAATAAAAAGTAATGCCATGTCTTTGGATAGATGGATTATCGAGTTTGATAAGGCACTCAAAACAGTGAGTGCCAGCGCGCAAAGCAGCCGCCCTTTTCCCGACGCTAACACCGCAGAGCAGCCTTTGTCTGCCGAGCAAAAGCGTCATGCGGCTGCCTTGATGCGCATCAATCATTGTGGCGAAGTGTGTGCCCAAGCCTTATACAATGGCCAAGCGCTGACCGCACAAAATCCAGACACCGTTCAAGCCCTACAACAAGCCTCGCAAGAAGAAACTGAACACCTCGCTTGGTGCGAACAGCGCATACAGCAACTGGGTGGTCGTACTAGCTTACTCAATCCACTTTGGTATGCCGGCTCGTTTGCTTTGGGCGCAGTCGCTGGGGCCTTAGGTGATCGTTGTAATTTAGGATTTTTAGCCGAAACTGAACATCAGGTAGGCAAACACTTGCAACACCACCTGAATATCCTGCCTGAGCAAGATGCGAAAAGCCGCGCTATTTTGCAACAGATGCAACAAGACGAGGCGCAGCACGCAGAGACCGCAATGGCACTAGGCGGAGCAGCATTGCCCGCACCAGTAAAGAGCATGATGCAAGTGATGTCTAAAGTGATGACCACAACGACTTATTATCTGTAGTCCTGACATTTTTTTATTCACTATTTATTTAAACAGCAATTGATAAGCAAAACTTCACCAGCACAGACTTAACACCATGAAACCATTTAGCGAACAATTGGCCTTGCTACCTAGCGCCGAGCACATCCAAAAAATTGAATTATTGTTACCTGACGCCAGCCTCGCTGGGGTGATCGAAAACAAACCCGGCAGCCAAGGCTCGGTCAGGGTGTATTACTATCTTAGCCAGCAATTTGGTCAAATCGATATGCAAGCGGCAAAAGCCGGTTTAGCGCTCTATGCCGAACATACCCAAGATGCCGAGGAAAACCCCGGCAAGCATCCGAATATCGATCGTTTATTTGAAGTATTGAGCAGCGGCGTTACCCTGCAAGTGAAGATTAGCTAAGGCATCAGCTAGCCTTGCATTTAGCTAGCCTTGCCTAACATAGACCAGCACTAGGCTGGCTGACGCACCTCAAAATCATGGCTCATCTGCGCGGCCTTGCCTAACATAATCGAGGCCGAGCAGTATTTCTCTGCGGAAAGATTGACCGCCCGTTCTACCTGCGCCAAATTCAAGTCTTGCCCAGTAATCACAAAGTGCACATGAATTTTGGTAAACACTTTAGGGATTTCATCAGCGCGCTCCGCGCTAATTTCTGCTACGCAATCGCTGATATTTTGCCGTGCTTTTTTGAGTATGGTCACCACATCAATCGATGAGCAAGCGCCCATGCTGACCAACAGCATTTCCATCGGGCGCATGCCTAGATTGCGGCCACCTATCTCAGGCGAACCATCTAATACGACCGCATGACCGCTTTCCGATTCGCCCATAAAACATACATCCTCTACCCATTTCACACGCGCTTTCATGCCCTATCCTTTTACTTAATGGCTAATAATTCAACGTCAAAAATCAAGGTGGCATTCGGTGGAATCACCCCACCTGCGCCATATGCGCCATAACCTAAATCAGGCGGAATAATCAATGTGCGCTTGCCGCCCACTTTCATGCCGGCAAAGCCTTGGTCCCAACCTTGTATCACTTGCCCACCACCCAAAAAGAACACAAATGGCTCATGACGTTCTACTGAACTGTCAAATTTCTGGCCTTTGCCATCGGCCTTGCTAGGGTCATACAACCAACCGGTGTAGTGCACAGTGACATTAAAGCCCGGCTCAGCCTCACGGCCATTGCCCGACACAGTATCTTTGATGATTAATTGGCTAACATTTTGTTGCATTGCAGTTTCCTTATTACTAGGTTGATTATCGGCATGACAGGCCGTTAAGCTCATTGAGAACACGGCTGCTATCACAATACTGATGGGGCTTAATTTCATATTCATCTCTCATATTGCTACTAGGTTAATAAAAAAACAGATAATGCCGGCGGCTAGAGCTTGCTAAGCTAACAAGGGCTACAGCCAAATAAACCAAAGCAAGCTAAAGTTAATTCTGCCAATACAGCCAGTTTAGCATAGCCTCTTGCGCCGCCTTGGCTCTATGCGCTTTGTCGCCATTGACTATCCACACCACCGCATAACGGCGCCCTTTTTGGTCTAATAAATAGCCAGCAAGTGCGCGCACGCCTTCTAGCGAACCAGTCTTTAAATGCGCTTTGCCATATAAGGCGACATCTTTGCGATTTTTAAGCGTGCCATCTAAGCCATACACAGGCAGCGAGGACATCAGCTCTGGCATCACAGGGCTTTGATAAGCGTGACTTAATAAGGTGCCCAAATGTTCTGCCGAAATCCTCTCATTGCGTGATAGCCCAGCGCCATTTTCCAACACCAACTCGCTAAATTCCCAGCCTTTGGATTTTATCCATGCGCGCATCGCCCGCTCAGCTAGGGTCTCAGAGGCTGCTTGTGTGCTATCGGCAAATCTTGCCAAGGCCAGATACAGTGCGCGCGCCGCTACATTATTGCTGGTCTTATTCATATCATGCACGATATCGGTCAAAGGCTTGGACACATGTTCTAACAACAGCTGCGCATTGGCTGGCGTTAAGCCGCTTTTCACGCTTTGCCATTGCGCCTTGCCAGCTTGATTCAGCCATGCAGACTGCCACGCTTTGGCAAATAAATCCAAGCCGTCTTGCCAATAAATATCGATATATTTGTCGCCACAATCTGCCGCATAACTGCCTTGTATCTGCAAGCTGTCGGCTTGGCGCAAGATGGTTAACTTATCTTTCCATTCGCCACAGTTTTCTTGGCCAAGCAAATTTTGGCTTAATTTGACATCGATTTTTTTATTGATGCTGGTCAAATCAGGAAACATAGCGCTTTGTATTGATTTTCCTTGCACCGAAAAAGCCAAGCGCAGGCTTTGCAGATTCACCATCAAAGCCTCTGCTGGAGCGTTATAAGCGCGATATGGCTTGTTATCAAAAGCGGCGGGATTAAATGGGCGCTTTTCATAGGCCGAGTTATCCAATAACAGCTCACAACAAATTTCCTGCAAAGCCCATTTTTGTTTAATCTCGCTGGCCATTTCATTCAGCTCGGCATAACTCAAACTAGGGTCGCCGCTGCCTTTGATGACTAGGCTGCCGTTCAGTTTATTTTGCCCTGCGTTAAGCGCCGGATAAGCATATACCTGAGTACTCCAGCGGAAGCTAGGGCCTAATAAATCTAGCGCTGCATAACTGGTGAGCAACTTGATGACCGAGGCTGGATTGCGCGCTACATGGGCTTGGTGAGCAAGCACTAGCTTGCCGTCATCTAGCCGCTGCACCCAGACACTGACCGCATCAGAGGGAATATCATCGGCTTGCAAAGCCTGTTGTACAGGAGCGGGCAACTGCGCTTGCGCATTGCTAGTGACTAGCAAAACTAGCATTAGCAACACTGTGCCTGGTCTGGTTGTGCCTGGTCTGGTTTTGCCTAGACTGCTTTTGCTAGGACTAGTTAAGCGCATTGCAAAATCACCTGTTGCGTGTGCTGAATTAAATATTCAGCTTGTTGCTGGTCTATGCAATACGGCGGCATCCAATACACGGTGTTGCCTATAGGCCGCAGTAACAGACCATGTTGTTGCGCCGCTTGATAGCAGCGGCGGGCAAAATCAGCATGCTCGGTGCGCACATCAAACGCCCAAATCATGCCGCAATTGCGTTGATGTTGAATCGGCATATCCTGCCAGCTTTGCAGCTGCTGATTGATCGCCTGCTGTATAGCGGCGTTTTTTCTCAATACATTGTCTTGTTCAAAGATAGCCAAACTGGCCAGCGCGGCGGCGCAAGCTAATGGATTGCCAGTGTATGAATGCGAGTGCAAAAAGCCTTTGCCCATCTCGTCGTGATAAAACGCCTGATAAATCTGCTCGCTACATAACGTTACCGACAAGGGCAAAAAGCCACCGCTGATGCCTTTGGATAGACACAGCAAGTCTGGCTTGATGGCCGCCTGCTGGCAGGCAAACATGGCACCGGTACGACCAAAGCCAACAGCGATTTCATCGGCGATAAGATGCACTTGATAGCGCTGACAACTCTCGCGAATCAGCTGCAAATAAATAGGGTGATACATGGCCATACCGCCAGCACATTGCACCAAAGGCTCTATAATCATGGCGGCAATCTGCTGATGATGTTGCGCCAAATAATCCTCTACCTGCTGGGCACAACGCCGCGCATAGTCCTGCGCTGACTCGCCCGCTTCGGCCAAGCGCCAATCCGGGCTAGGCAAGGTGTGGGTGGCGCGCAACAAGGGGGCATAAGTGTCTTTAAAGATAGGCACATCGGTCACCGATAAAGCACCCAGCGTTTCACCGTGATAGCTTTGTTGCAGACTGATAAATTGTTGCTTATCTGGCTGTCCGCTTTGCCGCCAATAATGAAAGCTCATCTTAAGCGCGATTTCAGTGGCAGAAGCGCCATCAGAAGCATAAAAACAATGTCCCAAGCCAGTCTGCTTAGCCAAGGCCTCAGATAACTCCACCACCGCTTGGTGGGTAAACCCCGCCAACATGACGTGTTCCACTTGATTCAACTGCTGAATAATGGCTTGCTTGATGCGCGGCTCTTGATGGCCAAATAGATTCACCCACCACGAGCTAATCGCATCCAAATAGCGCTTGCCATCCATGTCATACAGCCATATCCCCTGTGCCGACTGTATAGGCAACAAAGGCAGCTGCTCATGCCATTTCATTTGCGTGCAAGGGTGCCACACCGCCTGCAAACTGCGCTGTAATAAGTCCTGATTAGCAGATGACTGGCTCATACTGATTTAACGCGCTTCCTTAAACAATGTTGGGTGAATAATGCTTGATGAATGGATGTTCAGCCTGAATTATCGCCTAACTCGGCATAAGCCCCAAATGCCTGCGCCATGGCATCGCCATTTACGCCATAAAGCATCGCCATTTACGCCATAAAAATATAAAAAAATCGATTGCAGCCCTTGAAATCGGTTTTACCACCCCCATTACTAGCACTCGATGAGGTTGAGTGCTAAAATGCGCCCTCTCAAAATTTAACCCTCTATTTACTGTTAACCAATTTAAGGAGTTACTTCAATGAAAATTCGTCCTTTACATGATCGCGTGATCGTTAGACGCCTAGAAGAAATGCGCACCACTGCTGCCGGCATCGTGATTCCAGACACCGCTGCCGAGAAGCCTGATCAAGGTGAAGTGATTGCAGTAGGTCCTGGCAAAAAAGATGATGCAGGTAAATTAATTACGCTAGATGTCAAAGTCGGCGACAAGGTGTTGTTTGGCAAATACGCTGGTCAGACTGTCAAAGTGGACGGCGAAGAATTATTGGTGATGCGCGAAGAAGACCTGATGGGTGTGGTTGAGGCTTAAGCCCAAGCGCAATTTGAATTTGCAATTTTATTTAGGAGAAAAAAACAATGGCTGCTAAAGATGTACGTTTTGGCGATGACGTTCGCCACAAGATGACCAATGGTGTCAATATTTTGGCTAATGCCGTTAAGGTAACGCTAGGCCCTAAAGGCCGCAATGTGGTATTGGAACGCGCTTATGGCGCACCGACCATTACTAAGGACGGGGTATCCGTTGCCAAAGAAATCGAGCTAAAAGATAAGTTCGAAAATATGGGCGCACAAATGGTCAAAGAAGTCGCTAGCAAGACTTCTGACGTAGCCGGTGATGGCACCACCACCGCTACTGTATTAGCCCAAGCGATTATCCGCGAAGGTATGAAATCGGTTGCCGCTGGCATGAACCCAATGGACTTAAAGCGCGGTATAGACAAGGCCGTTGAAGCAGCGGTCGCGCACCTCAAGACACAATCCAAACCCTGCACCACCAGCAAGGAAATTGCCCAAGTGGGTTCTATCTCTGCCAACTCCGATAGCTCTATCGGCCAAATCATCGCTGATGCCATGGACAAAGTAGGCAAAGAAGGCGTGATTACGGTAGAAGACGGCTCTGGCTTGCAAAACGAGCTAGACGTGGTAGAAGGTATGCAATTCGATCGTGGCTATTTGTCACCTTATTTTATTAACAACCAAGAGCGTCAAATCGCCTTATTGGATAACCCATTCGTGTTGTTATACGACAAGAAAATTTCCAATATCCGTGATTTGTTGCCAGCCCTAGAACAAGTGGCTAAAGCCGGTCGTCCATTATTGATCATCGCGGAAGATATCGATGGCGAAGCCTTGGCGACCTTGGTGGTGAACAATATTCGTGGCATCTTGAAGACTTGTGCGGTGAAAGCCCCTGGCTTCGGCGACCGCCGTAAAGCGATGTTGGAAGATATCGCCATCTTGACCGGTGGCACTGTGATTGCTGAAGAATTAGGCTTGAAACTAGAAAACATCAAGCTAGAAGACTTAGGCCAAGCCAAGCGCGTAGAAGTGGGTAAAGAAAACACCATTATCATTGATGGCGCTGGCAACGAAAGCAATATCAAATCGCGTATCGACCAAATCAAAAAGCAAGTGGAAGAATCCACTAGCGATTATGACCGCGAAAAACTGCAAGAGCGCGTGGCCAAATTGGCCGGCGGTGTTGCGGTGATCAAGGTAGGCGCTACGACAGAAATCGAAATGAAAGAGAAGAAAGCACGTGTTGAAGACGCATTACACGCTACTCGTGCAGCCGTAGAAGAAGGCATTGTAGCGGGTGGCGGTGTGGCCTTGATTCGTGCGCGTGAAGCGATTGCCAAGGTAAAAGGCGACAACCTAGACCAAGACGCGGGCGTGAAAATCGTGTTGCGTGCGATCGAAGAACCGCTACGTCAAATCGTTGCCAACGCTGGCCTTGAGCCATCTGTGGTAGTGAATAATGTTGAAGCAGGTAAAGGCAACTATGGCTTTAATGCTTCCAATGACACTTATGGCGATATGGTAGAAATGGGTGTATTGGATCCGACTAAGGTGACCCGTTCTGCCTTGCAAAACGCAGCCTCTGTGGCAGGTCTGATGTTGACCACCGACTGCATGGTCGCTGAGTTGCCTAAGGAAGATGCACCAGCTATGCCAGCAGGCGATATGGGCATGGGCGGTATGGGCGGCATGATGTAATGTCGCGCTAAAGCGCATCCTGCAATATAAAAATCCCGTCATCTGGCGGGATTTTTTTTGCCCAAAAAACCCAGACAAAAAAAAGCCCCGATAAGGGGATATCGGGGCAAATGCCTATTTGATTAGGCACCACGCTCAGGGAGGAAAGCGTGGGATCACTCGAGCTAAATAAAAACTCGTTGATCATGCAGGTTCAGACGTTTATGCATATGCTTAAGTTCCAAGCGTTGAATATTTTTTTAAAAATATAATGATTATTTTTTGGCGAATCTTAAAGTCGGCAAAATGCCTTGTCTTAAGCAGCATTTTTTCCTTAGCCTAATTCAGCGTTTACGGCATAAAACTGGGATAATAGCCAGATGACAAACGAAGTATTACAACCCAAACAAGCGCTATTACAAGGTCTGAATGATAGACAACTAGAAGCGGTCACCCTGCCCTATGTATCGGCGCTGATTTTAGCCGGTGCCGGCAGCGGCAAAACCCGCGTCTTAACCACCCGTATCGCATGGTTAATCTCGACTGGCCAAGTCTCGCCCAGCGGCTTGCTGGCGGTGACGTTTACCAATAAAGCAGCCAAAGAAATGCTCACCCGCTTGACCGCCATGTTGCCAATTAACACCCGTGGTATGTGGGTAGGCACTTTTCATGGGCTGTGCAATCGCTTGTTGCGCGCGCATCACCGCGAGGCTAATTTGCCCGCTACCTTTCAGATTCTGGACAGCGCCGATCAGCTATCTGCTATCAAGCGGGTGATTAAGCTGATGAATATCGATGATGAAAAATTCCCCCCCAAACAAGCCATGGGCTATATCAATCATTGCAAAGAAGAAGGCCTGAGAGCGCATCAAGTAGAAGCGTATGACCCGTATTCGCAAAAGCTCAAAGAGATTTATGACGAATATGACAGGCAGTGCCAACGCGAAGGGGTGGTGGATTTTGCTGAGCTGTTATTGCGTTGTTATGAGTTATTGCAGCGCGAACAAAGTTTGCGTGAGCACTATCAAGCGCGCTTTAAATATATCTTGGTGGACGAGTTTCAAGACACCAATCGCTTGCAATATCAGTGGCTGAAATTGCTCTCTGGCATTAGCCAGCAAGACACACCCAATGCTATTTTTGCGGTGGGCGATGACGACCAATCGATTTATGCTTTCCGTGGCGCACGGGTAAGCAATATGTTGGATTTTGAAAAAGATTTTCAGGTGAAAAATCTGGTCAAGCTAGAGCAAAATTATCGCTCGCAAAGCCATATCCTAGACGCTGCCAACGCCATTATCGCCAACAACCGCCAACGCTTGGGCAAACAACTGTGGACTGCCGCCGGACAAGGCGAGCCGGTGCGCGTGTATCAAGCTTATAACGATATCGAAGAAGCCGACTTTATCGTACAAGAGGTGCGCCATCTGCAACACAGCGGTATCGCTTTAGATGATGTGGCGGTGCTGTATCGCTCTAATGCGCAATCGCGGGTGATTGAACACGCGCTATTTGCCGCCAGCATTCCCTATCGCGTGTATGGCGGGCTGCGCTTTTTTGACCGCGCTGAAGTAAAACACGCCATGGCCTATCTACGGCTCATCAACAATCCTAATGACGATGTGGCCTTGTTAAGGGTGATTAATTTTCCTGCCCGTGGCATAGGTGCTCGCAGCCTTGAGCAATTACAACAAGCTGCGCGTGAGCAGAATTGCAGCTTATGGCAAGCCGCCGTCAATAAAGTCGGTAACGGCAGGCCGGGTAAAGGCATAGAAGGCTTTGTCGCGCTGGTCAAACATATGCAAGAAGACGCCAATGGCCTGAGCTTGGCAGAAATGACCGAGCTGGCGACCTCTTTGTCTGGCTTACGCAATCACTATGCGATAGAAAAAGAGGGCGAAGAACGCATCGCCAACTTAGACGAATTAATCAACGCAGCGGTGACCTTTATCCAAAACAATGAGGACGCTTTAGACGGCGATACTTCAGGGCTGATTGAGTTTCTCACCTTTGCCAGCCTTGAAGCTGGCGAGCATCAAGCGCTAGCCGGCGACCAAGCCTTGCAACTGATGACGGTGCACTCGTCTAAAGGCTTGGAATTCCAATGCGTGTTTATCGGCGGTTTGGAAGAAGGCTTATTCCCGCACGAAAACAGCATGAGCGAACATCAAGGCCTAGAAGAAGAACGCCGGCTGATGTATGTAGCGGTGACCCGCGCCCGCCAACGACTGTATCTGAGCTATGCGCAAAGCCGTATGTTGCACGGCCAAACCCGTTACGGCATTTGCTCGCGCTTTTTAGATGAAATCCCTGAGCAGGTATTATTGCGCCTCAATCAACGCAGCACGAAAAGCCCATCAGCGCCGCTTGCTGCCCCTGCCAGCAGTCAGTCGCTGCCGTGGAAAATTGGCCAAGCAGTGCGCCATGCCAAATTTGGTCAGGGTGTGGTGGTTAGTTATGAAGGCAACCCAGATGACTTGCGTATCCAGATTAATTTTGGTGCCGAAGGCATGAAATGGTTGGCCTTGGAATATGCCAAATTAGATGCGGCATAAGCCTAGGGTTTAAGCCTGTCGCTTGATGGCTAAATTTTATTGCTGAGTTTCACCAGTACGCTGGTAATACATATACAAATAGCTGAAGTACTGTATCGAGAATAAAAACGCGGTAGCCACTAGAAAAGCCAGCAACAATAATAATTCACCCAGAATCTGCCCTAGCATAGGCGATAACAAAGCAATCACCCCCACCAGCAAGCCAACCAAAGCCATTAATAACACCACAAAGAAAGTCAGCGACAGCCACGCACTGATTAAGGACAGCAGATTCTTAAGCGCTGCCCAAATGCTGTGTTGAATCGCCTGCAATACGCTTAACTCTTGGAAAGAAATCAATAAGGGCGAATACCAAGTAGCGAGAATCAGCGGGATTTGTAGTACCAATAATTTAATCATCAGCCACCAAAATATCAGCGGAAAATCGGTTTGTTGCGGATTAGCTTGGCGCCATTCTTCCAAGCCCTGCATATCGCCCTGCAAGAACGCCAGCATCAACATACGATAAGCAAAAAACAACACCCCCAACATCACTAGCTGACCTAAATGCGGACGTATCTTGTTAAACACCTCGCTGATGGGGGTCTGTCTTTGCATATGCGTTTCACGACATACGCCTATCACCAAAGAAGTAAAAATCGGCCAACTAAAGGAAACGGCCAAGCCCAAAACGCTGACCAGAATTAACCAAAACACCGCGGCCTCTTGCTTCACCAAAGCGCCAATAGCGCCTAGTAACAGCATAGGCATTAAGACAAACACCAGCAGATATTGCAGGGAAAGAAATAACCATTTACCGGGATGATGCAAGAATAGGTCATAGCTTTGCTTGACCCATTGATAACCCAGTTTGATATCTTTCAACATAGTTTTGATTCCTTAAGCATCACGCTGATGACGATAGACCTGACTCAGGCCATAAAAGTTGACTAGTAGTGGCCTGCGTGGCCAAGTGCCATTGTAATATTGTTTTGAAGTAATTCGGGTCTTTGGCATGCGTTAATTCGCCGCTCGCCGGGAACAGAGCGTCATGCAAACGCGATAACCAAAAGCGTAGCGCAGCTTTTTGCAACATCAGCGGCCAAGCCTGCTGTTCTGCTGGGCTTAACGCACGCACTGCGTGATAAGCCTGTAATAAAGCGCGCGCTTTGTCGGCGTCTATCTGGCCATGTTGATGACACCAGTCATTCACGGCAATGGCCAAGTCATATAAACAATGGCCACGACACGCATAGTAAAAATCTATCACCCCACCGATGCGCTCGCCTTGCATCAACACATTATCGCGAAACAAATCCGCATGAATAATGCTTTGCGGCAAAGCTGAAAAATCTGCCTCTTGCAATGCGTCAAACACCTGCGTCAACAAAGCAGCATCGGGCGCCGCCAAATGCTTGACTATCTTGTCACGCACTTGTATGAACCAGGCCTGATCACGGGTATCTGGCAAAGGCTGAGGGAAATGTTGTGCGGCAATATGCATACGCGCTAGAAATTCCCCGACTTGTTGGCAATGCACCACGCTAGGCTGCTCGATATCACTGCCCGGCAAGCAACTGACCAAGCTGGCAGGCTTGTTGTTGAGTGGCAATACCATAGCGCCGGATTGGCTGCTAACCGGCATAGGGCAAGGCAAGCCAGCTTGCGCCAGAAAAGCCATTAACTGTAGGAAAGCGGGCAGTTCTTGTTGGCTATGCTGTTCAAACAAGGTCAGCACATAACGCCCTTGCTCGGTGCTAACAAAGTAATTGCTGTTAGTAATTCCCGCAGAGATACCCTGAAATGATTTCAGCGCCCCGACTGGAAATTGTGTCAGCCAGCTGGCTAATTCATCAAAGCTGACCGTGGTAAAAACAGACATAGTTGAAGTAAGTGTGAATTAAATAAATAAAAAAAGCGCACTGAATTCAGTGCGCATGGGATTAAAACCTAAACAGTATCCACTTGGGGATTACCGGCGGCATGGCGGCCGGTCCGCTATCGATACGCGACCAACCGCTATCTTGGTCTTCGCGCATTAAGTAATAAGGCACACCGTGCGCTGGCGTCACTTTCATCATATAAAGCTCGCCATGCATACGATATTCTTCCACTTGGTCTTCACCCTTTTTGATAATGGTGACCTGTGGCTCCTCTAGCTCAGCATCGCTAGCGCCGGGTGGCGGCAAGGCTTCAGGCAAAGGCTCAAGATTTTCAGGGAAGGAGGGTTTCTCGGCAGCCATTGACCAACTGGCAGACGCCAATAAGGCCAACACAAAACATACGCGCTGCAACAATGAATTGATTTTCATAATATCCCCTAGACGAATGCTTGCATTTTAGCAAAAAGCCGCCAGCCTAAAAAGCGAAAAAAACCCATCACTATAGATACAACTGATTGCGGCGTTCTTGCGCGGATAGCTCGAAGCCTCGGTTTTCGTAATGTTTGAAGATAGCCGCGACGATTTCGCTAGGTTGGTCGATAAGCTGTATCAGGTGCATATCTTCTGGGCTAATCATGCCGTCGCGCACCAACACCTCGGTAAACCATTGCAACATGCCTTGCCAAAATTCTGTGCCGACTAAGATGATGGGAATCTTGCGTGATTTGCCGGTTTGAATCAGCGTCAGCGCTTCCATCAATTCATCTAAGGTGCCAAAGCCACCGGGCAATACCACATAGGCCGAGGCGTATTTAACGAACATCACCTTGCGCATAAAGAAGTGTTTAAAGTTTTGGCTGATATCTTGAAAGGCATTGCTGACTTGCTCGTGCGGCAATTCGATATTTAACCCTACGCTAGGCGACTTGCCGGGATAAGCGCCTTTATTGGCCGCTTCCATAATGCCAGGGCCACCACCAGAAATCACACTAAAGCCAGCGTCGGATAATAAGCGGGCGATTTGTTCGGTCAGGCGATAGTAGGGGTCATTCGGCTTGATGCGCGCGCTGCCAAAAATGGACACGGCAGGGGTAATCTCTTTTAAGCCTTCGGTGGCATTAACAAATTCTGCCATAATCTCGAAAGCGTGCCATGACTCGTGTGCGGTATGATAGTGCCCCAATACATCAGGGTCGGTAATTTTCGGCAATTTATTAGTGATAGACATAGATTCTTCTCAAAATGAAAACATTGTTACTGGTTGACGGCTCATCATATCTTTACCGCGCATTTCACGCCATGCCTGATTTGCGCAATCACTTGAACCAGCCTACCGGCGCCATTCAAGGCGTGCTGAATATGCTAAGACGCTTGCACAAGGAATACCCAGCCGATTATAGCGCTTGTATTTTTGATGCAAAAGGCAAAACTTTTCGCGACGATATCTACCCCGAATACAAAGCCAATCGCGCTGCCATGCCAGATGATTTGCGCGCCCAAGTCGAGCCTTTATATGAGGCGATACGCGCTATGGGTTGGCCGCTGATTGTGGAACCTGGGGTAGAGGCGGACGATGTGATAGGCACTTTGGCCAAACAAGCCGAGGCCGAGGGCTTGCGTGTGGTGATTTCTACTGGCGACAAAGACATCGCGCAGTTGGTCAATCAGCACGTCACTTTGGTGAATACCATGAGCAATGAGATTTTGGATATTCAAGGCGTGATCAATAAATTTGGTCTGCCGCCTGAGCGCATCGTGGACTATTTAATGTTGATAGGCGACAGCTCGGACAATGTGCCGGGGGTGGAAAAAGTGGGGCCGAAAACCGCAGTCAAATGGTTGCAACAATACGGCACGCTGGACAATATTATCGCCAACGCTGAGCAAATCAGCGGGGTGGTCGGTGAGAATCTGCGCAAAGCGTTAGACTGGCTGCCGACTTGCCGACAACTCATCACCATCAAATGTGATTGCCCCTTGCAAGAACGCATTAGCGACTTGGCGCCTAAGCCTATGGATAAGCCTAAGCTAATCCAGTTATTCGAGCATTTTGATTTCAAATCTTGGCGCCGCGAGCTAGACCAAATGCAGCCAGATAGCCCAGCGCAAACGCAAAGCAGCCAAGCCAGCAGTGAATCGCAAGGGGCTAACAGCAATGGTCAGCTATTTGCCAGCGACCCTAATGTAAGCGCTACACCAGCCAATACGGTGCTAGCCAATATGGCAAGGCAGTATCAATGCATACAGCAGCTGTCGCAACTCGAGCAACTTATCCAACAGCTTAGCCAAGCGCCCTTGATTTGCGTGGATTGCGAGACCGATGGGCTAGACGCCATGCAAGCCAATATCGTCGGTATCGCCTTTAGCAGCGAGGCGGGGAGCGGCGCCTATATTCCTTTGGCGCATGATTATTTTGATGCTGCTACACAGCTTAATCGCAGCCAAGTGCTAGGCCTGTTAAAACCACTGTTAGAAAATCCTCAGCTAAAAAAGCTTGGGCAAAATATTAAATTCGACCGCCATATCTTTGCCAACCACGGCATTCATCTGCAAGGCATAGCGCACGACACCATGTTGCAGTCGTATGTGTTTGAGTCGCATATGCCACACAATATGGATAATTTGGCGCAACGCCACCTAGGGGTGACGCCGATTAGCTATGAACAAGTGGTGGGCAAAGGCGCCAAGCAGGTCAAATTCCAACAAGTGGCGCTAGACACGGCCACCGAATACGCTGCCGAAGACGCCGATATCACGCTGCAACTGCACCACGCCATGTATCCGCGTGTGCAACAAGATGAAAAATTAAGCCGTATTTATCAGCAAATCGAGATGCCCTGCGCTGAGGTGTTATTTACCATGGAGCGCAATGGTGTATTGATAGATCAGCAAATGCTGTTGCGGCAAAGCAATGAATTAGGCGCACGCTTGCTGGCCTTGGAACAACAAGCCTATCAACTGGCTGGACAGCCATTTAATCTTAGCTCGCCCAAGCAATTACAAGAAATTTTATTCGGCAAATTGGGCATTAAACCAAGCAAAAAAACCCCTAGCGGCGCACCTTCTACCGATGAAGAAGTATTGCAGGAATTGGCTTTGGATTATCCGCTACCCAAGCTGTTGTTAGAACACAGAGGCTTGGCCAAATTAAAATCCACTTATACCGACAAGCTGCCCAGAATGATTAACCCGCATACCGGCCGTGTGCATACCAGTTATAACCAAGCGGTGGCGATTACCGGCAGACTGGCTAGCTCGGATCCGAATTTGCAAAATATCCCGGTGCGCACCGCCGAGGGCAGACGCATACGCGAAGCGTTTATCGCGCCGCCTGAGCACTGCATCGTCTCGGCTGACTATTCGCAAATCGAGCTGCGCATTATGGCGCACCTCTCGCACGATGCTGGCATGTTACGCGCCTTTGCTAATCACGAAGATATTCACCGCGCTACCGCTGCCGAGATTTTTGGCTGCTCACGCGACGAGGTGAGCAGTGAACAAAGGCGCTATGCCAAGGTCATTAACTTCGGTTTGATTTATGGCATGAGCGCATTTGGCTTGGCGCAAAATCTGAATATCGAACGCAGCGCCGCACAAAGCTATATCGAGCGCTATTTCGCCCGCTACCCCGGGGTCAGAGCGTATATGCAAGACACACGCGAATTGGCCAAACAACAAGGCTATGTAGAAACTCTATTTGGGCGCCGTTTATGGGTGCCTGAAATCAATAGTAGCAACGGCATGCGCCGCGCCGGCGCTGAGCGCGCCGCCATCAACGCGCCTATGCAAGGCACGGCAGCCGACCTGATTAAGTTAGCCATGATAGCGGTGCAGCAATGGCTAAGCAGCCAAGGATTAGCCAGCTTATTGATTATGCAAGTGCACGATGAGCTAGTGCTGCAAGTGCCGCTCAATGAATTGGATTTGGTCAAACAGCAATTGCCTTTGCTGATGCAGCAAGTAGCGCAATTAGACGTGCCGTTAATCGCTGAGATAGGGGTTGGCAATAATTGGGAAGCCGCGCATTAATCTGCCCACTAGCCCCATAAAACTTTTTAAACTAAATCTTTTTTAAATACTAACTTTGAATATCACAACAATGAAATCATTTGGTGCCTACATTATTGGTGATGAAATTTTGTCCGGCAAACGCCAAGACAAACACCTCAGCTTCGTTATTCAAACGCTCAAGCGCTATGGCTTGCAACTCAGCTGGGCGCACTATTTAGGCGATGACCCAGCGGCTTTGGTGGCAGCTTTTCGCCACAGCATGCAACAACAACAGGTGATATTTAGCTTTGGCGGCATAGGCGCCACGCCAGACGACTACACCCGCCAATGCGCCGCACAAGCGCTTAATCTGCCGATTCAACGCCACCCGCAAGCAGTGGCAGAAATCGAAGCACAATACGGTGCCGCGGCCTACCCAAAACGCGTCATCATGGCGGAATTTCCGCAGGGTGCCGCGCTGATTCCCAACCCCATCAATCGCGTGGCTGGCTTTAGCATACAAGAACACTACTTTATGCCGGGCTTTCCGGAAATGGCACACCCTATGGTGGATTGGGTGCTTAATCACTACTACAGCCACTTATTCCAACAACAAGTGATTAGCGAACGGGCGATTTTGGTGATGGACGCGGGCGAAAGCACTTTGCTGGATATGATGAACGAGTTCGTGGCGCGTTATCCGCAATTAAAATTATTCAGCCTGCCCAAACTAGACCAAAGGCGCACCATAGAGCTAGGCATGAAAGGCGAACTCAGCCAAGTAGAACAAGCCATGCAAGAAATCCGTCAGCGTATCAGCGAGATGGGATTTGCTTGGCAAGCCATTGCCGCTAGCGATGAGTAATGGCCAAGCGCGCTTAATCAAGCCACACCTAATCTAGCCACTTTAGCGCCTAGCAAAATTGTTCAAAAAATAAGCAAAATTAAGTTTTATCTTGCTCGGTTTAAAGCTAAAATAGACCCCTTTTTTTAAAGCTGGGCAAACACCCGCAGACTATTGTGCGCATCGGTCCTTATCAATTACGTAACAACCTTATCGTCGCCCCTATGGCTGGGGTGACCGATAGACCATTCCGTATGCTTTGCAAAAAGTTGGGCGCGGGCTTGGCGGTGTCTGAGATGGTGACTTCTAATTCCTTGCTGTATGGCAGCGCCAAAACTTTGCGACGCGCCAATCATGAAGGCGAAGTTGAGCCTATCTCGGTGCAAATCGCCGGTGCCGACCCACAAATGATGGCGCAAGCGGCGATTCATAATGTGCGACATGGCGCGCAGATTATTGATATCAATATGGGCTGCCCCGCCAAGAAAATCTGTAATGTCATGGCCGGCTCTGCTTTGTTGCGTGATGAGCCTTTGGTATCACAAATCCTGAAAGCCGTGGTCAAGGCAGTCGATGTGCCGGTCACGCTGAAAATTCGTACCGGTTGGGACAAACAAAATCGCAACGCGGTGGCGGTCGCCAAGATGGCGCAGGATATCGGTATTCAAGCCTTGGCTATGCACGGCAGAACACGCGCTTGCATGTACACCGGCGACGCTGAATATGACACCATCGCCGCAGTGCGAGAAGTATTAGAAATTCCTTTAATCGCCAATGGCGATATCACCACCCCAGAAAAAGCCCAGTATGTATTGCAATACACCAAAGCCGATGCGGTGATGATAGGCCGTGCCGCGCAAGGCCGCCCATGGATATTCCGCGAAATCGAGCACTATCTGGCCACTGGCCAACACATGCCGGCACCTGAAGTGCAAGAAATCAAAAGCGTGATGTTGCAACACCTGCACGATTTATATGATTTTTACGGTGACCTGACCGGTATGCGCGTAGCACGTAAGCATATTTCTTGGTACACCAAAGGCTTAAAAGACTCGGCGCAATTCCGCCATCAAATGAATCAACTGCAATCTATCCCTGAACAATTAGCGCTAATCGAAGCCTTCTTCGATCATCTGCAACAACAACATGAGCGCTTGCAATATGTGCCCGATGAGGCTGAGCAACAGGGCGATACAGTGATAGCTAGCGAGGCCTTGGCAGCATGAGCGGACGTTCCCCTTTAGCCAATGCGGTCGTTAGCGCGCTAGACGATTACTTTACTGACCTCGATGGTCAGCCACCGCATGCGGTGTATGACATGGTTTTGCACTGCATGGAAAAGCCTTTGTTGCAATACATTATGCAACGCGCTGCCGGCAATCAAAGCAAAGCCGCTGAAATTCTTGGACTCAATCGCAATACTTTGCGCAAGAAATTAAAGCAGCACGGCATAGAATAGCGTTGGTTTTTCATTAGTCGATTTTTCTATCTTTCAGCAATTTAACAAGGTTCAAACAATCCGTATGTCAGTCATCAAACGAGCCCTTATTAGCGTCTCCGATAAACAAGGTGTGGTGGAATTTGCCCAAGCGCTACAGCAATTTGGCGTAGAAATTTTATCCACCGGCGGCACTGCCAAATTATTGCGAGAGCAACATATTCCAGTAATAGAAGTCAGCGATTACACCGGCTTCCCAGAGATGTTAGACGGTAGAGTAAAAACCCTGCATCCTAAAGTGCATGGCGGGATTTTGGGCCGACGCGATTTGCCTGAGCACGTCAGCGCCATGCAACAAGCGCAGATTCCTAATATCGATATGGTGGTGGTGAATTTATATCCGTTTAGCGCCACCATCGCCAAGGCTGATTGCAGCCTAGCCGAAGCGATTGAGAATATCGATATCGGCGGCCCTACCATGGTGCGCGCTGCAGCCAAGAATTATCACCATGTCACCATCGTCACCGACCCAGCGGATTATGCCTTGGTATTGCGTGAGATGAGCGCCAGCCAAGGCGCTGTCGGCGCTGAAACACGTTTTGAGTTGGCCAAGAAAGCCTTTTCGCATACCGCGCAATATGACGGAGCGATTAGTAATTATTTGACTAGCCTAAATGCGCAACAAGAAAGACTGGTGTTCCCGCAACAATTTAATGTGCAACTGAGCAAGGTGATGGATTTGCGCTATGGCGAAAACCCACACCAAGAAGCCGCCTTTTATCGCGACGCCCAGCCAGCCGCAGGCAGCTTAGCCAATTTCCAACAGCTACAGGGCAAAGAGTTGTCCTATAACAATATCGCTGATGCCGATGCGGCATGGGAATGCGTCAAAACTTTTGATAGCCCCGCTTGCGTCATCGTCAAACACGCCAATCCATGCGGTGTTGCTGTGGCAGAGGATTTGCTGAGCTGTTATCAAAAAGCCTTTAGCACCGACCCCACCTCAGCCTTTGGCGGCATTATCGCGTTTAATCGCGAGATAGATGAGGCCACGGCTAGCGCAGTGATTAAGCAATTTGTCGAAGTGGTGATTGCCCCTGCGGTATCTGCCGCGGCGGCCGATATATTCGCCAGCAAAAATAATGTGCGCGTATTAATCGTGCCTATCGCCCAGCAAGCCAATGCCTTGGAATATAAGCGCGTAGGCGGTGGCATGTTGCTACAAACGCCAGACGCGCTGAATGTGCAGCCTAGTCAATTTAAAGTGGTCAGCAAACTGAGCCCCAGCCCTGCGCAAATGCAAGATTTGTTATTCGCTTGGCGGGTGGCCAAGTTTGTTAAATCCAATGCCATCGTATTCTGCGCCAACGGCATGACCTTGGGCGTAGGCGCTGGCCAGATGAGCCGTGTCGATAGCACGCGCATCGCCGCCATCAAAGCGCAACATGCCGGCTTATCGCTGGCCGGTTGTGCGGTGGCTTCGGACGCTTTTTTCCCGTTCCGTGACGGGCTGGACGTATTGGCAGAAGCCGGCGCCAAATGCGTGATTCAACCCGGTGGCAGCATACGCGACGAAGATGTTATCGCTGCGGCGGACGAGCATGGCATCGCCATGGTATTGACCGGCTATCGCCATTTCCGTCATTAATCGCCATGGCTATCCATACGCGCAAGCTATTGAGGAACTGAATATGAAAGTGATGATCATCGGCAGTGGTGGACGTGAGCACGCACTGGCTTGGAAAGTGGCGCAGAACCGCGCGCTCAGTCGTGTTTATGTGGCGCCCGGCAACGCTGGCACGGCGCTTAATCCGGATATGCAAAATGTGGCGATCAGCGATATCCATGAATTATTGGCATTCGCCCAACAAGAGAAAATTGACCTCACCATCGTTGGCCCAGAAGCCCCCTTGTCGCAAGGGGTGGTGGATTTATTTCGCCAACATGGCTTAAACATCTTTGGTCCTAGCCAAGCCGCTGCGCAATTAGAGTCCTCCAAAGATTTCGCCAAAGCGTTTATGTTGCGCCACGGCATTCCAACGGCGGCTTATGCCACCTTCACTGACGCGCAAGCAGCGCATCAATATGTCACGCAACAAGGTGCGCCTATCGTGATTAAGGCCGATGGATTGGCCGCTGGCAAAGGCGTGGTGGTGGCGATGACGCTAGATGAGGCGCATCAGGCCATAGACGCTATGTTGTCGGATAATAAATTGGGCAGCGCCGGCGCTAGAGTGGTGATAGAGCAGTTTTTAACTGGCGAAGAAGCCAGCTTTATCGTGATGGTCGATGGGAAACATATCTTGCCGCTGGCCACCAGCCAAGACCATAAACGTCTATTAGACCAAGACCAAGGACCTAATACCGGCGGCATGGGCGCTTACTCACCAGCACCGGTGGTGACGCCTACCCTGCATGCCAAAATCATGCGCGAGATTATCAAGCCCACCGTAGAAGGCATGGCCAGCGACGGTATTCCATATACAGGCTTTTTATATGCTGGCGTGATGATTAGCCCAGATGGCGAGGTGAAAACACTAGAGTTTAATTGCCGTATGGGTGACCCAGAAACGCAACCGATTATGATGCGTTTGCGCTCAGATCTGGTCAGCCTGGTACAACACGCGGTAGCTGGTGAGCTAGACAAAATCGAAGCGGATTGGGACAGACGCACCGCGCTAGGGGTGGTGATGGCGGCGCAAGATTATCCCGATAGCCCACGCACTGGCGATGCTATTCAAGGCCTGCCCAGCGATTATGAAAACCCAGAAATTCAAGTGTTCCACGCTGGCACACGCTTACAAGATAAGCAAGTACTGACCAGCGGTGGCCGTGTGTTGTGCGTGACCGCATTAGGTGAAACAGTCAAATACGCGCAAAGCAAAGCCTATGAGATGGTCAAACAAATTCGCTTTAGTGGCGCACAATATCGCAGCGATATTGGCTACCGCGCCATCAAGGGCTAAGCTAGATTTGAACTAGTGTTGGACAGCCTAATAACCCAGTAGCTTAATAGCCAAGTAACCGAGTAAGGAAATAGTATGCAGCAGCAAGATTCAAACGCCATGCAACAACCAGCCGCAAAGCAAGACGAAATTCAAGCGCAACAAGTGTTGGATTATTTGCAGGGACTACAAAATCGCATCGTCGAGGCGGTACAGCTGATAGACGGCAAAAACTTTTTACAGGATAGCTGGCAACGTCCAGAGGGCGGTGGTGGCACCTCTTGTATGTTGGAAGAAGGCAATATTTTTGAGCGTGCTGGCATAGGCTTATCGCATGTTTTAGGTCATAGATTACCGCCCGCTGCTACCGCTGCCCACCCCGAAGCCGCTGGACGGCCTTGGCAGGCAATGGGCGTCTCGCTGGTGTTTCACCCACGCAATCCGTATATCCCCACGGTGCATATGAATGTGCGCTTTTTTGTCGCCAAAGCTAGTGCCAATTTAGATGCAAAAGATAATCCGGATGCCAAAGATATTTGGTGGTTTGGTGGTGGCATGGACTTAACCCCTTACTACGGCTTTGAAGAAGACGCGGTGCATTTCCATCGCACCTGTCGCGACGCTTTGCAGGAGTTTGATGCGCATTTATATGCCGATTTCAAACAGCAATGCGATGACTATTTTTTCTTAAAACATCGCAATGAACCACGCGGTATAGGCGGCATTTTCTTTGACGATTTCAATCAACTTGGTTTTGCGCAAAGCTTTGCCATGTTGCGCGCCGTGGGCGATGCGTTTTTAAACGCCTATATTCCCATCGTGCAAAAGCGCAAGGATATCCCCTACGGCGAGCGTGAACGCGACTTTCAAGCCTATCGCCGTGGCCGCTATGTGGAATTTAATTTGGTCTTTGACCGAGGCACTTTATTTGGCCTGCAATCCAATGGCCGCACCGAATCTATCTTGCTGTCTATGCCGCCTATAGTGAAATGGCGCTATGACTGGAAGCCAGCCGCCGGCAGCGCAGAAGCCAAGTTATATAGCGATTTCTTAATCGGCAAAAACTGGTTAAACCTATAAACGCACTCTCTCCGCAGCGCCCATATCGACTTAGACGAGGCCTAATATGAATAGCAGCGCACAAGCACTGATTGATTTTATTGATCAAAGTCCCAGCCCCGCCCATGTGGTGGCGACCTGCCAACAACGCTTAAACCAAGCCGGCTTTCAAGCCTTGGCAGCGAATCAAGCATGGGATTTGCAGGCAGGCCAAGGCTATTACTTCAGCCGTGGCGGTACGCTTATCGCCTTTAAACTGGCGCAACAGGCGGCCGCAGGCTTTCGTATGGTGTCTGCGCACACCGACTCACCTACGCTAAAACTCAAGCCACATGCAGCATTTAGCTCTGATGGGCTATTGCGCTTGGCAGTAGAAGTGTATGGCAGCCCTATCTTGGCCAGCTTTGCCGATCGCGATTTAGCTTTGGCTGGGCGCGTGATGGTGCGACAAGATGGCAAATTGCAAACGCGCTTAGTGCATTTCCCGCAACCGCTGGTGCGTTTGCCTAATCTGGCCATTCATCTGAATCGCGAGGCGAATGAACAAGGGCTGAAATTTAACAAACAAACGCAACTGCCGCTGATTCTTGGCAGCAGCCAAGACCCGCAAACAGCCGAGCAAGTGCTGTTGCAACTGATTGCGCAACAAGCGCAATGCGCGGCGCAAGATATCGTCAGCATGGATTTAAATGTGCTGGACTGTCAGCCCGGCGCAGTGTGGGGGGCGCAACAGGAATTTATCAGCGACAGCCAACTAGATAATTTGGCCTCTTGCTACAGCGCGCTCAGCGCATTACTGGAAGCGCAGTCTGAGCAGCTGCCGCAACATATCGTATGTGCTTTATTCGACCACGAAGAAGTCGGCAGCCAAAGCGCCGTGGGCGCCGATAGCAACTTGTTGGCAGATAGCCTTAGCCGCATTTCTGCCAGCCTGCAATTAAGCCCCGCTCAACATCTACAAAGCTTGGCAGATAGCTTTATGATTAGTGCCGATATGGCACACGCCTTGTATCCTAATTTTGCTGATAAATACGACCCTTGCCACCATGTCTTCATCAATCAAGGGCCAGTGATTAAACATAACGTGAACCAACGCTATGCCACTAGCCTAGACAGCGGCAGTCGCTTTATTCAGCTATGTCAGCAAGCAGAAGTGCCCTATCAGCAATATAGCCACCGCAATGACCTAGGCTGTGGCAGCACAGTCGGGCCTATCGTAGCAGCGCAACTGGGGGTGGACTGTGTCGATGTAGGCTGCGCCATGTGGTCTATGCACAGCATTCGAGAAACTGCTGGTATACTCGACATCGCTTATATGACGCGCGTATTAAGTCACTTCTACCGCGCGCCAACCTAGGCGCTGATACTCAGCACCGTTTTAATCACACGCCAGCATGGCGTTTTTTTAGGCGTATCAATACGACAGGGAGCTTGCATGCGGACTTTGATAAAAACAACATTGCGCACCAAACAGGTGAATCAACAACAAGATAGCCAATTAAAAAAATGCTTAAGCGCCACTGACCTGACTTTACTCGGCATAGGCGCCATTATCGGCACCGGCATCTTCGTGCTGACCGGCCATGCCGCCGCTCACCAAGCGGGTCCTGCGGTCACCCTATCATTTATTTTTGCAGGACTAGCCTGTGCTTTTGCCGCCCTATGCTATGCCGAATTAGCCGCCACAGTGGGTGGTTGCGGCAGTGCTTATGGCTATAGTTATGCCGCGTTTGGCGAGATTGTGGCGTGGATGATGGGCTGGGATTTGATTTTGGAATATGGCCTGAGTGTGGCTGCCGTGGCCAATGGCTGGGCAGGCTACTTTAGCAATGGGCTAAGTGCGCTGGGCTGGCACTTGCCGGATCTATTGACCCATGCGCCAGCCAAAGGCGGCATGATGAATCTGCCGGCCGCGCTGATTATTCTGGTGCTGATGTTAATGCTTATTATCGGTGTCAAAGCCAGCGCCCGCTTAAACGCTGGCATGGTGTTTATCAAGCTACTCACCATCGCGGTGTTTATCAGCATCGCCAGCGCCCATATCGACCCCACGCATTGGACGCCATATATGCCATTCGGCTGGTTTGACACCTTAGCCAATGGCAAAACAGTAGGTGTATTAGCCGGTGCCTCAGTGGTGTTCTTCGCCTATATCGGCTTTGATGCAGTTTCCACCGCAGTAGAAGAAGCACGCAATCCCCAGCGCGATGTGCCCAAAGGCATTATTTATTCCTTGGTGTTCTGCACCATTATTTACATTATCGTCGCCGCTCTGCTCACCAGCCTGCTGCCCTATCAACAACTAGGGGTAGATTCGCCAGTCGCCTACGCCATGCAACATATCGGCATCAACTGGGCTGCCGCATTGATTTCCACTGGCGTCATCGCCGGCCTCACCACAGTGATGCTGGTGCTATATTACGGCCTCACCCGCATCATCTACGCCATGAGCCGCGATGGCCTATTACCCACCTCGCTCAATCACCTTAACCACACCACCCACAGCCCAGTCCGCATTATCACTATCACCGGCATCGCCATGTCGCTCATGGCCGGCCTAATTCCACTGGATGAACTAGCCGAACTGGTCAATATCGGCACCCTAGCCGCCTTCGTCCTAGTCTGCGGCGGCGTCATGCTACTTCGCCACCGCGCCCCCCAGCTAGCCCGCCCCTTCAAAGTCCCCTACGGCCCCACTATCCCCACCCTAGGCCTCATATCCTGCGCCGCCCTAATGATTTTCCTCCCCGCCGTCGCCTGGATGCGCTTCGGCATCTGGCTCATGCTAGGCCTAGGGGTGTATTTCATATACTCAATTAAACATAGCAAGTTGAATTAACGGCCACCCGGGATTGATGCGCTTCCTGCGTCTGCGGGACAGGCGAAAAAAAAGCCAGCGGGTGCTGGCTTTTTTATCGAGACGGAATTACAGGGAAAGAATCCAGTGTACTAAAGTCTTGATGTCTTCGTCTTTTACTTGTGGGCTGTTGGCTGGCATTGGGATTGGGCCCCATACGCCGCTACCACCGGCTTTTACTTTGGCAACTAACTTTTCTTCCATGTTTTTGCCTTTGTATTTGGCGGCAACATCTTTATAGGATGGGCCTAATACTTTTTGATCAACTGCGTGGCAAGCTAAACAACCACTCTTTTGTAATAATGCTTTAGCGCCTGCGTCGTCGATGGCGCTGGCTTGGCTAGCCATTGCTAAAGAACCTGCTGCAACTAATGAAACCAATAGTGCTTTCATGTCATCTCCTTAAATTCAACAAAACCGTAAAACTGCCAACCGCCATGATACTCAAATTTTTACAAATTTTTAACAGTTTCTAACAAAAATAAACGTAAATTCATTTTTTTGAATTTAATTTTTGATACGCCCTAGCAATAGGACATCGCCTTTATCGCCTTTGTTCTCTAGCCAAATGCTTCTAGGCTATATTCCGAAACCATCACATGGGTGTCGTTGGGATAGATAGTGATGCTGTTTTCCATGGCGTTGGCGGACTCTAGGCAAATCATTTGTCGCCACTCATTGGGCTCGCCCATATCACCTAATTGCGCGGCTTTGTCGTGCCAAGGTGTCCATACCACGGTGGTGTGGCTACAGGATTTGGTGATACGGATTTTGCGTTCGAAGTCTGGGTCGTGAATGACTAAATCGCGCCGGCTATTCAGATAGACGCGGTCAAACTCGCCAGTAAATTTCAATGGGCCGTGTTGCACATCGCGCTGATAGCCTTGCACTTTGTCGGAATACACCAGGTTTTCTAGGCCGGTGATATGGATTTTTTCTACATCGCTGACACGGAAATAGGTGTGGAAGGCCTCGCCTATCATAAACGGATGGTCGGCTAAGTTGGTGGTTTTCATTTCTAGGCGCAGGGTCTGGCCTATGATAATCACCAGCTGAAAGCGATAGGCATAGGATAGTTGGCGCTTAGCCACATCGGTTTGTGTCATTTCTAACACTAGCCGCGTGGCGCCGTTTTCTAGCACTTTGCTATCTAGTAATTGCCAAGGAATCACCCGCGCAAAGCCATGCGGACAATAGCTGCTATCGGTGGGGTGGGCGCCGAACCAAGGCCAGCAGATGGGCACACCACCGCGTATAGAGCGCCCTTGGGTATAGCGCGCTTTGCTGGAAAGCCATAGCACAGGATGCTTGGCTTTTTTCGGTTGCCACTGCATCACATGACCGCCTTGCAGGGCGATACAGGCCGAAGCATGGCTATTATCGACAGATAAAAAGGTCAGCCCATTGCTGTCCTGATATTGCACCACTCCCTCGCCTAATGGCTGTTGATGCAACGCTTGAGTGAGATGAAACATTATTTTCCTTTTTTTAATATGGCTTATTAGGCTGGATAAAACGCACTAGTCATTGCTTCAACAGTGAACGGCTGAAGCAATGTTCACGCTATTTCTCGATTTGTGTCACATCACGAATCGCCCCACGGGAAGCCGAGGTGGTCATCGCGGCATAAGCGCGTAAAGCGGGGGTAAGTGGCCGCTCACGCTTGGCGGGCTTCCATGCCTCAGCCCCTTTAGCTTGCATGGCGGCGCGGCGATTGGCTAATTCAGCATCGCTGATATCCAAATGGATGCGGCGATTGGGGATATCGATAATAATGGTGTCGCCTTGTTCTACCAAGGCAATCGCCCCTTGCTCAGCGGCTTCTGGCGAGACATGGCCGATACTTAAGCCAGAAGTACCACCGGAGAAGCGGCCATCGGTGAGCAGCGCGCATACTTTGCCCAAGCCTTTAGATTTGAGATAGGAGGTCGGGTATAACATCTCTTGCATACCGGGGCCGCCTTTCGGGCCTTCGTAACGGATAACCACCACATCGCCAGCCACCACTTGATCGCCTAAGATGCCTTCAACCGCAGCGTCTTGTGACTCAAATAGTTTTACTTTGCCAGTAAAGGTCAGAATGCTTTCATCTACCCCGGCGGTTTTTACGATACAGCCTTCTTCGGCGATATTGCCGTATAGCACTGCCAAGCCGCCATCTTGTGAATAAGCGTGTTGGATATCACGGATACAGCCCTCGCTGCGGTCTAAATCTAGGCTAGGCCATAGCATGGATTGGCTGAAGGCGATGGTGGTCGGAATGCCACCCGGTGCGGCGGAATACAGTTTTTTCACTTCTTCTGCGCTGCTGGTGGTGACATCCCAATGCGCAAGCGCTTCGCCCATGGTCTTGCTATGCACAGTAGGAATATCTCGGTGGATTAAGCCGCCACGGTCTAATTCCGCCAAGATACCCATCACCCCGCCAGCGCGGTGTACGTCTTCCATATGGAATTTATTGGTGGCAGGGGCAACTTTACATACGCAAGGGACTTTGCGTGAAATGCGGTCGATATCTTTCATGCTGAAATCCACTTTGCCCTCATAGGCCGCTGCCAATAAGTGCAATACCGTGTTGGTAGAGCCGCCCATGGCCACGTCCAGACTAACGGCATTTTCAAATGCCTTAAAGCTGGCGATGGAACGCGGTAAAACGGATTCGTCGTTCTGCTCGTAATAGCGTTTGGTGTTTTCCACGATCAAGCGACCCGCTTTCAGGAATAATTCCTTACGCGCGGCATGCGTAGCTAATGTAGAGCCATTGCCTGGCAAGCTCAGCCCTAGTGCTTCGGTTAAACAATTCATCGAGTTGGCGGTAAACATACCAGAACAAGAGCCACAGGTTGGGCAAGCAGAACGCTCGATGGCTTCTGATTCTTGGTCGCTGACTTTATCATCAGCAGCGGCCACCATGGCATCGACCAAGTCCAGTTTATGTATCGTGCCTTGCCAATTGACCTTGCCGGCCTCCATAGGCCCGCCGGAGACAAACACCACAGGGATATTCAGGCGCAAGGCAGCCATTAACATGCCGGGGGTGATTTTGTCGCAGTTAGAAATACACACCAAAGCATCGGCGCAGTGCGCATTCACCATAAACTCTACACTATCTGCAATTAAATCGCGGCTAGGCAAGCTATACAGCATCCCGCCGTGCCCCATGGCGATGCCGTCATCTACCGCGATGGTATTAAATTCCTTAGCCACACCCCCCGAGCGTTCAATCTCACGCGCCACTAGCTGACCCAAGTCTTTTAAGTGCACATGACCGGGCACAAATTGGGTGAAAGAGTTGGCAATCGCAATAATCGGCTTGGTGAAATCTTCGTCTTTCATGCCGGTAGCGCGCCATAAAGCGCGTGCGCCAGCCATATTGCGACCGTGGGTGGTAGTGCGGGAACGATATTCAGGCATTTTGGATTCCTATCTGGTAAAGATGATATTTTAAACTAGAAAGCGATTTTTACGATTTAATGCGACATGCAAATATGTCTATGCTTGCTGCACAAAGTTCCTATTCTAAGCACAAAATGTAAGCCTTTTGTTGCGCGATAAGCCTACGGAAAATAAGGTTTTTCCGCTAAAATAAGGCCATTTTTTCACCCCTAATCATTGAGTTGAGCTGATGTTTACCCACCCACAATTTGACCCCGTCGCCATCCACCTAGCCGGCTTATCCATCCATTGGTACGGCATCATGTATTTAATCGGTTTTTTGGGCTTTATCTGGCTAGGTAAATATCGTGCCAAGCACGACCCTTGGCGCGGCTGGAATGTGCAGATGGTCGATGATGCGATTTTTTATGGCGCGCTTGGGGTGATTATCGGCGGGCGCATGGGCTATGTGTTGTTTTATCAGACGCAATATTTTATGCAACAGCCGCTACAAATTTTTGCCGTTTGGCAAGGCGGTATGAGCTTTCATGGCGGCTTTATCGGCGTGTTATTGGCGATGGGCTGGTTTGCCAAAAAATATCAACAGCGCTGGCTCAGCTTGATGGACTTTGTCGCCCCGCTAGTCCCACTGGGCTTGGGCGCTGGCCGCTTGGGCAATTTTATCAATGGTGAATTATGGGGGCGCCCCACCGATGGCAGTTGGGGCATGATATTTCCACAAGTGGATACGCTGCCACGCCACCCCTCGCAGCTGTACGAATTTGCCTTAGAGGGCTTATTACTGTTTGTGCTGTTATGGCTGTATTCGCGCCAACCGCGCCGCACTGGGGCGGTCTCGGCATTATTCTTAATCGGCTACGGTGGCTTTAGATGGTTGGTGGAATTTACCCGTCAGCCCGATGCGCAATTGGGGCTATTAAGTCTGGGGTTGAGCATGGGGCAATGGCTGAGCTTGCCTATGCTATTGATTGGGATTTGGCTATTTTGGCGCGCCCATCAAGCAGGCCGCTAGCATTAGCAACAACGCTTCACGCCATGCCATTTTTTATCTTGCCACTGCTTGAAAAATTCTTCTCTGCTTAACGGCGGCTCGGCGTCTTGCGCATGGTGCGCTTGATAGTGTTGCAGGTAACGCTCATAAGCATCATCACCGGACAATTGGCGCAAGCCGCGCCACAAAGCGCTGAGCTTGTTAAACAGCGCAGACAATTTGGCAAACTTTAACAAACGATGATGAGCTTGACCTGACATATCCACCTATCCTATCTGGCTCTCTATTAAGCCCTAAACCTTTAACCCACGCGTGGCTTGATACGGCGCTTCGCTAGAGGGGCTGACTGGCTTGCCCAAACGGAAGCGTGTCAGCACATACAACATATCCAGCACCACTATCCATAACACCAGCAAGAAAAACACGGTAATCCATGCGTCTAGTTGTTGATTAAAAATCAACTGGCCAGCCACCGCTGCTTTTTCTGCCGGCAATTCGCCAGCACTAAGTTTGTTGGCTAAATCATCGGCAGCAGCAAAAAAGCCCACCCGCACATCACTGCTAAATAATTTTTGCCATGCCGCGCTAGTGGTAATGGTCACCAACCAAGCCAAGGGCAAGCCGGTAATCCAAGCGTATTTCGCTTTGCCTGATTTGACCAGTATGCTAGTCCCCACACACAGCGCAATGGCCGCCAGTATTTGATTGGCGATGCCGAATAGCGGCCAAAGTATATTCACCCCACCATTCGGATCTATCACCCCGATATACAGAAAATAGCCCCAACCTGCCACCACCAGCGCACTGGACAACAAGACCGATGGCCACCAAGAAGTTTGACCAAATTTTGGCCAAATATTGCCCAACATATCCTGCAACATAAAGCGCCCAACCCGTGTGCCGGCGTCTAAGGTGGTCAGGATAAAAATCGCTTCAAACATAATGGCAAAGTGATACCACATGGCCAACAGGCTCTGGCCAAACGCGCTGCCGAAAATACTGGCCATGCCTACTGCCAAACTGGGCGCACCGCCGGTACGAGCAAATAAACTTAACTCGCCCATTTGACTGGCCAAGTGTTGCATTTGCTCAACGCTAACCGGGAAACCCCAAGCAGAAATGGTGGCCACCGCCTGTGCCGCTTCTTTACCCACCACCCCTGCTGGGCTATTGATAGCGAAATAGACGCCAGGCTCTAAAACCGTGGCGGCAATCATCGCCATCATGGCGACAAACGACTCGAGTAGCATGGCGCCATAACCTATCATACGGATATCGCGTTCATTGGCTAATAACTTGGGCGTGGTGCCCGAGGCAATCAGCGAGTGAAAGCCAGAAATGGCGCCACAAGCGATGGTAATAAACACAAAAGGAAATAATTTGCCGCCAAAAATCGGGCCACTGCCGTCAGTAAATTGCGTCAGCGCCGGCATATGCACTTGTGGGCTTAACAACACGATGGCGATGGCCAGCAAGGCCACGGTGCCTAGCTTCATAAAGGTGGAGAGATAATCGCGTGGCGCTAATAACATCCATACTGGCAAAATCGCTGCAGCAAAGCCATAAGCAATAATCGCCCAAGCCAGTAGCAAGCCCTCGTGGTCAAACCAGACGCGCAGTTGGCTGTGATGGTCTATCCAGCCACCCAATAGCACCGAGCCCAATAGCAATAAAATGCCTAAAGTCGAGGCTTCTAATACGCGTCCCACCCGCAAATGACGCATATAAAAGCCGATTAACATGGCGATGGGGATGGTGGCAGCCACCGTGGCGGTTGCCCAAGGGCTGTGTTTCATGGCATTCACCACCACTAGCCCAAGCACGGCAATCAAAATAATCATAATAAAAAACGTGCCCAACAAGGCCGCCACACCGCCAAAGCGGCCTATCTCGTCGCGCGCCATCTGCCCTAGGCTGCGCCCATTGCGGCGTGTAGAGGCAAATAAAATCACCATATCTTGCACGCAGCCGCCCAATACCGAGCCAAATAAAATCCACAAAGTGCCTGGCAGATAGCCAAACTGCGCGGCCAGCGTAGGGCCTACCAAAGGCCCAGGGCCGGCAATAGCAGCAAAATGATGGCCGAATATTATCCAACGATTGGTCGGCACATAGTCGCGCCCATTATCAAAGCGCTCGGCTGGGGTGGCGCGGCTATCGTCTAACAGTAATACTTTGCTGGCTATCCATGCCGAATAGAAGCGATAGGCGATGGCATAAATGCAAATCGCCGCAGTGATAAACCATAAGGCATTGATGCTCTCGCCTCTGTGTATGGCGATGCCGCCCACTGCCGCCGCGCCTATCAGGCTGACGCAAAGCCAGACGATAGATGCTAGCCATGTGCAGGATAATTTTTTCATACGCTAACCTTTTGTGAATAGTTGTTAATTAAAGGATGGTGCTCATCAAAAAGCAGAAAATATAACGCTTAACACTTTTCTGCCGCCTATGCCTTGCTCAAGTCGCTGGACGCTTATAACAAACCAAGCTGCATAAATGAAACGGACTGATTGCCGGCAATGACAAAATGATCTAACACCCGCACATCCATCAAATTTAATGCTGTTTTTAATGCTGAGGTCAGACGTTTGTCGGCTTCACTGGGCTCGGCAATTCCCGAGGGGTGATTATGAGCGAAAATCACGCTGGCTGCATTATGCTGTAAAGCACTTTTAACGATTTCTCTGGGATACACGCTGGTCTGCGTTAGCGTGCCCTGAAATAAACATTCAGCGCTGAGCAGTCGATTTTGCGCGTCTAAAAACAAGACATAGAATTGCTCGCGCGGCTGCTGGCCGATTTGCATACACAGAAAATCACTCACCGAAGCTGGTGTATTCAGCATATCGCCTTGCGCCAAGCGCTCTTTTAACACCCGCTTGACCAGCTCGATGACCGCTTGTAGCTGGCAATATTTGCTCTTGCCCAAGCCGCGCAGTGCACAAAACTGCGCCAGACTGGCGTTAAACAAAGCTTGCAAGCCACCGAAATGCTGCAACATATGACGCGCCAAATCCACCGCTGATTTGCCCGGCACGCCGACGCGCAGAAAAATCGCCAGCAATTCTGCATCGGATAAATTTTCTGCGCCAGATTGCAATAATTTTTCTCGTGGCCGTTCCTGCCTTGGCCAATCTGCGATAGACATCACATATCTCCTTTATTTTTATTAGATTTATTAATTATTAGCGCCTGTAAGCTGCGTCACAGGCTGGTTTCATATTAAAATGAAACCATTACATTTTTTCATATATTCTGCAATCCAAACCACACACTGTATCGTGACCCCTTACTTAAAACATATCGTGCTAGGCATCAGCGGCGGCATCGCTGCTTATAAAGCAGCTGAACTCAGCCGTTTATTGATGAAACGCGGCATTTCGGTGCAAGTGGTGATGACCGCGGCAGCGCAACAATTTATTACCCCCATCACCATGCAAGCCTTAACTGGCAGACCGGTTGCCACTGATATGTGGGACTCCAGTATCAGCAATGGCATGCCCCATATCGAGCTTAGCCGACTAGCGGATTTAATTTTGCTGGCGCCGGCTAGCGCTGACTTGATTGCCAAACTAGCGCACGGCGTAGCAGATGATTTGCTGTCTAGCTTGTGCTTGGCGCGCGATTGTCCATTAGCGATTGCGCCAGCCATGAATAAACAGATGTGGGAGCACCCCGCTACGCAACGCAATATTCAACAGCTGGCACAAGATGGAGTGATTTTATTGGGGCCGGATTGCGGTGAGCAGGCCTGCGGCGAGCATGGCCAAGGCCGCATGTTGGAAGCGCAAGAGATCGTGCATGACTTATTGCAATGGCTGGACTTGCCAGCCGACTTATTGCAGGGACGACGCATATTGATTACCGCAGGCCCAACCCAAGAGCCTATAGACCCAGTGCGGGTAATTAGCAATTTAAGCTCAGGCAAGATGGGCTATGCGCTAGCCGCTGCCGCCAGCTTAATGGGCGCTCAAGTTACCTTGGTGTCTGGCCCGACCGCCTTGCCAGCGCCGCCGGTGCAACAATTGATTGCGGTGCAGACTGCCGAGCAGATGTATCAGGCGGTGATGCAGCATATTGCGCAACAAGAGGTATTTATCAGCGTGGCTGCCGTGGCAGATTATCAAGTGGCTGAGCAAAGTGGTCGCAAGCTAAAAAAACAGGCTGGCGAATGGACGCTTAAGCTCACCCCTACGCGCGATATCTTGGCGGCAGTAGCGGCGCTAGCTAAGCCGCCGCTATGCGTGGGCTTTGCTGCGGAAACGCATGATGTTTTGGCCTATGCGGAACAGAAACGGCGCGATAAAAAAGTCGCACTGATGGTGGCCAATCAAGTGCAACAAGCCTTGGGCAAAGACAGCACACAAGTCACCTTGCTGGATGCGCACGGCCAAACCGCTTTGCCAGAGGCTAGCAAGCATGAAACTGCCGTAGCGATTTTGCAGCATGTGTCGCGCCTGCTTGCCAGCGGCTAGTGTTGCTTTAGCCAATATTTAATCCGTTTTATTCGATATTCATTAGGGAGCCTGCATGTCTATTCAAGTAGAACTAAAAATCCTAGACCCGCGTTTACAACAACATATGCCTAGCTACGCCACCCCCGGCTCGGCTGGGCTAGATTTAAGAGCTTGTGTAGAGCAAGCCTTGACCATAGCAGCTGGCGAAACGGTGCTGATTCCCACTGGCATGGCCATCTATCTTGCTGATCCACAATACGCTGCGTTGATTTTGCCGCGCTCTGGCTTGGGGCATAAACATGGCATCGTATTGGGCAATTTGGTCGGGCTGATTGATTCCGACTATCAAGGTCAGTTATTTGTCTCGTGCTGGAATCGCAGTCAACAAGCGTTTGTCATGAACCCGATGGAACGTCTAGCACAATTGGTCATCGTGCCGGTGTTGCAAGCGCAATTTAAGCTGGTCGAGGAGTTTGACCAAAGCCAGCGTGGCGCAGGCGGTTTCGGCAGTACCGGCAAGCATTAAGCATGCATCAATTAGCCTAAAGCGAGCATAAATAATTATTAAAATGACTTGAGGTTAACTGGTTTTTTATGGTATAAATGCGCTCTTTTATTTTTCGAGCAGTGTTTCATTGCGGTATTAGGAGAGTGCGAATGGCACGCGTATGTCAAGTAACAGGCAAAAAGCCGATTGTGGGAAACAATATTTCTCACGCCAACAACAAAACTAAACGCCGTTTCTTACCTAACTTGCAGAATCGTAAGTTCTGGGTAGAAAGCGAAAACCGCTGGGTTAGCTTGCGTATTACTAACGCAGCATTGCGTACTATCGACAAGAATGGCATAGACGCCGTTTTAGCTGATATGCGTGCTGCTGGCGAAAAGATTTAAGGAATCTATCATGCGTGAAAAGATTAAATTGGAATCAAGTGCTGGTACTGGACACTTCTATACCACCACCAAAAACAAACGTACCATGCCAGATAAAATGGAAATCAAGAAATTTGACCCTGTGGCACGTAAACACGTGATGTACAAAGAAACTAAGATTAAATAAACCATTATTTGGCTTATTGATGCTGATAAAAAAACTCGCTATAGGCGAGTTTTTTTTCGTCTATCGCCTAATACACATCATCCCAATGCAAACTGGATTGCTGCGCAGCTTTGTTCTTCTTGCCAGCAGCGCCCGATTTAGCTGCATTGCTCGCCTGTTGGGTAACACGGATATCGCGTTGTGGGTAGGGAATCTGGATATCGTGCTGTTGGAATTGCTGCCAAATGGCTAAATAAATATCCGACTGCACTGAGGCGGTCCCATCTTCTGGGTCTATCACCCAAAACATTAAATTAAACTGTATGCCGTTGTCGCCAAAACCACTAATCAGCGGATCCACCGGCATATCTTTCAGCACTCTGGGATGCACTAAGGCACAATCTTTGAGCAACTGCATCACTTGCGCGACATCGCTATCAAAAGCTACTTGTATGGGCAGGCTGACGCGGGTCTTACCGTGCGCATGCGAGTGATTGATGACCGAGCTGGTCATGATGGTTTCGTGCGGAATCACTACTTGTGTGCCATCTAGTTTGCGTAGCACTAAGAAGCGGAAGCGTAACTCGCTGACCACGCCATAATGTCCATCGACGGTGATAATGTCGCCGATATGCATGGAGTCATCTAGCAGAATAATAAAGCCGCTGACATAGTTGCTGGCAATCTTCTGCAAGCCGAATCCTAGCCCTACCCCTAAAGCGCCACCAAACACCGATAGCAGGGTGATATCGATGCCTACGGCAGACATCCCTAGCATCACCGCAATCATTGAAATTAGCACGCGTATGACGCGCGACAGCGCCACCCGCACATTGCTATTCACTTGCTCTACCCCCATCAGGCGGTTTTCTAACCAGCGACTGAGCGATAGCGAGACAAATAGCGTGATGACGATGGTGAGTAGGCCTTGTATCAGTATCAGCAGATTGAGATTGCTTTTGCCTACGCTAAAGCCAATTTGCTGCATCATGCTTGTGATACGCGGTAACACGCCAAAGATATGCAGCAGATAAAGCAGCCAAACAGTGCGCGATAGCACATTCTCTGTGGTACTTAACCAGCCGCTAGGGGCGAAGATATAGCGCAATAAATACACCGCGAGGCGGATGATTGCCAGCGCCCAGAAGGTGGAGATGGCTAGGCTGATCAGACTGGTATGGCACCAGATATGCAGTATTTGTTGGGCGATATACAGTAGGACTAGACTCAATAGCGGAAATAAAGCGCGCTTTAAGCCGCCTAGACCCATTTGCCAGTCTACGACAGTATGTTTGGTAACTGAGGCAAGCAATAAATTAGCCGCCAAGCGGGCAAACAAGATACTGAGCGCGATCAATAACAGCTGCCAATACATATCCGCGCTACCTAAATCGGCCAGTATCTCTGGCCACCACTGTTGTAAGTCATTCATCATGTTAAAAAGATGGTCGCTAAGCCAAGGAAAATAAAGAATCCGCCGCTATCGGTCATGGCAGTCAGTAATACGCTGGAACCTACCGCTGGGTCACGCCCGAATTTGCTCATCACTATCGGAATGGTGACGCCAACCACCGCAGCCAATAATAAGTTTAAGGTCATGGCGGCGGTCATCACTATACTCAGTACGGTGTTGCCATACAGGCTGTAGGCGATTAGCCCTAATACCCCGCCCCAAATCAGACCGTTGATGACGCTGACGCCGATTTCTTTTTTGATTAGCGATTGCATATTCATGCCTGTAATCTGTCCTAGCGCGATACCGCGTACTATCATGGTGGTGGTTTGGTTGCCTGAATTGCCACCTATGCCGGCCACAATGGGCATAAGGGCCGCCAGCGCGACTACCTTTTCTATCGAGTCTTCGAATAAACCTATCACCCGTGATGCCACCAAAGCGGTCACTAGATTAATCGCCAACCATGTCCAGCGGTTTTGCACCGAGCGCCAAACCGAGGAGAATAAATCTTCTTCTTCACGCAAACCGGCCAAGGACAACATATCGCTTTCCGCTTCTTCGCGGATATAGTCCATCACCGTATCCACCGTTAGCCTGCCTACCAGCTTATTGTTTTCGTCAACCACTGGCGCAGTCACCAAGTCATAACGCTCGAACGCTTTGGCTGCTTCGTCTGCCATATCTTCGGGATGGAATACCACCGCATCATCAGCCATTACCTCGTTGACGCCTAGCTCTAAATCTTTCACCACCAAACGCTTGAGCGGCAACACTCCACGCAAAATATCATCACGATCAACCACAAAAATCTTATCGGTATGGTCGGGCAACTGGCCAATACGGCGCAAATAGCGCAAAGCCACTTCCAGGGAAATATCCTCGCGTATGGTCACGATATCGAAATCCATCAGCGCGCCAACGGTTTGCTCGGGATAAGAGAGTGCCGATTGCAGACGTTCGCGATTTTGCGTGTCCAGACTGTCCAGCAAGTCTTGCAATACGTCTTTTGGTAAGTCTGGCGCCAAGTCGGCCAGTTCATCGGTATCTAATTGCTCTGCCGCCGCCAATAGCTCTTCGCTATCCATATCGGCAATCAGGGTCTGACGCACCGCATCAGACACTTCTAGCAGAATTTCACCATCGCGCTCAGCTTTGACTAAATCCCAAACATATAAACGCTTTTCTAATGGCAGGGCTTCAAGGATATAGGCGACGTCGGCGGGGTGTAGCGACTCTAATTTCTTTTGCAACAACGCCACATTTTGCCGGTGCACCAGCGATTCAACTAACTCTTGTTTAGGCGCATCTTGCTCCTGCTTATGCACCAAACTTTCAACCAGCGCGTGGCGCTCCAACAAATCAACGATTTGCTGCAGGCTCTCTTGTAAGCTTTCTTTATTTTCTTGATATTCCGCCATTCAACTCAACTCGCTGAAACATACTGGTTAAAATAAAACTGCATAAGGGTATCACTTATTTGGCATATTATAGCCTTGTCGAACTATTTAAATGGCATCACTATGACCGATATATTGCACATTACTTGTTATGGCACAGCGCATTGTCATTTGTGCGAACAAGCCGAACAGATGCTACAACAACTAGCGCAACAATTTGCTTGTTTGATTGATACTGTCGATATCAGCAGCGATGATGCTTTGCTAGAAGCTTATCAAACCAGCATTCCGGTGGTTTATTTTGCCGATTTTCAACAAACGCTAGCATGGCCGTTTAGCTATCACGATCTATTGAACGTGGTTAGGCAACATCGTTTATAAAACAAAAAAGCCAGCACTAGGCTGGCTTTGTTTGCATACCGAAGTATTATTCAGCGGCCACTGGCGCAGCAGTTTCAGGTCTATCGACAAGTTCTACTAATGCCATAGGCGCATTGTCGCCATCACGGAAACCACATTTCAGGATACGCAAATAACCCCCTGGACGGGCGTTATAACGTGGGCCTAATTCGTTAAACAATTTGCCTACGATGTCGCGATCGCGCAAACGGCTGAATGCCAAACGACGATTGGCCAAGGTGGCATGCTTACCTAGCGTAATCAAAGGCTCAGCAATACGACGCAATTCTTTGGCTTTAGGCAAAGTGGTTTTAATCACTTCATGACGCAACAAAGAGTTAGCCATATTACGCAACATCGCCTGACGATGGCTGCTAGTACGGTTTAATTTACGGTTACTATTGCGATGACGCATAATGCTTTCCTCACGCTTTTTCTAAGCCAACAGGTGGCCAGTTCTCTAATTTCATGCCCAATGTTAGGCCTTTAGATGCTAATACATCTTTAATCTCATTGAGAGATTTACGACCTAAATTAGGAGCTTTTAGTAATTCATTTTCAGTACGCTGAATCAAATCACCAATGTAGTAAATATTTTCTGCTTTTAGGCAGTTAGCAGAACGCACAGTCAATTCCAAATCATCTACTGGACGCAGCAAAATAGGATCGACTTGCGGTGCTTGTTTAATTTCAACTTCGGTTGGTGTGCCTTCTAAATCAGCAAAAATAGATAGCTGACCAATTAAGATACGAGCAGCATCGCGTATCGCTTGCTCTGGCTCGATCACACCATTGGTTTCAACATCCATAATCAATTTATCTAAGTCTGTGCGTTGTTCTACACGAGCACTTTCAACGTGGTAACTGACCTTATTGATTGGGCTGAATGAAGCATCAATCATGATAAAACCTAAGGCTTTATCTTCATCAGGCTTCTGACGCGCTGGGACTGGTTGATAACCACGACCCATCTCAACTTTTACTTCCATGCTTAACTTGCCACCTTTAGTCAGATGCGCAATCACATGGTTAGGATTGTAAATTTCAGCGTCGTGGCCAGTTTCAAAATCACCTGCAGTCACCACGCCTTCGCTGGATTTGTTTAACTTTAAGACAGTTTCAGTTTTGCTATTTAACTTTAGCGCTACGCCTTTTAAGTTAAGCAAAATATCAACCACGTCTTCTTGCACGCCATCTAGCGTGGAGTATTCGTGTACTACGCCGTCAATTTTCACTTCGGTGATGGCATAACCAGGAATTGATGACAATAGGACACGACGTAAAGCGTTACCTAAGGTAAAACCAAAACCACGTTCCATTGGTTCCAATGTCACACGTGCGCGTAGTGGATTAATCACTTCTACGTCAACAACTCGCGGTTTTAAATAGTCAGCTGGCATATTATTTCCCTTACCGTACTAAATTAGATTTCTTGCAGGATAAACTTACTTAAGTATGGATTACTTAGAGTAAAGCTCAACCACCAAGGATTCATTAATGGTGCTTGGCAAATCATCACGTTGTGGCTTGGCCTTGAATACGCCTTTAAATGCCTTCACATCAACATCTAACCACTCTGGGAAACCTCTTTGTTCAGCAGCGGCCAATGAACCTTTGATACGCAATTGGTTTTTAGCAGCTTCTGTTACTTGTATGGTGTCACCTGGTTTGACTTGGTAAGAAGGAATATTGACGCGCTTTCCATTCACCAAAATGCTGTTATGACGCACAATTTGACGTGCTTCAGTACGCGATGCGCCTATACCCATACGGTAGGCTACATTGTCCAGACGGCATTCCAATAGTTGCAGAAGATTTTCGCCAGTAATACCTTTTTGACGATCGGCTTCAGCGTAATAGCTACGGAATTGACCTTCCAAGATGCCGTAAATACGGCGGACTTTTTGCTTTTCACGCAATTGCACACCGTAGTCAGACAAACGTTGATTACGACGTTGTCCATGCTGACCTGGTGGGAAGTTGCGCTTTTCAATAGCACATTTGTCAGTGAAACATTTCTCTCCCTTTAAGAAGAGCTTTTCGCCTTCACGACGACACTGACGGCATTTAGGATCAAGATTTCTAGCCAAGGTGATCTCCTATAATTCTCTGCAATACGCCGCTTAAATACGACGTTTTTTAGGTGGACGACAACCGTTGTGCGGCACTGGGGTCACATCAGAGATGCTGGTGATCTTGAAACCGGCGGCGTTTAAAGCACGCACTGCGGATTCACGACCTGGACCAGGACCTTTGATACGAACTTCAAGGTTTTTCACGCCATACTCTTGTGCCGCTTTACCAGCTGCTTCCGCAGCTACCTGAGCAGCAAATGGAGTACTCTTACGTGAGCCTTTAAAACCGGCACCGCCGGAAGTTGCCCAAGACAGGGCATTACCTTGTCTGTCGGTAATCGTAATAATGGTGTTGTTGAAAGAGGCGTGCACGTGTGCAATGCCCTCAGCAACATTCTTTTTAACTTTCTTGCGAACGCGTACGTTAGCTTTAGCCATGTCTTATTCCTTACTTGGATGCCTTAATCGGCTTTACTGGACCTTTGCGTGTTCGCGCATTGGTTTTTGTACGTTGACCACGAACAGGGAGGCCACGGCGATGACGAATGCCACGGTAGCAACCTAAGTCCATCAAACGTTTGATGTTCATTGTTACTTCACGGCGCAAATCACCTTCTACTTGCAACTTGGCCACTTCATCACGCAGCTTCTCAACCTCGGCATCATTAAGATCTTTAATCTTAGTCGTGACAGCAATACCTGCAGCGTTGCAAATATTTTTTGCTGTGTTACGACCAATGCCATAAATTGCGGTTAAAGCAATCTCTGCATGTTTATGATTTGGGATATTTACCCCTGCTATACGAGCCATGTACTTACTCCATCGTGATGACGGTTATGGGTAAACCGTCAAAAAAGCCCAAAATTTTATCACTGAAGCCGACTTTTAACAATCGACAACCCTTGTTAACGTCAATTAACCCTGACGTTGTTTATGTCTTGGATCGCTACAAATCACACGAACGACACCGCGACGACGAACAACTTTGCAATTTCTGCATAAAGTTTTTACTGATGCACGAACTCTCATTTTTGCCTCACTAACTCTAAATCAATTTCTATTTAGCTCGGAACACAATCCGTGCTTTAGTCAAATCATATGGTGTTAATTCAACTGTCACTTTATCGCCAGGCAATATACGAATGTAGTGCATACGCATCTTGCCGGAGATATGACCTAACACCACATGGCCATTTTCAAGTTTTACTCTAAAAGTTGCATTAGGAAGATTTTCAATAATCTCCCCTTGCATCTCAATTCTGTCTTCTTTTGCCATATTCTGCCTTTGCCTATGGTTAACGATTAAAAGCGTTGCCGCCTTTAAAGTTAGCCTTTTTCAAAAGGCCTTCATATTGTTGCGACATCAAATGTGCTTGCATTTGCGACATAAAGTCCATGGTCACCACTACAATAATCAGCAATGATGTTCCACCAAAATAGAACGGAACATTAAATTTCAAAATCAAAAACTCTGGCAACAAACATACCGCAGTAATGTAAATTGCACCGATAAAGGTCAATCTGCCCATGATCTTGTCGATATATAAGGCAGTCTGCTCACCTGGGCGTATACCCGGTACAAATGCACCACTCTTTTTTAGGTTATCTGCAGTTTCTTTTGGGTTGAATACCAACGCCGTATAGAAGAAGCAGAAAAACAAAATGGCCAAAGTAAAAAACAATATATAAACCGGCTGACCAGGCGACAATGTGGCGCCTATGTCTTTTAACCATGACACACTGTCATGACTACCGAACCATCCCGCCAACGTGGCTGGGAACAAAATAATGCTAGAAGCAAAAATAGGAGGAATAACACCCGCCATATTTAACTTCAAAGGCAAATGCGAGGTTTGACCACCCATAATCTGGCGACCCACCTGACGCTTTGCGTAATTCACCGTGATCTTTCTTTGACCGCGCTCGACAAACACCACGAAACCGGTGACCAAAATCGCTGCTACAAACAAGAAGATCACAAACACTGGGTTAAACGCGCCAGTGCTGGCTAAATCCAAGGTTGAGAAGATGGCATGCGGTAAACCTGCCACAATCCCAGCAAAAATAATCACTGAAATACCGTTGCCTATGCCACGTTCAGTAATCTGCTCGCCCAACCACATCAAAAACATCGTGCCACAGACCAAAGTAATCACTGTGGTCATGCGGAACACAAATCCGGGTGTTAATACCAAGCCAGCTTGCGACTCTAGCGCAATGGCGATGCCTAGCGCTTGGAAAGTAGCCAGTAACACCGTTCCGTAACGAGTGTATTTGGTAATCTGCCTTCTGCCTGCTTCACCTTCTTTTTTCAACTGTTCCAGTTGCGGTGATACCACTGTCATCAACTGCATAATGATGGAGGCAGAAATATACGGCATGATGCCCAGAGCAAATACTGTGAATCGCGATAAAGCACCACCTGAGAACATATTAAACATGCCCAAAATGCCTGTGCTTTGCGATTCAAACAGCTTAGCTAATACTTCTGCATTTATTCCTGGAACAGGAATGTGTGCACCTAGTCGATAAACAATTAGGGCACCTAAAACAAATAACAGGCGACGTTTTAATTCGCCTGTTTTGTTGACTGCACTTAAGATACTGTCGTTGGCCAAGGTATTACTCTACGATCTTTCCGCCAGCAGCTTCTAATGCCGCACGCGCGCCCTTAGTTAACAACAAACCTTGCACTGAAACTGCTTTGGTTGCTTCACCAGACAAGAAAACTTTTACTGTCTTGGTTTGCACTGGCACCAAATTAGCTGCTTTCAATGCTAATAAATCGATGACTTTAACGTCTAGGCCCATCAATTCACCCAAACGCACATTGGCAGTGTCTTTTTTCGTCAAAGACACGAAACCACGCTTAGGCAATCTTCTTTGAATTGGCATTTGACCGCCTTCAAAGCCCACTTTGTGGAAACCACCAGTACGTGATTTTTGACCCTTGTGGCCACGACCACAGGTTTTACCTAAACCAGAACCAATACCGCGACCGACGCGACGCTTGGCGTGCTTACTGCCCTCACCGGGTGCAATAGTATTTAATTTCATTATGCTTCTACCTTTAAAAGATAGCTGACTGCATTGATCATCCCGCGGTTAGCCGGGGTATCAAGCACTTCCACTGTATGATGCATACGACGCAAGCCTAGACCACGCACACATGCTTGATGTGCTGCGATTCTGCCTATGGTGCTTTTGACTAGCGTCACCTTGATTTTATTAGAATCTTTATTTGCTTTAGCCATCATTAGCCTCTGATTTCTTCAACAGTCTTGCCACGTTTTGCAGCAATTTCAGCTGGGGTGTTCATGGACTGCAAACCATTTAAGGTTGCACGCACCACGTTGTAAGGATTGGTAGAACCAATACACTTAGCTAATACGTTAGTCACACCCATCACTTCGAAAATAGCTCGCATTGCACCGCCGGCAATAATTCCAGTACCTTCAGAAGCTGGCTGGATAAATACCTTAGCAGCGCCATGCACGCCGGTAACTGCGTGGTGCAAAGTACCGTTGTTCAGGTTCACTTTAACCATGCTACGACGCGCTTCATCCATTGCTTTTTGCACTGCGGCTGGCACTTCGCGGGCTTTACCCTTACCCATGCCAACGGCACCATCGCCATCACCAACTACAGTCAGTGCGGCAAAACTCATAATACGACCACCCTTGACCACTTTAGTCACACGGTTGACCGAGATCATTTTCTCGCGCAAACCATCGGTTTGCTGTTGCTGTTCAATATCTTTTGCCATTATCAACCTCGATGTTTAGAACGATAAGCCGTTTTCGCGTGCGGCATCTGCCAACGCTTTAATACGGCCGTGATATTTATAACCGGAGCGGTCAAACGCGACTGTCGTCACACCAGCAGATTTTGCTTTCTCTGCAATGCGCTTACCAATCACAGCAGCAGCTTCGATATTGCCGCCGTTCTTGACCTTTTTACGCACTTCAACTTCCATAGTGGAAGCGCTGGCCAGAACTTTGCTGCCGCTAGCGTCGATAATTTGAGCGTAAATATGGCTGTTGCTACGGTGCACACATAAACGTGTTACCTTCAACTGCGCAATTTTGGCACGGGTTTTACGTGCTCTACGCAAACGTGAATTTACATTAATGTCCATGGTTACACCTTATTTCTTCTTGGTTTCTTTGATCACAACCACTTCATCTACATAACGAACACCCTTGCCTTTATATGGCTCTGGTGAACGGTATGCGCGAATCTGTGCTGCAACTTGACCCAACACCTGCTTATCAGCGCATTTCAGCACGATTTCAGTTTGGCTTGGTGTCTCTACAGAAACACCTGCTGGCATCTTGTGATTAATCGGATGGGAATAACCAAGTTCAAGATTCAGGTTAGTGCCTTGTGCTTGGGCTTTATAACCCACGCCAACTAAACTAAGTTTGCGCACAAAACCTTCAGAAACACCTTGCACCATATTGGCTACCAAAGCTCTGAGCGTACCTGACATAGCACGTGAGTGCTGGCTATCATTGGCTGCCACGAAGGTTAATACATCGCCTTCACGGGCTAACTTAACATCGCCAGTCAGCGCTTGACTTAATTTACCCATAGGGCCGCTCACTGAAATAGCACTATCAGTAAGCATCACTTCAACTTTTGCTGGGATAGAGACTGGATTTTTAGCTACGCGTGACATATTTCCTCCTTAAGCCACAACGCACAACACTTCACCGCCGACACCGGCTGCTTGTGCTTTACGATCTGTCATCACACCCTTGGATGTAGACACAATGGTCACACCCAACCCATTCATTACCTTAGGAATCTCTTGGCTGCCGCGATAAATACGCAAACCAGGACGACTCACACGGTCTATCATTTCAATCACAGGCTGACCTGCGTAGTATTTGAGGTGAATATTCAACTCAGGCTTACCCGCATTCTCTTGCACTGCGAAGTCTTCGATATAACCCTCGTCTTTCAAAACTGCTGCAATCGCGCATTTCAGTTTTGATGAAGGCATAGACACGGTTGCTTTATTCGTACTTTGTGCGTTACGAATACGTGTCAACATATCGGCAATAGGATCGCTCATACTCATTGCTTATCTCTCCTTACCAACTTGCCTTGATGACGCCAGGCACTTCGCCACGCATCATTAAATCGCGCAATTTAATACGCCCGATTCCGAATTTACTGAACACACCACGTGGACGGCCAGTTAAAGCACAACGATTACGTTGTCTTACTGGACTTGCGTTACGTGGCAAACTTTGTAATTTCTGACGCGCCGCACGTTTATCTTCAGCACTTGCATTTGCGTCATTAATGACGGCAAACAGCGCAGCACGTTTAGCAGCGTATTTTTCTACAGTTGCGCGGCGTTTTAATTCGCGCTCAATCATACATGTCTTCGCCATATCAGCCTCAGTTTCTAAACGGGAAGCTAAATGCAGATAACAAAGCACGTGCTTCTTCATCTGTCTTAGCTGTCGTTGTAATAGTGATATTCATACCGCGCAGAGCGTCAATCTTGTCATATTCAATTTCTGGGAAAATGATTTGCTCTTTAACGCCCATATTGTAGTTGCCGCGACCATCGAAAGACTTGGCGGAGATACCGCGGAAGTCACGAATACGAGGAATTGCAACAGTCACCAAGCGATCGAGAAACTCATACATACGTTCACGACGCAGTGTTACTTTGCAACCTACTGGATAACCATCACGGATTTTGAAAGAAGCCACAGACTTTTTCGCTTTGGTCACAACAGCTTTTTGACCAGCAATTTTCTGCATGTCATCAACCGCGTTTTCCATCACTTTTTTGTCTGCCACTGCTTCACCAACGCCCATATTCAAAGTGATCTTCTGAATACGTGGCACTTCCATGGGAGACTTGTAACCGAACTGTTCGGTTAATGCCTTCACTACGGTGTCTTTGTAATAATCTTTTAAACGAGCCATTGTTTTATGCCTCTCAATTAAGCGTCAACGACTTCGCCGCTGGACTTGAATACGCGCACTTTGCGCCCATCTTCCAACGACTTAAAGCCAACACGGTCACCCTTTTGGGTGGCTGGGTTATATAGCGCAACATTGGAAATATCCAATGGCATCTCTTTAGAGATGATGCCGCCCTCCACACCACGCATGGGGTTAGGTTTGGCGTGCTTTTTCACCAAGTTCGCACCTTCCACAACAACGTGGCCTGATGCAAGTATGCGCAACACATTGCCGCGTTTACCCTTGTCTTTACCTGTAGTAACGATTACTTCGTCACCTTTACGGATTTTGTTCATGGTCTATTCCTTACAAAACTTCAGGCGCCAATGACACAATCTTCATGAAGCGCTCGCCGCGCAATTCACGCGTCACAGGTCCAAAAATACGTGTACCAATAGGCTCTAGTTTGTTATTCAACAGAACTGCTGCGTTGCTATCGAACTTGACTAAAGAGCCGTCTGGACGACGCACGCCTTTAGCTGTTCGCACTACCACAGCACTGTAAACTTCGCCTTTTTTCACGCGACCACGAGGCGCAGCATCTTTGATACTGACCTTGATAATGTCGCCGATACTGGCGTAACGACGCTTAGAACCGCCCAACACTTTGATGCATTGCACAGAGCGAGCACCAGTGTTATCGGCAACATCTAGCCGAGATTGCATTTGAATCATGAGAATAATCTCCAACTTAATCCGTTAAAACCAACACCAGCCGCTTGTCAAATACGGCTGACAGCACTACGGTCAGTATTGGGGCACCAGCTTAGGGGTGCCAAAAAAGCCGCACATTATATATTGCATCAAACAGCGATGCAATAAAAAACACTATACAGTTGTAGCCTTGGCTACGATTTTGCTCACTTTCCAAGTTTTAGTCTTGGAAATTGGACGTGATTCTTCAATCACTACCATATCGCCTTGTTTGCACTCATTGGTTTCATCATGTGCATGAAACTTGTTAGAGCGGCGCACCACTTTACCAATGGTGGGGTGCTTCACTTTACGTTCCACCAACACCACCACAGTTTTGTCCATCTTGTCGCTCACGACGCGACCACTTAAGCTACGGACAACTTTGTTTGTTTGCTTTTCGCTATTCATCATTACTCCGTTCAAGCTTTTTCAGCATTAAGTTTTTCAGTCAACACAGTACGTACACGAGCGATGTCTTTGCGTACTTTGGTAATCTGATCAACTTTAGTTAACTGTTGTGTTGCCGCTTGCATACGCAGTGAGAACTGCGCACGGCGTAAATCTAATAACTCGCTTTTCAATGCGTCAACTGACTTTGCTCTTAATTCACTGGCTTTCATCATTAACTCCCAACATGGCGGGTTGCAAAGGTGGTTTCGATAGGCAACTTAGCCGCAGCCAAGCGGAAAGCCTCACGTGCCAACTCTTCACTCACTCCATCCATTTCATAAAGCATTTTGCCAGGCCGAATTTGAGCTACGTAGTATTCGGTACTACCTTTACCGTTACCCATACGCACTTCAGCAGGCTTTTTAGAAATTGGTTGATCAGGGAAAATACGAATCCATACACGGCCACCACGCTTGATATGACGTGTCATTACACGACGCGCAGCTTCAATTTGGCGTGCAGTCAAACGACCGCGACCAACCGCTTTTAATCCGAATTCACCAAAACTCACTTTGTTACCGGTCGTTGCAATGCCCTTGTTGCGACCTTTTTGCATCTTGCGGAATTTTTGTCTAGCTGGCTGTAGCATTTTTTGCCCCCGACTTTCTAGGTTTCTTCACAGGCTCTTCTGCTGGCGCAGCAGGTGCAGCTTGAGTATTTGCATTCGCGCTGGCTTCCAGCTTGTTATCGAACACTTCACCCTTGAACACCCAAACCTTGATACCGATGATACCGTAGGTTGTTGACGCTTCAGCAACGCCGTAATCAATGTCAGCACGCAATGTATGAAGTGGCACACGACCTTCGCGGTACCATTCGGTACGCGCAATTTCGATACCATTCAAACGGCCTGAACTCATAATCTTGATGCCTTGAGCACCCAAACGCATGGCATTTTGCATAGCGCGTTTCATGGCACGACGGAACATCACACGCTTTTCTAACTGCTGAGCAATACTTTCAGCGATCAAAGTAGCGTCTAATTCAGGTTTGCGCACTTCTTCAATATTCAGATGTACTGGCACACCCATCAGGCCTTGCAGGCTAGCACGCAAGGATTCGATATCCTCACCTTTTTTGCCAATCACAATACCTGGACGTGCACTGTAAATCGTAATCTTTGCATTCTTTGCTGGACGCTCAATCAAAATTTTGCTGACCGCAGCATTGGCTAATTTTTTCTTCAGAAAGCTGCGCACCTTGATGTCGCTGTTCAGCATTTCTGGGAAATTTTTACTGTTGGCATACCAACGTGATGACCAGTTTTTCTGGACGCTCAGGCGGAAACCAATTGGATGAATTTTCTGACCCATAACGATTCCTTTAGTTACCCACTGTCACTTTGATGTGACAGGTTGGTTTGGTAATACGACCTGCGCGACCCTTAGCACGAGCACGAACACGCTTCAGTACTAGGCCTTTGTCAACACAAATTGAAGTAACCTTCAACTCATCTATGTCGGCGCCATTATTGTGCTCAGCATTGGCAATCGCTGATTCCACTACCTTTTTAATAATGTCCGCTCCTTTTTTAGGGGAGAAAGTCAAAATGTTTAAGGCGTAATCTACTTTTTTGCCACGCACCAAGTCAGCCACTAAGCGAGCTTTTTGTGGAGAAAGGTGCACACCTCTTAAAATTGCAGATACTTCCATCATGCTCTCCTATTTCTTCGCTTTCTTGTCAGCAGCATGGCCTTTGAAAGTGCGTGTCAACGCAAACTCACCAAGCTTGTGACCAACCATATTCTCAGAAATCAACACAGGAACGTGCTGTCTTCCATTGTGAACGGCAATTGTTAGGCCAATAAAATTAGGCAAAATGGTTGAACGACGTGACCAAGTCTTAATCGGCTTGCGATCGCGAGACTCGACAGCTACATCCACTTTCTTTGCCAGATGACCATCTACAAATGGTCCTTTTTTAATTGAACGCGCCATATTGATTACCTCTTATTCGATGGACGACGTGACACGCGCATGTTGTCAGTACGTTTGTTCTTACGAGTACGATAACCTTTGGTTGGCGTACCCCATGGACTCACTGGGTTCATACCGGCAGCTGTTCTACCTTCACCACCACCGTGTGGGTGGTCGATAGGGTTCATCACCACACCACGCACTGTTGGGCGAACACCGCGCCAACGCATGGCACCAGCTTTACCGATGGAACGCAATGAATGCTCTTCATTACCTACTTCGCCTAGCGTTGCTTTGCAATCAACGTGTACGCGGCGCACTTCGCCAGAACGCAAACGCAACTGCGCATAACTACCTTCACGCGCTAATAACTGCACTGAAGTGCCAGCTGAACGGGCTAATTGAGCACCTTTGCCAGGTTGCAATTCAATACAATGTATGGTGCTACCAACCGGAATGTTTCTTAATGGCATGGCATTACCTACTTTGATCGGGGCATCAGAGCCACTTACCAATTGCATACCAGCAGAAACGCCACGTGGCGCAATAATGTATCTTCTTTCGCCATCGGCATAGCACAACAAGGCTAAGTTAGCGCTACGATTTGGATCGTACTCTAAGCGCTCAACCTTGGCTGGAATGCCATCTTTGTTACGACGAAAATCGACTACGCGATAATGTTGTTTATGACCACCGCCTTGGTGGCGTACAGTAATGCGGCCGTTGTTATTACGACCAGCATTTTTGTTTTTCTTCTCCAGCAGCGGCGCATGGGGCTTGCCCTTGTATAAATCAGGTGTTACCACCTTTAATACGGCGCGCCGGCCTGGTGAAGTAGGCTTGACTTTGATCAGTGCCATGATTTCTCCTTATTCGCCCGCTGCAAAATTGATTTCTTGACCTGGTTTCAGGCTGACATATGCCTTTTTCCAGTCCTTACGGCGGCCCATGATACGGCCAGCACGTTTTTGTTTACCCTCTACGTTGGCAACTGTCACAGACAACACCTCAACTTTAAAGGCCAATTCAACAGCAGCTTTAATTTCAGGTTTGGTTGCGTCAGTGCGCACCTTAAAGGCAATTTGTTGATGCTTGTCTGCAATTCTGGTGGCTTTCTCAGTAATCTGAGGCGCAATCAGAATCTGCAACAAACGCTCATGGTTATTCGTTGCTGTACTCATGCCAACATCTCCTCAAGCTTCTTCACAGCAGCTTTGGTAGCTAACACCTTAGGGAAGCGCACCAAGCTCACTGGGTCAACATATTGAGCTTCGATCACCATTGCATTTGTCACATTGCGTGCAGACAAATACAGGTTTTCATCAAAACTATCCACCAATACCAAAACACCTTCATCGAAGCCAAGATTTTTGATCTTGCTAATAAAGTTTTTGGTTTTTGGGGTATCGACACTAAAGTCTTCTACCACTGCCAAACGTGACTGACGTACCAACTCTGAAAGAATTGAGCACATACCAGCGCGGTAGGCTTTACGGTTGACTTTGTGACTGAAATTTTCATTAGGGCTGTTAGGGAACGCACGACCACCTCCACGCCAGATAGGGCTGGAGCTCATACCTGAACGCGCACGACCGGTACCTTTTTGGTTCCATGGCTTGCGGGTAGTGTGGCTAACTTCACCACGGCCTAATTGGGCACGTGTCGCAACACGCGCATTGGCTTGATAAGCAACCACTACCTGATGGATAAGCGCTTCGTTAAATTCACGACCGAAAGTCACATCAGATAACTTGACTGCGTTTTTAGTCTCTTTACCAGACTGGTCAATAAGTTTGATTTCCATTATTTACCTGCCTTACTCTGGGCTTTCACTGCTGGGCGAACGATAACGTCACCGCCCTTAGCACCGGGAATAGCACCTTTAATCAGCAATAGGTTACGCTCAGCATCAACACGCACCACTTCAAGATTTTGAGTAGTGACTTTGGCTGCGCCTAAATGACCAGGCATGCGTTTACCGGGGAATACTCGACCAGGATCTTGCGCCATACCGATAGAGCCAGGCACATTGTGCGATCTAGAGTTACCGTGAGAAGCGCGGTTAGATGAGAAGTTGTGGCGTTTAATCGCGCCAGCAAAACCCTTACCTATGGAGGTACCTGTCACATCAACTAATTGACCGGCTTGGAAAATATCCACACCTACTGTTGCGCCTGGCGCAAAGTTAGCCAATTGATCTTGTGACACGGAGAATTCTTTTAGACCTGAACCAGCTGCAGAACCGGATTTCGCGAAATGGCCAGTTAAGGCACGGTTTACGCGGCTAGCACGGCGCTCGCCGTAAGCGAGTTGCAAGCTGTTATAACCATCGGATGCTATGGTTTTAATTTGGGTCACGCGATTAGGAATAACCTCTAATACCGTTACTGGGATGGTAGTACCATCTTCAGTAAACAGGCGGGTCATCCCAACCTTGCGACCAATAAGCCCTAAGCTCATGATCGTTTCCTTATATTTAGTTACAAAGCTGATTACAATTGACCAGCTTCACAAAAGAGCGCGGATTATACCGAACTCACTCCTGCATGACAACTTATTAAATTGTCAGTATTTTTAAAGCTTAATTTCTACGTCAACGCCAGCTGGCAAATCTAACTTCATCAGCGCATCAACGGTTTTATCTGTTGGGTCAACAATATCCATCAAACGTTGATGCGTACGGATTTCGAACTGGTCACGTGAAGTTTTGTTGACGTGAGGTGAACGCAAAAGGTCAAAACGTTCGATTCTGGTAGGTAGTGGCACTGGGCCTTTAACAACCGCACCGGTGCGTTTCGCTGTTTCCACGATTTCCTGCGCTGATTGGTCGATTAAACGATAGTCAAACGCTTTTAAACGGATACGAATTTTTTGATTTTGCATTTCTAGCCTCTCTTAAAGAACGAAAGGCGGGGTTGCCCCCGCCATTAATTTCATCAATAACAATTATTCAATAATTTTTGCTACAACACCGGCACCAACGGTACGGCCGCCTTCACGAATCGCAAAGCGCAAACCTTCTTCCATCGCAATCGGTGCAATCAACTGCACAGTAATCGATACGTTATCACCAGGCATCACCATCTCAGTGCCGGCCGGCAACTCTACCGCACCCGTTACATCCGTTGTACGGAAGTAAAACTGTGGACGATAGCCGTTAAAGAATGGCGTATGACGACCACCTTCATCTTTACCCAATACGTAAATCTCTGCAGTGAACTTTGTATGTGGCGTAATTGAACCTGGCTTAGCCAATACTTGACCACGCTCAACTTCTTCACGCTTAGTACCACGTAACAACACACCAACGTTGTCACCAGCTTGACCTTGATCCAACAACTTACGGAACATCTCAACACCAGTACAAGTCGTCTTCAATGTCGCCTTCAAACCAACAATCTCAATCTCATCGCCTACCTTAACAATGCCGCGCTCTACACGACCTGTCACTACAGTACCACGACCAGAAATCGAGAATACATCCTCTACAGGCATCAAGAACGCGCCATCAATCGCACGCTCCGGTGTAGGAATGTAAGAATCTAATGCATCAGCCAAACGGAAAATCGATGGCTCACCAATCTCAGATTGATCACCTTCCAATGCCAACTTAGCTGAACCCTTGATAATCGGCGTGTCATCACCAGGGAAGTCATACTTGGATAACAAGTCACGCACTTCCATTTCAACCAATTCCAATAACTCAGCATCATCCACCATGTCCGCTTTGTTCAAAAACACCACAATGTATGGCACACCCACTTGGCGTGCTAACAAAATGTGCTCGCGTGTCTGTGGCATAGGACCATCAGCAGCGGAACAAACCAAAATCGCTCCGTCCATCTGCGCAGCACCAGTAATCATGTTCTTCACATAGTCAGCGTGGCCTGGGCAGTCAACGTGCGCATAGTGACGCGTCGCTGTCTCATACTCTACGTGCGCAGTATTAATCGTAATACCACGTGCCTTCTCTTCTGGCGCCGCATCAATTTGATCGTATGCCTTAGCTTCACCACCAAACTTCTTCGCCAAAATCGTTGTAATCGCCGCTGTTAGCGTCGTCTTGCCATGGTCAACGTGACCAATCGTACCAACGTTCACGTGTGGCTTGGTACGTTCAAATTTGCCTTTCGCCATTTTTCTCTTCCTTTGTACTAGTCTCTAAATTAGGGTTGTAATGAATTATTTCTTGTTCATCACTGCTTCAGCAACGTTTCTCGGTGCTTCTGCATAGTGCTTAAATTCCATTGTGTAGCTTGCACGCCCCTGAGAAAGAGAACGTACTGTTGTTGCGTAACCAAACATCTCTGACAACGGCACTTCGGCTTTAATTGCTTTACCACCGCTGGCCATATCTTCCATCCCTTGAATCACGCCACGACGAGATGACAAGTCACCCATCACATCACCCATATAGTCTTCTGGAGTTTCGATTTCCACAGACATAATAGGCTCTAGCAAGATTGGGTCGGCTTTACGCATACCGTCTTTGAATGCCATGGAGGCAGCCATCTTAAAGGCGTTTTCGTTGGAGTCAACATCATGGTATGAACCATCAAACAATGTGACTTTCACGTCAACCACTGGGAAGCCTGCTAAAACACCACTTGGAATGGTTTCTAACAAACCTTTTTCTACTGCTGGAATAAATTCGCGAGGCACGGTACCGCCTTTGATTTGATCGACAAACTCAAAGCCTTTACCTGCATCGTTAGGCTCCATGGTGATCCATACGTGACCGTATTGACCTTTACCACCGGATTGCTTAACGAATTTACCTTCCACTTCAACTTTCTTCTTAATCGCTTCACGATAGGCAACTTGAGGAGCACCAACGCTGGCCTCAACACCAAATTCACGCTTCATACGATCAACGATAATATCCAAGTGCAACTCACCCATGCCAGAGATAATCGTCTGGCCGGATTCTTCATCAGAACGCACGCGGAAAGAAGGATCTTCTTGTGCTAATCGACCCAAGGCTAAACCCATCTTTTCTTGGTCACTCTTGGTTTTGGGCTCAACCGCTACGTGAATAACCGGCTCTGGGAATACCATACGCTCGAGGATAATTGGTTTTTCTGGCGCACACAGAGATTCGCCTGTAGTGACATCTTTCAAACCGATACAAGCGGCGATATCACCTGCCAATACTTCGTCCACTTCTTCGCGGTTGTTAGCGTGCATCTGCACGATACGGCCAATACGCTCTTTACGACCCTTAACAGAGTTGTAAACGGTATCACCCTTTTTCAATACACCGGAGTAAACACGAATAAAAGTTAACTGACCTACGAATGGGTCTGTCATTAATTTGAATGCCAAGGCTGAGAAGCCTTCAGCGTCGTCGGCTTTACGAGAAACTGGCTTGCCACTTTCATCTTCGCCTTGCACATCAGGGATATCCACTGGAGATGGCAAGAAATCAATGACGGCGTCCAACATACGCTGCACACCTTTGTTCTTAAAGGCTGTACCACATAACATCGGTTGGATTTCTGTCGCGATAGTGCGAATACGTATGCCTTGGATAATCTCGGCTTCAGTTAGGTCACCGGATTCTAGGTATTTGTTCATTAATTCTTCGTTGGCTTCAGCAGCTGCTTCCAACATGGATTCACGCCACTCTTTGGCTGTATCCACTAAGTCTGCAGGAATATCACGGTAATCAAACTTCATTCCTTGTGAAGCTTCATCCCAGAAAATGGCCTTCATTTTGATCAGGTCAACCACACCAGTAAATGTGTCTTCTTTACCGATAGGGATCACGATAGGCACTGGATTGGCTTTTAAGCGCTTGCGCATTTGCTCAACCACTTTAAAGAAATCGGCACCGGAACGGTCCATTTTGTTTACGAATGCCAAACGTGGCACTTTGTATTTGTTGGCCTGACGCCATACTGTTTCAGACTGAGGCTGTACACCACCCACTGCGCAATACACCATACATGCGCCATCTAGTACGCGCATGGAACGCTCAACTTCAATGGTGAAGTCTACGTGTCCTGGGGTATCAATAATATTGAATCTGTGTTCAGCACGCGCATTGTCCATGCCTTTCCAGAAACAAGTGGTAGCAGCAGAAGTGATGGTGATACCACGCTCTTGCTCTTGCTCCATCCAGTCCATCGTAGCGGCGCCATCATGCACCTCACCGATTTTGTGGTTGACACCGGTGTAATAAAGAATACGCTCAGTTGTCGTGGTTTTACCAGCGTCAATGTGCGCACTAATACCGATATTACGGTAACGTTCAATTGGAGTTTTACGAGCCACAGCGAGTACCTTCTTAGTAATTCAGTTAAATTAGAAACGGAAATGAGAGAATGCTTTGTTAGCTTCTGCCATACGGTGAACTTCTTCACGCTTTTTCATCGCAGACCCACGGCCCTCAGAGGCCTCAACCATTTCAGCAGCCAAACGCAAGTCCATGGATTTTTCACCACGTTTACGCGCTGCATCACGCAACCAACGCATCGCCAAAGCGCTACGGCGGCTTGGACGCACTTCTACAGGCACTTGGTAGTTAGCACCACCGACACGGCGACTCTTTACCTCGACCACAGGACGTAGGTTGTTAATCGCCAAAGTGAACACTTCCAGCGCGTCTTTGCCGCTCTTTTGTGACACTTGGTCAAATGCACCATATAAAATGCGTTCAGCAACTGACTTCTTACCGCCAGTCATCAGCACGTTTACAAATTTAGAAACTTCCTGACTACCGAATTTTGGATCAGGCAGGATGTGGCGTTTGGGGACTTCTCTACGTCTTGGCATTTATCTATTCCTCTATCTTGCGGCTTTAATTAAGCCTCTTTAGGTCTCTTAGCACCATACTTGGAGCGAGATTGTTTACGATCTTTAACTCCAGCAGTATCCAAGCTACCACGCACCATGTGGTAACGCACACCTGGCAAGTCCTTAACACGACCGCCACGAATCAATACCACACTGTGCTCTTGCAGGTTGTGGCCTTCACCGCCGATATAGCTAATCACTTCATAGCCATTGGTGAGGCGAACTTTTGCCACTTTACGCAAAGCAGAGTTAGGTTTTTTAGGTGTTGTGGTGTACACGCGAGTACAAACACCACGCTTTTGAGGACAGCTCTCAAGCGCTGGCACCTTGCTTTTTGTCACTACTTTTTGGCGCGGTTTGCGCACTAATTGGTTGATGGTTGGCATAACCTTAAATCCTGTAAAAAGTACGGGACGGCGAAAAGGCCATCCCGAAAAACATAACATTCTATTTAGCGTTGGGTTTTATGTCAAGCTATCTCAGTGTTTCCTGCCTCTGATTCGGGCAATTCTGACGCTGGTGCAGCAGACATATCCGTCGCTTCCATTTCAGCTTGCACAGGCGCTTGCTCTGTTACCCCGCCACGCTTGCGCGTTTCGTGATAAGCCAGACCTGTACCGGCTGGAATCAAACGACCCACGATGACGTTTTCTTTCAAACCACGCAAATCGTCGCGCTTGCCAAGGATGGCAGCTTCGGTAAGTACGCGGGTGGTTTCCTGGAAGGAAGCCGCAGAAATAAACGAATCTGTGGATAACGATGCCTTGGTAATACCAAGTAAGACATACTCATAGCTGGCTGGGCGTTTATTCTCAGCCACCACTTTTTCATTTTCTGTCAATACATCGGCGCGTTCGACTTGTTCACCCATGATAAAGCTAGTATCACCTGCATCTGTGATACGTACGCGACGCAACATCTGTCTTACAATCACTTCGATGTGCTTGTCGTTAATCTTCACCCCTTGTAAGCGGTAAACATCTTGCACTTCATCAATAATGTAGCGTGCTAAAGCCTCGCGACCTTGCAAGCGCAAGATATCTTGTGGATCAGCTGGGCCGTCCACAATGCTCTCACCCTTGGTGACCACTTGACCGTCATGCACAGTCACGTGCTTATCTTTAGGGATAAGATATTCATTGGTCACCCCGTCTAAATCAGTAATGATCAGACGCTGCTTACCTTTGGTATCTTTACCGAAAGAAATGGTACCAGTGATTTCTGCCAACATACCGGCGTCTTTAGGCGAACGTGCTTCAAACAGCTCAGCTACACGCGGCAAACCGCCGGTAATATCACGCGTTTTGGAAGACTCTTGTGGGATACGCGCCAATACTTCACCGACACCTACCTCTTGTCCATCCTTAACGGTAATAATGCAACCCAATTGGAAGGTCACATTAACTGACGCATCGCTGCCTGATACTTTCACTTCATTGCCATTGGCGTCTAACAGTTTCACCTGTGGACGCAAACCTTTGCTTTGACCGGCACGCTGCTTAGGATCAATCACCACCAAGGAGGACAAGCCTGTTACTTCATCAATCTGCTTGGCAACAGTGATACCTTCTTCAACGTTTTCAAATTTCACACGACCGGCATACTCAGTAATAATCGGACGAGTATGCGGATCCCATGTGGCGATCGGCTGACCTGCTTTAACCGGCTTACCATCTTGCACAGTCAAGGTAGCACCATAAGGAATCTTATGACGCTCACGTTCACGACCATTGTCATCTAACACGATAGCCTCGCCATTACGCGAAATCACTACCTGCTCTTTGCGGGTATTGGTGACGTAACGCATGGTAGAGGAGAAGCTGATGGTACCGTTGGATTTACTTTCCACTTGGCTGACAGAAGCTGCACGCGATACCGCACCACCGATGTGGAATGTACGCATGGTCAACTGAGTGCCTGGCTCACCGATGGACTGGGCAGCGATAACACCCACTGCCTCACCCATATTAATCAACTTACCGCGACCTAAATCGCGACCGTAACATTTAGCACAAATGCCATAACGAGTATCGCAAGTCAGCGCTGTACGCACTTTGACTTCATCAATCCCCAACTCATCTATGCGTTCTACTTCGTCTTCGTTGAGCAAAGTACCTGCTGGATAAATCACTTCTTGTGTTTCTGGGTGCAAGATATCCAAAGCCGCAGTACGACCTAGAATACGATCGTGCAATGGCTCAACCACCTCGCCACCCTTGACCAAGGCTTTGGTCACCAGTCCCTCGGTGGTACCGCAGTCATGCTCGGTGACCACTAAGTCTTGGGTAACATCGACCAAGCGACGGGTGAGGTAACCTGAGTTAGCCGTCTTCAAAGCAGTATCTGCCAAACCCTTACGCGCACCGTGCGTGGAAATAAAGTATTGCAACACATTTAAACCATCACGGAAGTTAGCGGTAATTGGTGTCTCAATAATGGAACCATCTGGTTTTGCCATCAAACCGCGCATACCAGCTAACTGACGCACCTGAGCGGCAGAACCACGGGCGCCAGAGTCAGCCATCATATAAATAGCATTGAAAGACTCTTGACGCATAGGTTTGCCGTCTTTGTCGTTAAGTTGCTGGCCATCAGGCGATAGCACAGGCTCTTCTTTCAATTGTTTCATCATGGCATCCGCCACTTTATCGCCGGCACGACCCCAGATATCCACTACCTTGTTGTAGCGTTCCCCTTGGGTCACCAAGCCTGAAACATATTGATCTTCAATTTCTTTCACTTCGGATTCTGCGGCAGCGATTAATTGTGCTTTTTCTGGCGGCACCAACATATCGTTGATGCTGATAGAGATACCTGCACGAGTCGCATAGGCATAACCCATGCTCATTAATTTATCTGCCAAGATTACAGTTTCACGTATGCCCACTTTGCGGAAGCCAGCGTTGATTAGGCGAGAAATTTCTTTCTTCTTAAGCGCCTTGTCAATTAAGCTAAATGGCAAGCCTGCAGGCAGAATTTCGGATAACAATGCACGGCCCACGGTGGTTTCATAGCGGGTGATTTTCTCGTGCTTGCTGCCGTCTAATTCCAAATCAAATTCTCTGATACGCACGCTTACCTTGGCGTGTAGGTCAACTGCCCCTATCGCATAAGCACGCTGGATTTCAGACACGTCAGCGAAGTACATGCCTTCACCTTTAGCGGCCAGCTTCTCACGTGTCATATAGTACAAACCTAGCACGATATCTTGCGAAGGCACGATAATCGGCTCGCCATTGGCAGGGGATAACACGTTATTGGAGGCCAACATCAAAGTGCGGGCTTCCATTTGCGCTTCTAAGCTAAGCGGCACGTGCACGGCCATTTGGTCACCGTCAAAGTCGGCGTTAAAGGCGGCACACACCAATGGGTGCAACTGAATCGCTTTACCTTCAATTAGCACCGGCTCAAACGCTTGAATACCCAAGCGGTGCAAAGTAGGCGCACGGTTCAGCAATACTGGATGCTCACGAATCACGTCTTCAAGGATATCCCATACTTCTGGTCCTTCCTCTTCAACTTTCTTCTTGGCGGCTTTAATGGTGGTAGCTAAGCCTAGACCTTCTAATTTATGGAAGATAAATGGCTTGAATAATTCCAACGCCATTTTCTTAGGCAAACCGCATTGATGCAGTTTTAGCTGTGGGCCAACCACGATCACTGAACGACCAGAATAATCGACACGTTTACCCAATAGGTTTTGACGGAAACGACCACCCTTGCCTTTAATCATGTCAGCGAGAGATTTTAACGGACGCTTATTCGCACCTGTCATCACCTTGCCACGACGGCCATTGTCTAATAAGGAATCCACCGCTTCTTGCAACATACGTTTTTCATTGCGTACGATGATTTCTGGCGCTTTCAAATCCAATAAGCGTTTTAAACGATTGTTACGGTTAATCACTCGACGATACAAATCGTTTAAGTCTGAAGTGGCGAAACGGCCACCATCCAAAGGCACCAATGGGCGCAACTCTGGTGGCAACACCGGCAACACTTCTAGAATCATCCACTCAGGTTTAATGCCTGATTTTTGGAATGCTTCTAGCACTTTTAGACGCTTAGCAATTTTCTTAATCTTGGCTTCGGAACCAGTCTCACTCAGTTCTTTGCGTAGATTTTCGATTTCGTTATGGATATCCATCGTGCGCAATAACTCACGCACACCTTCAGCACCCATCACCGCTTGGAACTCATCACCAAACTCTTCAACTTTGGTGAGATAGTCATCTTCAGTCAGTAATTGACCACGGGTTAGCGGTGTCATGCCTGGCTCAACCACGATATAGGCTTCGAAGTACAGCACGCGTTCAATATCACGCAAGGCGATATCAAGCACCATACCTAAACGGCTTGGTAAGCTTTTAAGGAACCAAATATGGGCGACTGGGCTAGCCAGCTCAATATGCCCCATGCGCTCACGACGCACTTTGGACAGGGTGACTTCAACGCCACACTTTTCACAAATCACGCCACGGTGTTTTAAGCGTTTATATTTGCCGCACAAACATTCGTAATCTTTAATTGGGCCAAAGATTTTGGCGCAGAACAAACCATCACGTTCAGGCTTGAAAGTACGATAGTTAATGGTTTCTGGTTTTTTTACTTCACCAAAAGACCAAGACCGAATCTTCTCAGGGGAAGCCAGTGCAATCTTAATCGCGTCAAACTCTTCTTCCTGAGTGACTTGCTTAAATAAGTCTAATAAGGCTTTCATTTAATCTCCTTTTCGCGTCTGCGAATTGCTAACTGTTAATCACGGTCTAGATCGATATCGATGGCAAGAGAACGAATCTCTTTCACCAGCACATTGAATGACTCCGGCATACCGGCATCAATCTTGTGCTCGCCCTTCACGATATTCTCGTAAACCTTGGTTCTGCCTGATACATCGTCAGACTTCACAGTTAACATTTCCTGCAATGTGTATGAGGCGCCATAAGCTTCTAAAGCCCAAACTTCCATCTCACCAAAACGCTGACCACCGAACTGCGCTTTACCACCCAGCGGTTGCTGTGTGACTAAGCTATAAGGTCCAGTTGAACGAGCGTGCATCTTGTCATCGACCAAGTGGTGCAGTTTCAATACATGCATATAACCTACGGTAACAGGACGCTCAAATGCCTCGCCTGTTCTACCATCGATGAGCATGACCTGTGTCTTACCAGCAGAGAATTGCAGTTGCTTAGTTCTTGGGTCATCGTCAGGGAAAGCCAAATCCAACATGGCTTTAATATCCGCTTCGGTAGCCCCATCAAATACTGGGGTTGCAAAAGGCACGCCACCTTTAAGGTTTTGCGCTAACTCAATCACTTCGCTATCAGATAAGGATTTCACATCTTCTGATTTGCCATTACCGCTGTTATACACTTGCTCAAGGAATTTACGCACTTCGCTGACCTTGGCCTGTTTTTCCAACATTTCACCTATGCGCTGGCCTAATCCTTTGGCCGCCCAACCTAAGTGGGTTTCCAAAATCTGGCCAATATTCATACGAGAAGGCACGCCTAGTGGGTTTAACACGATATCAACTGGGGTGCCATCGGCCATGTGTGGCATGTCTTCCACTGGAGCAATCTTAGAGATAACACCCTTGTTACCATGACGGCCAGCCATTTTATCGCCAGGCTGAATACGACGTTTCACCGCTAAGTACACTTTCACCATCTTGAGCACGCCGGCTTGTAAATCGTCGCCTTGGGTCAATTTACGTTTCTTCTCTTCAAAACGCTTATCAAACTCAACACGTGCAGTGGCTAAGCTTTCTTTCAGTTGTTCTAACTGACGCGCAGCTTCTTCATCGGAAAGGCGAATATCAAACCAATCGTAACGACCGACTGCTTGTAAATATTCAGCACTTACTTTGTCGCCTTTTTTCAGCTTGTTAGGACCGCCAGTAGCGACCTTGCCTTCTAGCAAACGTTGGATACGTCCAAAGGTATCGTCTTCTACGATACGCATTTGGTCAGCCAAATCTTGTTTGTAATGGTCTAGTTGGTCATCAATGATTTGTTGCGCACGGGCATCTCTTTCTATGCCCTCGCGGGTAAATACCTGTACATCAATCACTGTGCCGGACATACCGGAAGGCACGCGCAGGCTGGTGTCTTTAACATCAGAGGCTTTTTCACCAAAGATAGCGCGCAATAGTTTTTCTTCAGGCGTCAGCTGGGTTTCACCTTTAGGGGTTACTTTACCTACCAATACATCGCCTGCTTCAACTTCAGCACCGATATAGATAATGCCGGACTCATCTAAACGACCTAGCATACGCTCGGATAGATTAGAGATATCACGGGTAATTTCTTCAGGGCCTAGCTTGGTATCACGCGCCACCACTGACAATTCTTCGATATGAATAGAGGTGTAGCGGTCATCTGCCACAACGCGCTCAGAAATCAAGATAGAGTCTTCGTAGTTAAAGCCATTCCAAGGCATAAAGGCCACCAACATATTTTGGCCTAGCGCCAATTCACCCATATCCGTTGATGCACCATCGGCAATAATATCGCCACGTGAAATCTGGTCGCCCACTTTGACTAATGGACGCTGATTGATATTGGTGTTTTGATTGGAGCGGGTATATTTAATCAAGTTATAAATATCTACCCCGACTTCACCCGCCACTGCCTCTTCATCATGCACACGAATCACGATACGGCTGGAATCGACATAATCCACTACACCGCCGCGTTTGGCCTGCACGGTAGTGCCAGAGTCAATCGCTACAGTACGCTCGATACCAGTACCTACCACCGCTTTTTCAGCGCGCAGACAAGGCACCGCTTGACGTTGCATGTTGGCACCCATCAAAGCGCGGTTGGCGTCATCATGCTCAAGGAATGGAATTAAGGAGGCCGCCACAGAAACAATCTGACCTGGCGCCACGTCCATATATTGCACACGATCAGGCTGCGCCATCATAAATTCATTATGGTGACGAGCAGAAATTAAATCTTCTCTAAACTGACCTTTGCCGTCCAATTCTGAGTTAGCCTGAGCAATCACATATTGGCTTTCCTCAATCGCAGACAAGAAATCAATCTTGGCAGAAACCTTGTTGTTTTCTACACGACGATAAGGGGTTTCTAAGAAACCATATTTGTTAGTACGGGCAAACAAAGCCAATGAGTTGATCAAACCGATGTTTGGACCTTCTGGCGTTTCAATCGGACATACACGACCATAGTGGGTAGCATGCACGTCACGCACCTCAAAGCCAGCACGCTCTCTAGTTAAGCCACCTGGGCCTAAGGCAGATACACGGCGCTTATGGGTGATTTCAGAAAGTGGGTTGGTCTGATCCATAAACTGACTTAATTGGCTAGAGCCAAAGAATTCACGAATCGCGCTAGACACTGGCTTAGCGTTAATTAAGTCATGCGGCATCAAGTTTTCAGATTCAGCTTGGCTTAAACGCTCTTTAACGGCGCGTTCAACACGCACTAAACCAGCACGGAACTGGTTCTCTGCCAACTCACCAACGGAGCGAATACGACGATTACCTAAGTGATCAATGTCATCTATCTCGCCACGACCATTGCGTAACTCAAGCAATATGCCTATCACCGCCAAGATATCATCATTAGAAAGAGTGGCTTTGCCTTCGGCACCTTGTTGTCCGACACGCTCATAGAATTTTCTTAACCATGTGGCGGTACGATCTTCAACCTTTTCTGGGAAAGCACGGCGGTTAAACTTCATGCGACCAACCACTGACAAGTCATAACGTTCTTCATTAAAGAACAGACCGTCGAATAAGGCCTCCACAGCTTCTTCAGTTGGTGGCTCACCAGGGCGCATCATGCGGTAGATGGCAACACGCGCGCTATATTGATCAGGGATTTCATCAATACGCAGGGTTTGCGCGATGTAATCGCCGTGATCCAAGTCATTGGAATATAGCGTTTGGATTTTGCTAATACCTGCCTCACGCAATTTGGCTAATACGCTTTCGCTGACCTCTTCGTTAGCGCTGACCACAATCTCACCAGTATCTTTAGCGATGATATTGTTAGCGATGGTGCGACCAAACAAGAACTCTTCAGGCACTTCAATCTTGCTGATCCCCGCTTTTTCCATATCACGAATATGTTTGACCGTGATGCGTTTATCTTTGGCGACGATGACAGAGCCATCTTTAGCCAAGATATCAAACTTGGCTACTTCACCGCGCAAACGCTCAGGCATCAACTCGAATGAAACTGCCTTGGCAGTGATATGGAAAGTATCCGTATCAAAGAAAGTTTGTAGAATTTGCTCTGGGCTATATCCCAAGGCTTTCAACAAAATGGTCACCGGCATCTTACGACGACGGTCAACGCGGAAATATAGATAGTCTTTTGGATCAAACTCAAAATCTAACCAAGAGCCACGATAAGGAATAATACGGGCTGAGAATAGCAACTTGCCTGAGCTGTGGGTTTTGCCACGATCGTGTTCAAAGAACACGCCAGGGCTGCGGTGTAACTGAGACACAATGACGCGCTCAGTACCGTTAATGACAAAAGAGCCATTCTCGGTCATCAAGGGCAATTCGCCCATATACACTTCTTGTTCTTTAACTTCTTTTACCGTTGGTTTAGATGCTTCTTTATCCATAATGGTCAAACGAACTTTGACGCGTAATGGCGCAGCATAGGTCAAACCACGTTGCTGACACTCTTTCACATCGAAAGGCTCAGCGCCGAGTTGGTAACTGACAAAATCTAATTTGGCATTACCTGAGTGGCTGACGATAGGGAAAACGGAATTGAAAGTTGCCTGCAAACCAACATTTTCACGTTTGTCATTTGGCACATCCGCTTGTAGAAACGAAGCGTAAGATTCCAACTGCATAGCGAGCAAGTAAGGTACTTCTTGCACACTCTCTCGTTTGGCGAAACTCTTACGGATACGTTTTTTTTCGGTAAAGGAATAGCTCATAGCGTCTCCTAAGCAATAAAGGGCAGAAGGCAAAATACTCAAAAAAATACTTTATCTTCTACCATCTTTAAAAATGGTGAAGGCCGGCGGTTTCCCGCCAGCCCAAACGATACAAAAAATCAATTATTTGATTTCAGCGGCAGCGCCAGCTTCAATCAATTTCTTCAAGAACTCATCAGCGTCAGCTTTAGATACGCCTTCTTTGATAGCCTTAGGTGCTGCATCTACCAAGTCTTTAGCCTCTTTCAAGCCTAAAGCAGTGATTTCGCGAACAGCTTTAATTACGTTCACTTTGTTGTCACCAGCAGATGTCAAGATTACGTCGAATTCAGTTTTGCCTTCAGCTGCAGCTGGAGCAGCGCCACCAGCAGCTGGTGCAGCAGCAACTGCAACAGCAGCAGCGGCAGCAGAAACACCGAATTTTTCTTCCATGTCCTTGATTAATTCTGACAACTCAAGAACGCTCAATGATGCTACTGCATCTAAGATTTCAGCTTTAGAAATAGCCATTTGTAAAACTCCTGATAAATAAAATTTAAAGTAATGTCAGCAAATTAAGCGGCTTGTTTATCGCGCACAGCAGCCACTGTTCTAACAAACTTGCTTGGTACCTCATTAAGCGTACGCACAAATTTGGCAACAGGTGCTTGCATAGTGCCGAGAAGTTTCGCCAGCAATTCCTCACGACTAGGCATGGTGGCCAAGGTTTTAATTGCTTGAGCGTCCATTACCTGATTGGGCATAGCGCCCGCCTTGATAACAAAGCTCTCATTTTCCTTAGCAAACTCGCTTAGTACTTTGGCTGCTGAGACTGGATCGGAAGAGATTCCGAACACTAGCGGTCCAACCATTTTGTCAGCTAAAGCAGAAAATGGTGTGCCATCAACAGCACGACGCACCAAGGTGTTCTTAAGAACACGCAGGTACACCCCTGATTTTCTAGCTTTGGCACGCAATTCGGTCATTTCGCCAACTTGCAAACCACGATACTCAGCAAGAATAATTGCCTGAGCGTTAGCGACTTGCTCGCTTACCTCACCAACTACTGCCTTTTTCTGTTCAAGATTAAGACTCAAGGTCTTTCCTCCTTCCGTTAATAAAACCTTCCAACTGAGTTGGAAGATCATCCCACGGCGACCTTTCGTCAGGAGTTAAACAACATATCCTGTTCCGGGAACGCCATCTGCGTAGGTGCTTATCAATCGCCAACAGAGGAAAAAGTGCTTTAACCTGCCCTTTTTCACCCATTGGTGAGCGAATTACATTAAACCGACCTGCAACAGGCCTGTGGTACCTACGGTCTTTGATAACCCTGATGAAATTCATCAGGCCCAAAGCCCTTTGTTCAGGCTGGCCTACGCCAACCTGAGCCATTAATTAACCAGCGATGCTGGATTGATCTACTCTAACGCCTGCACCCATGGTGCTGGAGATAGATACTTTCTTTAAATACACACCCTTAGATGACGTTGGTTTTGCTTTATTCAAAGCGTCTACCAAGGCCATCAAGTTTTGTTGTAACTGTTCTACTGTAAATGAGGCACGACCAATGGTGCAGTGCACAATACCGCCCTTATCGGTTCTGTATTGCACCTGACCTGCTTTGGCGTTTTTCACTGCCGTTGCAACATCTGGCGTGACTGTGCCAACTTTTGGATTTGGCATCAGACCACGCGGACCTAATACCTGACCTAAAGTACCCACGATACGCATGGCATCTGGCGTAGCAATCGCGATGTCAAAGTCCAACATGCCACCCTTGACTTGCTCGGCTAAGTCTTCAAAGCCAACCACGTCAGCACCTGCTGCCTTAGCAGCTTCAGCTTGTGCGCCTTGAGCAAACACTGCAACACGTTTAGTTTTACCAGTGCCGTTAGGCAATACCAATGCGCCACGTACCAATTGGTCAGATTTACGCGCATCAATACCAAGATTCACCACGGCATCTACAGATTCATCAAATTTAGCGGTAGCTGTTTGTTTGACTAATGCCAATGCATCCGCTAAAGGATAGGTTTTATTACGATCAACTTTGCTGACATTGGCAGCAACACGTTTAGAAAGCTTAGCCATGTTATACACCCTCCACTTCAATACCCATACTACGTGCACTACCAGCAATCGTTCTGACAGCAGCATCCATATCAGCAGCAGTCAAATCTGGCATCTTAGTTTTAGCGATTTCTTCCGCTTGTGCACGAGTGATTTTGCCCACTTTGTCGGTATGTGGACGAGGGGAACCTTTATCTAGCTTGGCAGCTTTTTTGATTAAGATGGTTGCAGGAGGTGTCTTCATAATGAAAGTGAAGCTCTTGTCCGCAAACGCTGTAATCACTACTGGAATCGGCAAGCCTGGTTCCATGCTTTGTGTAGCCGCATTGAACGCCTTACAGAATTCCATAATATTCAGACCACGCTGACCCAATGCTGGACCCACTGGTGGACTTGGATTGGCTTTGCCTGCAGGGATCTGCAGCTTAATGTAACCAATAATTTTCTTTGCCATTTTTAACTCCTAATACGGGTGCAAACGCCTGTTGTCAGGCTCCCCAGTTTAGTAATGCAGCTGACGCTGCGCCCATTGCTGATGTTGCTTGCACAACAAAAGCGAAACCTCATCACCCACTGCGGAGTAATGAGGTTAATTATTAAACTTCTTTTTCAACTTGGTCGAAGTCTAGTTCGACTGGCGTTGCGCGGCCAAAAATAACCACTTCAACGCGTAATTTGCTTTTCTCGTAATTAATTTCTTCAACTGTGCCTGAGAAATCTTTAAACGGGCCATCAATCACTCTGACTGATTCACCTTTTTCAAAGGTCATTTTTTGCGTTGGATTGCTCTTACTGTCATCCATGCGCTGCAAGATGATTTCAACTTCTTTATCTTTAATCGGTGTCGGCTTTAATGCAGACCCGCCAATGAACGCGGTTACTCTTGGGGTGCTTTTCACCAAGTGCCAAGAATCATCGCTCATATCCATCTGCACCAATACATAGCCGGGATAAAGCTTGCGTTCGCTGATGGTCTTTTGACCCGCTTTCATCTCGACGACTTCTTCGACCGGCACCAAAATTTGTCCGAATCTATCTTGCAAGCCAGAACGAGCGACACGCTCTTCTAAACTTTTTTGTACTGATTTTTCAAAACCAGAAAACGCCTGCACGGCGTACCATTTCATACTCATTATGCACCACGCTCCATCAGCGACTTGACCATCCACATAAAGCCGGTATCGATCAGCCACAAAAATATTGCAACCAGCAGCACCAACACGAATACTGCCACCGTGGTTTGAATTGTTTCTTTTCTGCTTGGCCAAGCCACTCTTTTAGCTTCAGCGATAGACTCACCGACAAAAGCATAAAAAGTTTGACCAGAAGGCGTCGTTTTAAATAAAAGCGCGGCCAAGACCAGACCTGCTAGGACAGCTAACACACGGAATATCAGTGCGTAACTCTCGAGGAAGTAGAAGCCAACAATGCCGGCGAGCAACAGCAACACCGAAACTACTAGCTTAATTTTATCCATCATGACGGTCGCTTTTACTTTATATTAAGTGGCAGGCCAAGAGGGTCTCGAACCCCCAACCCTCGGTTTTGGAGACCGATACTCTACCAATTGAGCTATTGGCCTATGCCGAAAAACAAGCGCCGCACTGGGTAAACAGTGCGGCATCCTAAACAATTAACAAAAATTATTCAATAATTTTTGCTACAACACCGGCACCAACGGTACGGCCGCCTTCAC
>CAYNLW010000001.1:83464-98352 GCA_964398195.1 uncultured Methylophilaceae bacterium | reverse complement strand
GAATGTAAGATAAAACTCTCACTCATACTGGTACTAATTTTAAACGCAGTTCAATATTTCTATAATCTTAAAATTAAACTGCAATGTTATATGCTGAATTGCACTCTAAAATAATATATACTTTAAGTATATATTTATTGGAGCTAACAATGAAAACAGCAAAAATTTTTATGAATGGACAAAGCCAAGCCGTGAGATTACCAAAAGAATATCGATTCAATTGCGATGAAGTGCTGGTTAAGAAAACTGCCAGTGCGTTAATTCTTATTCCCAAGACAGGCTCTTGGGATATTTTGCTGGATAGCTTGAACCAATTTAGTGATGATTTTATGCAAGAGCGCTCTCAACCGAGCGAGCAATTGCGTGAGGATTTGTTTTAATGAAAGTCATGCTTGATACCAATACTTGTATTGCCATTATCAAGCGGAAACCACCCAGCATTTTGAGTAAGTTGGCTGAGTATCAAATTGGGGACATTGGTATATCAACAGTAACATTATCGGAATTGAAGTTCGGTGTTGAAAAAAGCCAATGTCAAGAAAAAAATAGACTCGCTTTAGCAAACTTTATCATCCCTTTAGTCATTTCGAATTACGATGAAATTGCTACAGATCATTACGCAAAGATTCGTGCCTATCTTGAAAAAAAAGGCCATCCAATTGGCCCACTAGACACTATGATTGCCGCACATGCACAAGGTCTTGATGTTATTTTAATCACCAATAATACAAAAGAATTTAGTCGAATTCCTACGCTTAGGATTCATGATTGGTTGGTGGAGTAAGAAAATGGAAGCCCTCTAGTTCAGAGTCTCTATAAAAAAACGGACGCTTAGAAATACTTCTAAAGCGTCCGTTTTAATTTCTAGCGATTACATATGATATGCGCGTTCGCCGTGTTCTGCGGTGTCTAGACCTTCGCGTTCTTGTTCATCGCTGACGCGGAGACCGATCACGGCGTCGAGGATTTTGAACAAGATATAGCTGACTACGCCTGTCCACACGATGGTGACTAGTACAGCAGTGGCTTGGGTTTTGACTTGTTGCAGCATGCTGACACCTTCGGCATAACCTACGCCACCAAATTCTGGAGCCATCAGCAGACCTGTGCCTATGGCGCCTATGATGCCGGCGATGCCGTGGATGCCGAATACGTCTAGTGAGTCGTCATAGCCTAAAGCGTTTTTCAGGCTGCTGACTGCCCAGATGCTGACGAAGCTGGCGACGAAGCCTAGGATAATCGAGCCTAGTGGGCCGATGAAACCGCAGGCTGGGGTAATCGCTACCAAGCCAGCGACCGCGCCAGAAGCGGCGCCTAGCATAGAGGGCTTGCCTTTTGTCAGCCACTCTGCGGCGACCCAACCGAATACAGCAGCGGCGGTAGCCAGTTGTGTGTTGACCAAGGCCAAACCAGATACGCCATCAACGGCTAATTCACTGCCCACATTAAAGCCAAACCAACCCACCCATAGTAAGGCAGCGCCTATCATGGTCATCACCATGCTGTGCGGTGCCATGGCTTCGCGACCGAAACCGATGCGCTTGCCGATGACTAATGCACCCACCAAGGCGGCGATACCAGCGTTGATGTGCACCACGGTGCCACCAGCAAAGTCTTTTGCGCCGTGGCCGTTGAACAAGGGACCTGCGTCGCTGAGTAAACCACCACCCCACACCATGTGCGCGATCGGGATATACACCAAGGTGACCCAGAACACTAAGAACAACATCACTGCGGAGAACTTAGCCCGCTCGGCGAAACCACCGATAATCAAAGCAGGAGTGATGCCGGCAAAGGTCATTTGGAACACGATAAACACATATTCGGGAATGCTGCCGCTTAGCGCGTCAGGCGTTACCCCTGCCAAGAAGGCTTTGCTTAAGCCGCCAATGAAGTGATTGCCTTCGGTAAAGGCTAGGCTGTAGCCATACACCGCCCACAAAATAGACACTAGGGCGAATGACACGAACACTTGCATACCTACTGAAAGCATATTTTTACTGCGTACCAGACCGCCGTAAAACAAGGCTAGGCCTGGGATAATCATTAAGATGACCAGCACGGTAGCCATAATCATCCAAGCGGTACTGCCTACATCTAATTTTGCTGGCTCTGCAGCAGCTTCTGCGGCTGGCGCAGCGGCTTCGCTGGCGGGCGCAGCTGGCTCTGCCGTGGCTTCATCTGCGCTGATAGTCAGCGCAGCGTGGCTAATGGTTTGTTCAGCATGACTGACCGACACCACACTCAAACCACCAACACTTAGGGCACTGATAAGTGCCAGCATGGAAAATAATTTTTTCATTTGATTGCTCCTTAAAGTGCTTCAGGACCAGTTTCACCGGTACGGATTCGATACACTTGCTCTAGATCGAAAACAAAGATTTTGCCATCACCAATCTTGCCGGTTTTGGCCGCTTTTTCTATGGCTTCAATCACTTGATCGAGTAACTTGTTATCGACAGCGACTTCTAGTTTTACTTTGGGTAAAAAGTCCACCACGTATTCAGCCCCACGGTATAACTCGGTATGACCTTTTTGCCGACCAAAACCTTTTACTTCGGTTACCGTAATGCCTTGTACCCCGATGGCTGAAAGCGCTTCACGCACTTCGTCAAGCTTGAATGGCTTGATAATAGCGGATACTAATTTCATTGCGACCTCCTCGATTTATTTGCGCTGAGCCGTTAATTGGCCCAGCGCTATTGAATGTTGAATTAAAAAGAACGGGTGACTGTAAATACCATTCTGTCGTCTGCTAGGTTTTTGGTTTCTGCGCTGCCGTTAAAGCTTGCGCCACCGTAACCACGGCTACCCCAGTAATCTTTGTTGTTGTTGCCGGTGTAATACAAACCAGCTGTCCAACCCTCAGTTTTGCCCACTTTAAACGCTTTACTGACACCGACTTTATAGTCTGTGTAGTCTGGGCTTCTTTCACCGGTGGCAGAGGTAGATGGGAACTGGCCATTACCTGCGGTAAATTCTGGATTTAATTTACCTGCAACATTTAAATGACCAACGTGACCGATTAATGTCAGATCCCAGACTGGCAATGGATAAGCGGCGTTAATTTCTAAATAAGTAGTCCCACGTGTGCCACCATCCCAACCGGTTTTGCGCTCAGCGCCATACCAGTCAGATAAAGTAACCGAGGCTTTGGCACTGATCCATTCATAGGACACACCGAAGTTGGCTTCGTAAGTATTCCAACGACCGCCTTCTGGAGTTTGGTTAGGCACACCTAAGTAGCTAAATTTTTCCCAGCTACCGCCTGGGTATAAGTAACCGATTAAACCAGCGGTGTAACCCAAGCCTTTCACTGCATTGATTTGGCCGTTATAACCAGCATAGATATCCACTTCCGTAGTGGCATCAGGATAGGTATTAGGGGAAACACCAGAACCCCAAATGCCGGTGTAGAAACCACTGGAGTGCACCGCATCAAAACCACCTTGTACGGTAGGTTTGTGCCAAGTTTGAGAAACACCACGCGCGTAGTAATCAGATACAAAGCCTACGTTGGCAGTAAAATCCCATTCTGACTTGGCTTCTTCTTTAGCGGCTTCTTCCGCCATCACCACGGGGGCACTTGCTAATGTTGCTAATACAGCTAGATATAAAAAAGATTGACGCATTTTTAATTCTCCAAATAAAAAAAAAATCCTGCGTGAAATCTTTAGCAACAGCCATGCCAACTTTATGGTTTTAGCTCAAAAAATTTGTTATTTATTTTAAAAATGGCAAATAAAATGCAGTTAAGCCAATAATTTTTAAAGGTTTTTTTATTTACCCACGGTGTACAAGCTGATACAATTCGGCTTTATCTTCTATGCAATCAATAAGGAATTTTTCCATGACGGCGGCCAATTTTATTCAAGACTTATCCGACAAAATTAAAGCGGTATTGCAAGACAGCCCTGCTGCAGAGCTAGAAAACAACCTGAATGCACTACTTCAGGGCGCATTTTCAAAACTTGCACTAGTTTCTCGCCAAGAGTTTGATGTGCAAGCCGAATGTTTGCGCCAAACCCGCGCCAAACTTGAAGCACTAGAAGCCCAACTAGCGCAGCTAGAGAAAGAGCAAGCAGCGTAGCAAGAAAAACAACCATCCTCATCATTAGTTTAGCCGTGCTTCACAGTCGGGCGCTGTCTGGGGTGCATGCCCCGCCTGTGGAGGTCGAGGTGCATTTAGCCAATGGCCTGCCCAATTTCTGTATCGTTGGTTTACCCGAAGCCGAGGTCAAAGAAAGTCGCGACCGCGTGCGCGCGGCGATACAAACTTCGCAATTTGAATTTCCCTTACGCCGTATCACTGTCAATCTAGCACCGGCTGATCTGCCTAAAGAAAGTGGCCGTTATGATTTGCCCATCGCCTTGGGCATCTTGGCTGCCTCGGGGCAAATTCCTAATAAAGGCTTGGACCAATATGAAATCGCTGGCGAATTGGCGCTGACCGGTGAATTGCGCCCCGTGTATGGCGCTTTAGCCATGGCCATAGGCATCTATCAAAGCAATTCTCCGCACCGTGCGCGGCGCTTAATCCTGCCTCAAGATTGTGCGGCCGAAGCCTGCTTGATTGAGCAAGCGCATATTCTGCCGGCGCAATCCTTATTACAAGTATGTGCCCATTTAAAGGGGCGCCAGACGATACAGCCTATGCCACACCAAGCGCCGGTGACGCAGGCCAACTTGCCGGATTTTCGTGAGGTAAAAGGGCAATTATTTGCCAAACGCGCATTAGAAGTCGCCGCCGCGGGAGGCCATAGCGTATTGATGAGTGGCCCACCGGGCACAGGCAAATCGATGTTGGCTAGCCGCTTTGCCAGCATCTTGCCGCTGATGAGCCAACAAGAAGCGCTAGAGTCGGCCGCTATACAATCGCTGAATGGGCAATTTAAACCTAGCTCATGGGGGCTGCGCCCCTATCGTGCACCGCACCATACTGCTTCGGCGGTAGCTTTGGTGGGTGGGGGTGGCACGCCGCGACCGGGGGAAATTTCTTTGGCGCATAACGGGGTGCTGTTTTTAGATGAGTTGCCAGAATTTGATCGCAAAGTATTAGAAGTTTTACGCGAGCCGCTAGAGTCTGGCCATATCACCATTTCGCGTGCCGCCCGACAAGCCGATTTTCCTGCACGTTTTCAGTTAATTGCCGCCATGAATCGCTGCCCATGCGGTTATTTGGCGCATCACAATAATCGTTGTCGTTGCACACCAGATAAAATTCATCGCTATCGCGCCAAGATCTCTGGGCCGCTGTTAGATAGGATAGATATTCATATCGAAGTCGCCTCGCTTAAACAAGATGATCTGATGCAGGCGGCAGATGGTGAAGCTAGTGCGCAGATTCAAGCGCGTGTGCAAGCTGCTTATGAACAACAACTGCAACGCCAACAGAAAAGTAACTATGCTTTAAGCACGCAAGAAATTGAGCAGTTTTGTCGCGCTGATGCGGCTAGTATGAATTTGCTTAAACAAGCGATACAAAAATTTAATCTGTCGGCGCGCGCCTTTCATCGTATTCTTAAGGTCGCCAGAACCATCGCCGATTTGGGTCAGCAGGCGGATATCCAAACTAGACATATCGCTGAGGCGATACAATATCGGCGCAATGAAAGCATACGTTATTAGCGATTTAAGGAGTGATGATGCAAGCACAACAAAGTTGGCATGAGGAAATGCAATCGGCTTATCTTTACCGCGTGATTGCGCAAAACGAAAGTCAACAAAATCGTCAGCAATTATTCAGCCGCCTAGCGCAAGAAGCTGAACATCAGGCCAGCATATGGGCTAAGCACGCCCAACAAGCCGGTCAGCCGTTTATCAGCGAATACAAACCCAATCTGCGTACCCGCATTGTCGCTATGCTGATTCAGCGTTTAGGCGCCAGCAAGATTAAACCTGTGCTAGCCGCCATCAAAATTCGTGGCTTATCCGTGTATAGCCATCAAGCGGTCGGCCATCCGACTTATACCCATGTCGATGAGATAGGCGCCAGTCATCGCTCTGCGGGCAATGGCGGTCTGCGTGCTGCGGTGTTCGGGGTGAATGATGGCTTGGTATCCATCGCCTGTTTGTTGTTTGGCGTGGCAGGCTCGGCCAGCAGCAATAGCACTATTTTATTAACCGGCATCGCCGGCCTATTGGCAGGCGCCTTTTCGATGGCGGCCGGCGAGTATATTTCCATGCGCTCACAGCGTGAGATGTTTGAATATCAAATCGCGCTAGAGCGCAAAGAGCTGGCGCAATATCCGGAAGAAGAAGCGGGCGAATTGGCTTTGATTTATATGGCGCGCGGCATGCCCAAAAGACAAGCCTTGGCATTAGGCAAGAAAATGATTGCCGACCCAGCGGTAGGCTTAGATACCTTGGCACGCGAAGAACTAGGCTTAAACCCTGATGAACTGGGTTCACCTTGGGCTGCCGCCATTTCCTCTTTTCTAGCCTTCGTAGCCGGCGGCATTATCCCCATCTTGCCTTATTGGCTAGGCCTAGCCCAAGGCCAACTAGCCGCTTCCATAGGCCTCACCGCCTTGGCACTTTTCGCCATAGGCGCCGCCCTTTCCCTTTTCACCGGCCGTGGCGCCTGGTGGGGCGGCCTACGCATGCTCATCATAGGCGGCGGCGCCGGCGTACTCACTTATTGGATAGGCCATCTTTTAGGGGCTAATTTAGCTTGATCTCACCAGCTGGTTAAAGCAATTGTCAGCCCCATAAAACTTAGCGCGAAAAGCCATCAGCATTTATAATGCTGGCTGTTTTTAACGCCCGCGTGGGCATAGGCAGAGATGAGTCAGTCGTTTATTTCCCCAACCGAAAAAAAATTGCGTGAATTGATGCAACAGCGCATCCTGATTTTGGATGGCGCCATGGGCACCATGATTCAGCAATATAAATTGAGCGAACAGGACTATCGCGGGGAGCGCTTTAAGGATTTTCAAGGGCCGCAAGATGTGCCTTTCTGCGCCAAAGGCCCGACTTGTGGCTGTGGCGCAAACCACCAGGCGGCGCCTGCTGAGCCATCTCGCGAGCTGTTTGTGAAGGGCAATAATGAGTTGCTCAACCTGACCCAGCCGCACATTATTCAACAGATACACGAGCAATATTTAGCCGCTGGGGCGGATATTATCGAGACCAATACCTTTGGCGCCACCAGCATCGCGCAAGACGATTATTTTATGGCGCATCTAACGCGCGAAATGAATCTGAGCGCAGCCAAATTAGCGCGTGCCGCTTGTGATCGTTATAGCACCCCAGATAAACCACGCTTTGTCGCAGGTGCTTTAGGCCCCACCCCCAAAACCGCTTCCATTTCGCCTGATGTGAATGACCCTGCGGCGCGTAATATCAGTTTTGCCCAATTAAGCGCGGCTTATTACCAACAAACCGAAGCCTTAATCGAGGGCGGTGTGGATATTCTGTTGGTAGAAACTATTTTTGATACGCTGAATTGCAAGGCGGCACTATTCGCCATAGAACAATGCTTTGAACAATTAGGCCGACGTTTGCCGCTGATGATTTCTGGCACCGTTACCGACGCTTCTGGGCGTATTTTATCCGGTCAAACAGTAGCCGCTTTCTGGAACTCTGTGCGCCATGCACGACCTTTGACCATAGGCCTGAATTGCGCGCTGGGCGCTACTTTGATGCGGCCTTATGCGGAAGAATTGGCGCAAATTGCTGATACCTTTGTGTGTATTTACCCCAACGCTGGCTTGCCCAACCCTATGTCGGACACCGGCTTTGACGAGAAGCCGGCAGATACCTCGGGCTTATTAAAAGAATTTGCCGAAAGTGGTTTTATGAATATCGCTGGTGGCTGTTGCGGCACCACCCCTGAACATATTCAAGCGATTGCCGAAGCAGTCAAGACTATCCCACCTAGAGTGCTGCCCAAAGTGGCAAGACTGACCCGTTTGTCTGGCTTAGAGCCATTTACCATTGATAATGACAGCTTGTTTGTTAATGTCGGTGAGCGTACCAATGTGACCGGCTCTAAGGCGTTTGCGCGCTTGATTTTGAATGAGCAATTTGAACAGGCGTTGCAAGTCGCTAGACAACAAGTGGAAAACGGCGCGCAGATTATTGATATCAATATGGACGAGGCCATGTTGGACTCGGTCAAGGCGATGCGCCACTTCCTCAATCTGATTGCCTCAGAGCCAGATATCGCACGTATCCCGATTATGATTGATTCGTCTAAATGGGAAGTGCTAGAGGCCGGCTTGCAATGCGTGCAAGGCAAGGCCATCGTCAATTCGATTTCGCTCAAAGAAGGCGAGCAGGAATTTTTGCGCCAAGCCAAGCTATGTCAGCGCTATGGCGCCGCCGTCATCGTCATGGCGTTTGACGAGCAAGGTCAGGCAGACACTTTCCAACGCAAGATAGCAATCTGTGAGCGGGCTTATCGTTTATTAGCCGGCGACCCTGCGCAATATCGCGCTGACGCGCCTGCCGGTAATTACGCTCAGGGCATAGGCTTTGCGCCAGAAGATATTATTTTTGACCCGAATATTTTTGCCATCGCCACCGGCATTGATGAGCACAACAACTATGCCGTGGATTTTATTAATGCCACCGCATGGATCAAACAAAATCTGCCTTATGCGCGCATTTCTGGCGGGGTGTCCAATGTCAGCTTTAGCTTCCGTGGCAATGAGCCAGCGCGTGAAGCGATACATACGGTGTTTCTCTATCACGCTATTAAAGCCGGCATGAGCATGGGCATCGTCAATGCCGGCATGATAGGCATTTATGATGAGCTAGACGCTGATTTGCGCGAGCATGTCGAAGATGTGGTGCTGAATCGGCGCGATGATGCTACTGAGCGCATGATTGAATTTGCCGGCACACTCACCGCTGGCGATAAAAAAGTGGAATCTGGTTTGGCTTGGCGCGGCACCGCTGAGCAGCCGACCTCAGTGGAACAGCGGCTAGCGCACGCGCTGATCCACGGCATTACTGAATTTATTGTGGAAGACACGGAACAAGCGCGTCAGCAAATCGCCGCGCGTGGCGGACGGCCGATTGAAGTGATTGAAGGGCCGTTGATGGACGGCATGAATACCGTGGGCGATTTGTTTGGGCAGGGCAAAATGTTTCTGCCACAAGTGGTCAAATCGGCGCGCGTGATGAAACAGGCGGTGGCGCATTTGGTGCCGTTTATTGAAGAAGAAAAACGTCTGCAAGAACAACTGACTGGCGTGGCACAAAAACCCAAAGGCAAAATTATTATCGCTACCGTGAAAGGCGATGTGCACGATATCGGCAAAAATATCGTCTCGGTGGTGCTGCAATGTAATAACTTTGAAGTGGTGAATATGGGTGTGATGGTGCCTGCTGCCGAGATTTTGGCCAAGGCCAAACAAGAGAACGCCGATATTATCGGCCTATCGGGTTTGATTACCCCTTCGCTGGAAGAGATGGCTTATGTAGCCAAAGAGATGCAGCGCGACGAATACTTCCGTGGTGTAAAAATGCCACTGCTCATCGGCGGGGCGACCACTTCGCGCACCCATACCGCGGTCAAAATTGCCCCCAATTATGATGGGCCAGTGATTTATGTGCCGGACGCTTCACGCTCGGTGGCGATTATGCAGTCGCTGCTCACGGTGGAACAACGCGAGCAATATTTGCAGCAGGTGGCAGAGGACTATGAGCGTATTCGCGAACAGCATGCCAACAAAAAAGGACAGGCATTAATTCCTTTGGCGCAAGCCCGCTTAAACAAAACCGTGTGCCAGTTTGATGGTCAATTCGCGCCCACTAAACCCAAGTTTATTGGCCGCCGTGTGTTAGAGAATATCGATTTAAATTTACTGGTGCCCTATATAGACTGGAGGCCGTTCTTTCAAACTTGGGATTTGATAGGCAGCTATCCAGCGATTTTGCAGGACCCTGTGGTGGGCGAAACCGCCAGCAAAGTATTTAACGATGCGCAAGCCATGTTGAAGAAACTGATTCAAGGCCGTTGGTTGACGGCTAATGGGGTGATTGCGTTATTGCCTGCTAATACGGTGAATGATGACGATATTCAAATCTATGCCGACGAGCAGCGCCAACAAGTAGCGTTTACTTACTACGGCTTACGCCAACAGACGCAAAAGCCTGTGCTAGATGGGGTCGCCAAACCGAATCAATGTTTAGCCGATTTTATTGCCCCTAAGCAATCCGCCATTGCCGACTATATCGGTATGTTTGCGGTGACCGCTGGCTTGGGGATAGAAAAGCATGAGCAACAATTCTTGCAACAACACGATGACTACTCAGCGATTATGTTGAAGTCGCTGGCTGATAGATTAGCGGAAGCCTTTGCCGAATATTTACACCAGCGCGTGCGCACCGATTTATGGGGCTATGCGGCAGATGAGCAGCTTGATAACGCGGCCTTGATTGCCGAACAATATCGCGGCATACGCCCTGCGCCTGGCTATCCTGCTTGCCCAGACCATACCGTCAAAGCGGATATGTTTCACTATCTGCAATGCCAGCAAATTGGCATGCAGCTGACCGACGCCTACGCCATGCATCCTGCCGCTTCGGTATCGGGTTTTTACTTTGCCCACCCAGCGGCTAAGTATTTCAGTGTGGATAAAATAGGCCCCGACCAACTGGCTGATATGGCGCAACGACGTGGCATGGATGAACAGGAATTAGCGCGCTGGCTGGCACCTAACTTGTCATAAAGCTTAAGGACGCGATATGCATATTCATATTCTCGGTATCTGTGGCACTTTTATGGGCGGTATCGCGGTGCTCGCCAAGCAGGCTGGTCACCATGTCACCGGCTGCGATGCCAATGTGTATCCGCCCATGAGCACCCAGCTAGAAGCGCAAGGCATTCAGTTGATCGAAGGATTTGACCCTAGCCAAGTAGATTTACAACCAGATATATTTGTCGTGGGCAATATGGTCAGTCGCGGCAATCCATTGATGGAAGAAATTCTGAATCGTGGTTTGCCGTATATTTCTGGACCGCAGTGGTTGGCGGAAAATGTATTACAAGGCAAGTGGGTGTTGGCTGTGGCGGGCACACATGGCAAGACCACCACCAGCGCTATGCTGGCTTGGATTTTGCAATCAGCAGGCTTGGCGCCAGGCTTTTTAATCGGTGGCGTGCCAGAGAATTTTTCTGTTTCTGCGCGTTTGCCACAAGCGCCACAACAAGACCCGCACAGCGTTTCGCCATTCTTTGTGATTGAAGCCGATGAATATGACACGGCGTTTTTTGATAAGCGCTCTAAGTTTGTGCATTACCGCCCACGCACCGCCATTTTGAATAATTTGGAATTTGACCATGCCGATATCTTTGCCGATTTGGCGGCTATTGAAACGCAGTTTCATCATCTGGTCAGAACTGTCCCGCAACAAGGCTTAATCATCGTCAATAACACACAAGACAGCCTGCAACGGGTGTTACAGCGCGGCTGCTGGTCAGCCGTACAAAGCTTTGGCAAGGACGGCGATTGGCAGATAGGCGAGCTAGATGGTGCAAGTAGTTTTGCAGTGCGCTATCAAGAGCAAGGCCAAGCGCAAGACGACAAAACGCAATACAAAGTGCAATGGGATTTATTGGGCGAGCATAATAGACTGAATGCGCTTGCAGCGATTGCCGCAGCTAGACACGCTGGCGTTAGTGTGGAACAAGCAATAGCGGCTTTAGCTAGCTTTAAAAATGTGAAACGTCGCATGGAATTGCGCGGGGTGGTGAATGATATCCATGTATATGATGATTTCGCCCATCATCCGACTGCCATTGCCACCACGCTGCAAGGTCTGCGCAGCAAAGTCGGTCAGCAGAGAATTTTGGCGGTATTAGAGCCACGCTCGAATACCATGAAGCTAGGGGTGATGAAGCAGGCGCTGCCAGATAGTTTGCAACAAGCTGATCAAGTGTTTTGCTACGCGGCGAATTTAGGCTGGTCGCCAGCGCAAGCACTGGCGCCTATCGCGCAAAAATCTGCGGTATTTGAACAAATGCCTGCGCTGGTAGAGGCCATCGTGGCGGCAGCCCGCCCAGGCGATCATATTTTGGTGATGAGTAATGGCGGGTTTGGCGGCATCCATCAACAGTTATTGCAGTCGCTCAACAAAGCGGCCTGTTAAACTCGCCTTGCATGCGCTTATGTTGAAGCAATCCAAATTCTTTTATCTCGCGGTGACCCTGTCGCTGTTGCTACATGTCTTGCTGATCTTGGGGCTGAAATTTAAGCCTGACTACAGCAAATATATGCGCGACAAAATCCCCCCCTTAGAAGTCATTTTGCTCAATCAAACCAATAGCACGCCACCCAAGCAAGCGCAGCTGCTAGCGCAAACCAATCAGGACAATGACAGCGCACAGGCGATACAGCCGCAAAATAAAGCTGAGCCTGTGGTAAGCGAGCCCATTCCAGAGAAAAAAGTGGTGGCTAAGGTGAAAAAGCTCAGTCGCCAAGTGGAGAAAGTGCAAACGGAGTCGCGTGAACAACAACAGCAAGTGAAAAAATTAGAAACGCAGGCGGCACAACTGCTCAATCAAATACAGTCGCCTAGCAGTGTGAATAACACGCCAGCGCCCACCCCGAATGCCAACGAGGCGGCAGCGCCAAGTCGCAAATTGAACTTAGACGCCAGCAATTTAATTGCCAACAATGAAGAAATTAATCGCGCTGAATCGCAGATTGCTAGACAGCAAGAGGACTATCAAAAACGGCCACGGCGCAAATCGGTTGGGGTGCGTACGCAAGAATATAAATTTGCCATTTATGTTGAGGCATGGCGACAAAAAGTGGAGCGTATCGGCAATTTGAATTACCCGACTGCTGCGCGTGAGCAAAAGTTGTATGGCAGTTTGCAGATGACGGTCTATATCAAATCAGATGGCAGTCTAGAAAAAGTGGAAATCCGCCGCAGCTCTGGGCAACGTCTGTTAGATGACGCGGCTAGGCGCATTGTAGAATTGGCCGCGCCATATGCGCCTTTCCCTGAAGATATCCGCAAAGAGGTGGATATTTTAGATATCACCCGCACTTGGACTTTTACCAAAGAAGACAACTTTAATGGCGGCGAATAACGACCACCGCAATGCGCGCGCAGTTTCAGCGCGCTAGCCAATGAGGAGTGTTGTATGAGTAAGGCATCGTATTATCAATACCATGTATTTTTTTGTTTGAATGTGCGCGAAGATGGCGCCAACTGCTGCACCCAGCACGGCGCCGAACAAGCGTTTGACTATATGAAGAGCAAAATCAAAAAGCTCAATATGAATGGCAAAGGCAAAGTGCGCATCAATCGCGCCGGCTGTTTAGACCGCTGCGCTCAGGGTCCGGTGATGGTGGTGTATCCGCAGGCGGTTTGGTATTCGTTTATTGATCACAGCGATTTGGACGAGATTATCGAGCGCCATTTGGCACAGGGTGAAATCGTTGAGCGTTTGCTCATCGACTAATACATGTTGAGAAATACCAGCCAAGTAAAAGTATTAAGCGATTTGCTTTAAATGCTGTTGCAGTTGCGCTGTAAAACTTCGCAGTAAGGCACTGTCCAATGCTTTCATAGGCCGTTGTGGGGCAGCCCAAATGGATTCAGGGAAATGCGCATCATCGTGATAGCGCGGCATAATATGCCAATGCAGATGCGGGGTTTTATTGCCCAAACTGGCTAAATTGATTTTGTCGCAACGCAACACCTCACGCATCACTTTTTCCACTGCAAACACCACTTGCATCATGGCGATTTGTTGCGCTGGATTCAGGTCAGACATCTCTTTGATATGCTGCTGGGCAATCACTCGGCACATGCCAGCTAACTGTTTATCGTCCACCAACACCACTCGACAAAAATCATTTTGCCACAGCAGCTCACCACCGCTTTGTTGGCATAGCGTGCAGTCATTAGCCATGGATAGCCACCTGTTTGCCACTCGCGGCAGACTCAATAATGGCCTGTATGGTGAGGCAATTCATGCGTGCGTCTTGCAAGCTGAGTAATGGGGATTGCTGCTGTAGTACTGCAGTAGAGAAATGCTCGATTTCTAGGACAAAATGATTGCTGGCTGGATACACTTCTTCTGCTCGACTGCCGTCTTCACTCCACCAAGAAATTACCGGTACATCATTGGTGCCGGGCAATTGCCATACGGTATGGCATTTCAAACCACCCTTGGTGCCGATTAAGGTGTATTCCGACTGACGGCTACACTCAAAGCTAGTATCAAAATGACCGCGCCGCCCATCACCAAAATCAATCACGCCACTGGTGGTGATATCCGCACCACTGTCGGCATATTTGGCCGTCGCCATCACTGCCACTGGATCTTGCGCAAAACAATGGCGCAAGGTGTGCACAGCATATGGGCCGATATCCCACATGGCACCACCACCCAAATCGGTATGATTAGCCAAACGATACATTCGCGCCGGCCGCATCATAAAAGAGTAGCTGGCCTTAGCAAAGCGAATCTCACCCAGTTTGCCGGAATCGACGATTTGTTTGACCCGCTGATGTTGCGGGTGAAAGCGATACATAAAGCCTTCCATCACGCAGCGCTGATGTTGTTGCGCCGCCTGCGCGATAGCGTCAATATCCTGCACACGTATCGCCATAGGCTTTTCTATCAACACATGCTTGCCCGCCTGTATGGCTTGAATCGCCCAATGCGCATGCTCATGGTTAGCCAAGGGAATGTAAACCGCATCAATATCCGCACGCTGCAACAAAGGCTCAAGCGCATCATAACAATCCACCTGCCCCAGCTGTTGCGGCGCATACTTAGCCAATGTCTCTTGCGCCGCCCCCACCCGCCGACTAGCAATCGCCACCAACTCCGCATTATTCGCCTCCACAATAGCCGGCAACAATCGCTCATTCACCCGCGCCGCACCTAGAATTCCCCAACGCAATTTAGTCAT
>CAYNLW010000001.1:0-83364 GCA_964398195.1 uncultured Methylophilaceae bacterium | reverse complement strand
ACAATCGCTCATTCACCCGCGCCGCACCTAGAATTCCCCAACGCAATTTAGTCATCATCTTTTCCTTTACTACTTAATATTTGCTGTCTAATTAAGTACTTTGTTTGATATCAGTTAGTTTAATCGATGCCGAAATATTCATTACCCAAGTACTTATCATTCACTTCGATGATCATGTTGCCGCTCTTGGAGTAGCCGTGTAGTACCACCACCAGCGCCAGAACCTGAAAATTGACTAATCACCGAAAACTATTCCTTCACACGCTCCTGAGCTTGCAAGGCTTTATCGACCATATCTTGATAGGTTTTACTGGAAACAATATAAGCAATCACCTTACCGTCACGCTTAATTAAAAGCGTTTCTTGCTGCACAATTTCTATCAATTCTTCAAAACGATTCTGCGCCTCTGTAAAAGTTAACTCTTTCATACTGCTTCCTTTGATTTATAGCCAATCGTTTGATTATAGCTAATATTGTTTTGTAACAGCTTCGTGTTCATCGTGTAAAACTAACTAAATACGTCTAAATACATTTTTAAACATCTTAAAGGCTGGTGAATTAATTTTTTTATTCTTTACCACAAGCTAAATTTTTAACTTTCTTTGGTTGCTATCAGATAGTTACAGGCGTATCATTTTCACTGTTAAATTACTGTTTTAACTTAACAAAATTTCTTATGAATACTTCCGATTCTTCTTTATCTTATCTGTTTGATGAGCGCACTGCGGCAAATGTCGCAGCGGCTTTTTTGTATTTAGCTAAAGGCGAACTCAACATCCTAAGACTAATGAAGCTGATGTATTTAGCAGAGCGAAAGTCTTATGAAGTGTATGCTGAACCTATTATTGGTGACCGACTTGTCGCCATGCCAAAGGGACCGGTGCTCTCTATGACTTACGACTGCATCTCTGGCGGAGGTAAGAAACAAGCAGGTGGCTGGGAAGAATGGGTCAGTGACAGAGCTAATCATATGGTTAGAATCAATAAACCCCTACCAAACATCAATCACCTACCCATGTTATCTGCCGACCAAATTTCCTTAATCCAACAAGTTTGGCAGGAATTTGGTCACATGGATGAATACCAATTAGTCGAATACACCCATGACCCACGCAACTGCCCAGAGTGGACTGACCCCAACGGCTCCAGTTTAGATATCCCACTTACCACGCTATTCAAGCACTTAGGCTTCAGCCAACAAAAAATTAACAGCTCCTTATCAGACCTGTACGAGCAAGCACAAATCAAACAGGCTTTCACCCTATCTGAGTAATTTCATTCATGCCGATAAGTATCCACGCAGGTGCCACCTTCATGATGGACACTTTTGGAGGCTTACATCTGCATATCATCCTGAATAATCCAGTAGTCATACAAAACTTTGGTGAACAACCACAAGTGTTACTAGTATCAGTAACCTCAATCAAACCCGATAAAGCACCAGAAGAAACAGTTTTACTTCAACAAGGTGACCACCCTTTTATTCAACATCCCTCATACATCGCATATCGTTTTGCTGACATTAAATCTACCTCCATCATCGCAAAGCTTGGGACACCACATGGGCCCATCAGTCAGCAACTTTTGCAAAGAATTATTCGAGGCGCTTTTCAGTCCCCAAAAGCTCGAAACTTTTTTAAACAAGCGCTCAAAGAAATTTATCCTGAATTAGGGTAGGTGGAAATTTTGTGGATTTTGTGTACAAGTGACCTGATTTTATTCATAGAATATAATCTTCGTATGCTATAAAACTAGCAAATAAAGCTTTTTAGTTAATTGCGAAGTTCTTGCACTAAAAATAGCAAAATTAAATTTGGTTTGTTTGTTAATGGACTTTACTAACTTAAAAATGGACCGGCTTTGGGGGGCAGGTCGAACGAGCAAAACAAGCTTTAAGCGTGAATCAAATGGAGAAACATCATGGCAAGAATCAAACAAAAATGAGCTATAGCGACTAGCCAAGAATCAGCTAGCCAGTTTGACTGGGATGCAATGCAAAAGCAGCTAAATGAGCAAGATCTTGAAGTGCTGTGTCTACAAAAAATTGCGACTAGCCTTGCAACACTGATGGCTTTCGAGGGCAAAAGCCGAAGTGAAATGGCGGCATTATTAAATGTTAGCAAGGCAAACATCACCCGGCTGCTGAACAAAACGAATATTGAGGCAAAAAGTATTTATGCTTTTGCTAATGCACTTGGCTACGAATTTGAAGTGGTATTTAAAAAACCAGAGTGGGCGTCTTGTGGGCAGCCTTGGAATCGGGCAGCAGTAACATTTACCCAAGTACACGCCAATCAAGTAGGCGATTTATATAACAATCAACTGATAGAAAAAACTGTTTATGTGCAGGCTAACAGTAGCGCAAAATTAAACTCTGCAATGACAAAATCCATCTCCGCTCGTCACCAATTTTCCAAAAAATCGGAGTTATATCAGATACTCAAAGTTGCCTAATCTATCGCTAGGTAACAACCAAAACAGTTGCGACAATGATGATGGACTTTTACCCCACCACCCCATGCGCCTGTAAATCTGCATGATACGAACTGCGCACCATGGGGCCGCAGGCGGCTTGGGTGAAGCCCATGGCGAGGGCTTGTTGTTCGAATTGTTGGAAGCGTTCGGGGGGGACGAAGCGGGCGACGGGGAGGTGGTGCATGGAGGGTTGTAGGTATTGCCCCAGGGTCAGCATGGTGACGCCGTGCTGGCGTAGGTCTTGCATCACTTGCAGGATTTCTTCATCGCTCTCACCTAGGCCCAGCATGAGGCCGGATTTGGTGGGCACATTGGGATGCAGTTGTTTAAATTGCTGTAATAACTGTAATGAATTTTGGTAGTCGGCGCCGGGTCTGGCTTGTTGATACAAGCGTGGCACGGTTTCTAAATTGTGGTTCATCACATCTGGCGGGGCGCTTTGCAGGATGGATAGGGCAGTATCTAAACGACCACGAAAATCTGGTACTAGGATTTCAATTTTTATATTGGGTGAGTCGCGTCTTACCGCTTGTATGCAGTCCACAAAATGCTGTGCACCGCCATCGCGCAGGTCATCTCTATCGACACTAGTAATCACCACATATTTCAGCCGCATTTGCGCGATGGTGCTGGCTAGATTATCTGGCTCTTGGCTATCTGGAGGTAACGGACGACCATGCGCCACATCGCAGAATGGGCAGCGGCGGGTGCAGATATCTCCCAGAATCATAAAGGTGGCGGTGCCGCCGCTAAAACACTCGCCTATATTGGGACAGCTGGCTTCTTCGCAGACGGTGTGCAAATTGTTTTCGCGCAAGATGGATTTAATTTCCTGAAAACGCGGGCTATCCGGCACTTGCATCTTGATCCATGCGGGTTTGCGCTGAACTGGTTGCGGCACAATTTTGATAGGAATACGGGCGGTTTTTTGTTCACCGCGTTGTTTTTCACCCGCCACTTTGCGCGCTTTTTGTAACTGTTCAGTCATGCACATATCCTAGTTGTTGAGCCATAGATTTTAGCAGTTTTGCCGCCAGCTGTTGGCTGCTCAGCTGCACCGCCAAGTCGCTTAGTTGGGTCACTTGCATGCCCGCATAGCCGCATGGATCAATGGCGGCGAAAGGGCTTAAATCCATGGCGTTATTCAGCGACAAGCCGTGATAACAACATTCGCGTTTTAGTCTTAGCCCTACCGAGGCGATTTTTTTATCTTGCACATACACGCCCGGTGCATCAGCTCTAGCTTGCGCCACGATATGATGTTCTGCCAATAGCGCGATCACTGCGTTTTCTAGCGCTGATACCAATTGCCTGACATTGATGCCTTTGCGCTTTAAATCGATCAACACATACATCACCAACTGACCCGGCCCATGATAGGTGATTTTGCCACCACGGTCGGTGGCCACCACCGGGATATCATCGCGCCGTGGCAACTCCACCCCTTTGCGATTTAAGCCTAGGGTATAGACTGGCGGATGCTCGACAAACCAGATTTCATCCATGGTTTGCCCATCGCGTTGCGCGGTAAAAGCCTGCATCTGCTGCCAAATCTGGCGATAGTCTGTGCAGGGAAAATACTTAACCTGAAGCGTGCTAGTGAGCATAAGTCGCTAAGGGAAAGCCGTCATTACAGCACGTATTTGACTGCAGGATGCGCGGTCAAAGCACGATACACATTGTCTAGTTGGGTTTGCGAATCCACCCGCACCAAGCAAGTCAGGCTGATATATTTGCCTGCGCTACTGGCGCGCATCTCTACCCGCGTTGCATCAAAATCAGGCCTGTGGGTTTGTATCAGTTGGATAATGATTTGGCTAAAGCTGTCATGGGTTTCGCCCATCACTTTGATAGGAAAATCACATGGGAAATCGATGAGTGGTTTGTCGTTAGTTTGTGTCATAGCGTTAATGATGGGGACAAAGAGGTTTAGTTCAAGTTAATAGCTGACAATCACCACACTCAGGCCTATATTGGCTTTGATTTTTTCTGCCATTTGTTCCGCATTCAGGCGGCTATCAAAAGGCCCTACCAGCACGCGATAGAGGCCTTGGCTTTGCGTTTGGCTGACGCTGGTGCTATTAGGCAAAGTGACTTGTTGGCGTAATTTTTGCGCTAAGTTTTGCGCATTTTCTGGCTGGCGGAAGGCGCCTAGTTGTACATAATTGCCACTGGCTAGCGGCGCCTCATTGCTAGCACTCTTGTCATATTGCGCGACTGCCGGACTGGGCGGATTGACTGTTGGCGGACTGGCATTCGGTGCATTAGCACTGACTAAGTTGCTTGTCGCTGGGACGGTTGCTTGGCTGGCACCCTGTTGCGCAAGATATTGCTTTACATCGATCGCTTCTACTTCTACCCAACCGCTGCCTTTTTGGGCCACGCCTAGTTTATAAGCCGCCAAATAAGATAGGTCGATTATGCGTCCTTCGTGAAAAGGCCCGCGGTCGTTAATGCGTACTATCACGGATTTACCATTCTCTGGATTGGTCACTCTGACATAACTCGGTAGCGGCAAAGTGGTATGTGCGCCGGTCATGGCATACATATCATAGACCTCACCGATAGAAGTTTTTTGCCCGTGATAGCGACGTCCATACCAAGAAGCAATGCCCTGTTTTTTATAAGGCTGATAACTGGTCATCGGGGTGTAGGACATCCCTAGCGCAATATACGGCTTATTGGCCCGCGCTGCATAAGGCTCAAGTTTAGGGACGGCATCGGGGATGCTCAGCATATCGGCGGGCGGATTATCACCAGGGCCGTCATCTAAGTAATAACCGCCACTTTTAAGCGGTGCACTTTGACTGCTTTTGCTAGCAGGCTTGCTGCTTTGCGTGCGCTGTTCACGCGGCACCACGATATCCAGGCTGGTACAGCCGACCAGGCTGAGCAACAGCATAGGCAGTAATAATTTGTTGAATGCGGAGGTGCTGATCATGATGACGCCACCAAAGCTTTATGACTGTGAATACTCATTAGTATGCCAAAGCCTAATAACACGGTAACCAAGGAAGTGCCTCCATAGCTAATCAAAGGTAATGGCACGCCAACAACCGGCAATAAGCCACTTACCATGCCGATATTGATAAATACATAAGTAAAGAAAGTCAGGCAGATGCTACCGGCTAATAAACGACAAAAGATGTTGTGCGCGCGCGAGGCAATGATATAGCCACGGAATATCAACACGCCAAATAAAGTGATTAAAAATAAATTGCCTATCAAGCCAAATTCCTCACCGAATACCGCGAAAATAAAATCCGTGGTGCGTTCTGGCAAAAAGTCTAACTGCGATTGGGTGCCGTTCAGCCAGCCTTTACCAAAAATGCCACCGGAACCCAAGGCTATGCTAGCTTGGATGGTGTGATAACCGGCACCTAGTGGGTCTTGATAGGGGTCTAGCAATATTTCTACACGACGGCGCTGATAATCGTGCAACATAGTCCAAAAAATTGGGGCTAAAACAGCAAACAATAAGCCTGCGGCAATTAATAATCGTGAGCTTAGTCCTGCCAAAAAGATCACATAAAAGCCAGCAGCAAAAATAATTAAGGCGGTGCCTAAATCTGGCTGTTTCATTACCAGCGCGACCGGTATTAATAACAAGATAAAAGCCACTAGATAATCTCGACGACGCAACCCCTCCTCGCGACGAGCAAAATACCAAGCCAACATCATAGGTGCAGCAATTTTCATCAACTCTGAGGGCTGCAATCTGACAAAACCAAGATTCAGCCAGCGTCTTGCGCCATGACTCACTTCACCGACCAAGGCAACTGCTAATAATAGAAATAAAGCGATTAAGAAAATAGGCACGGCTAGCCGCTCTAGCAGATTCGGCGGGATATTTGCCATGCCCCACATCATGGTCAAAGCCACTAGCATATTGAGCGCTTGTCCCAGCACCTTATTAAAGCTTTGCCCAGAAGCGCTATAAATCACAAATAGCCCAATAAAACAGGTAAATAATAGGCAGGCCAGTAGAAACGGGTCTATATGTCGCAACAAGTAATAGCGCAATCTATCAATCATGCAATGGCTCCTCATTTCGATTGCTTACAGCGGCTTTATCCGGCTCACCCTTAGGCGCTTTACCGAGCAAATAATAGTCCATTACTTGCCGTGCGATAGGGCCGGCGGCTGAGCCCCCATGACCACCATTCTCGACGATAACTGCTAAGGCAATCTTGGGCTCTTCTGCTGGCGCATAGGCGATAAACAATGCATGGTCGCGATGGCGCTCGTCGATAGCCGAAGCATTATATTTCGCGCCTTGCTTCACCCCCACCACCTGTGCAGTACCAGTTTTGGCTGCCACTTGATACGGCGCCCCAGCCCCCACACTGGCTGCTGTGCCGCCAGGCTTGGTAACATCTATCATGCCGTTACGCACCAGTTCGATAGTTTCTGGGTCTATGCTTACCATATCCACTTGGCTAAGCGGAATCTCATAACGCTTGCTGTGATCAGGAATTTCTACTGTTTTTAAGATATGCGGACGCATGGCAACGCCGTTATTTGCCAAGATAGCGGTTGCTTGCGCCAATTGCATGGGCGTCACCAAGGTATAGCCTTGGCCTATGCCGACAATAATGGTCTCTCCGGGATACCATTTTTGCTTATAGCGTTTGTTTTTCCATTCTGGGGTGGGTAACAAGCCGCCTATTTCTCCCACCATATCGATGCCGGATTTAGCGCCAAAACCAAAATGGCGTACATAATCAGTCAGCTTATCTATACCTAAATCTAATGCCAAGCCGTAAAAAAAGGTATCGCAAGATACGGTAATGGCCTTTTGAATATCCACCATGCCATGTCCACCAGGCTTCCAGTCGCGGTATTGATGGGCGCTCCCCGCCAACATATAAAAGCCCGGATCGGCAATAGAGAACGGCGGTGTTCTTTTTTTATGATGCAATCCAGCCAAGGCAACAAATGGCTTAAACGTTGAACCCGGCGGATAGATGCCGCGTATAGGTCGATTAATCAGCGGTTTATCCAAGGATTCATTGAGTTGTTTCCATGTATCCCCGTCTATACCGTCAATAAATAAATTCGGATCATATGTGGGCATACTCACATAGGCTAAAACTTCACCTGTTTTCGGCTCGATGGCGACCAAAGCACCGCGATGATGCTCAAAAGCTTTTTCAGCAATTTGTTGCAACTTGAGATCTACGCTTAAGATGAGATTATTGCCCGACTTAGGCGGGGTAATCGAAAGCACCTGTTCCGCTTGTCCATTGGCGTTGATTTCCACCTGCTGGAAACCAGTCTGACCGTGCAAAATGGTCTCATAAAATTGCTCCATGCCGGCCTTGCCTATGTATTCCGAGCCTTTATAGTTTGAACTGATTTCAAGTTGCTCAAGACTTTCTTTATCGTCTTGATTGATACGCCCGACATAGCCAATAAGATGCGAGGCACTGCTAGCATTTGGGTAATAGCGAAACAGTCTTGATTTAATACTGACGCCGGGAAATCGATATTGATTCACCGCAAATATTGCCGCCTCTTGTTCATTCAAATGGGTACGAATAGGCACACTTTCAAAGTTATGCGTTTGTGCACGCAGCTTTCTAAAATTCTTTATATCTTTTTCGCGAATTTGGATTAGTTTGGATAGGCGATTGATGGTGTCTTGTAAATTATCCGTGCGCTCGGGAATGATTTCTAAGGTATAAACAAAAAAGTTTTGCGCCAATAACTCACCATGTCGGTCATAGATATTGCCGCGATTAGGGACGATAGGCACCAAAGCAACACGATTGTTTTCCGCTTGAGTTTGAAAATAGTCGTACTTGCCCACTTGCAAATACAAAAAGCGTAGCGCGAGAATGATGAGTGCTAACAATACCGCCAAGATGGCAAAGCGCATACGCTGGTGAAAATAGAATTGCTCCAGCGCAAAATTTCTTAGGTAGGACTTATTGGAGTTTCTACTAGGCAAAGTTACCTCTCGCGACTTAACCAAAAAGTATGGGCTAAATGCCAGATCAATAAGGTAACCATGCTAGAAATTAAAAATTCCGGTAAATAGTTTTGCCCTGCGTAGACTTGCAATACCGACATCACCGCTTGATTAAATACTAACAACAGAAAAATATAGCCCGTCTGTTGCAGATTAGTAAATAAAATTAAACGACGCTGATAATACAAAGCGAGGAATGCGGTCAAGGTAAACGCCAAGGCATGCTGACCAAATAACACGCCGGTCACTGTATCCAATAACAAACCCACTAACCAAGCTGTGCCGATATTGCACAGGTGCGGCGCTCTAAGCAGCCAATACAGCATCACCAGCAAAACAAACTCTGACCTCAACCAGCCTGACCAAGGCATCAGTTGCAATATAAACGCCACCAGCAGCGATAAATATAGTGGCGCTCTACTCATGGCTTGGGCTCCTGAGTGGATTTAGGCGGCGGGGATTTTTTGTTATCCGCGCCACTGTTTTGCGCTTGTTGTTTAATCTGACCAGCCTCATTCAGCGCTGGTGTTTTTTGCAATGGTTCAATCAGCAACACTTGTCTAAAGTTGTGCACTCCCCCTATAGGACTGGCATGTACGATGGCGAATGGGGTGTTATTGCTAATTTTAATCTGATCGATTTCTGCTACTAATAAACCTGCCGGATAAACACCATCTATGCCCGAGGTCACCAATCGATCGCCTTTTTGCAAGTCAACATTAGAAGGCAGATAGGGCAGGCTAATATAGCTACGGTTACCCTCACCGTTGGCAATGGCACGCAATCCATTGCGCTCTACTTGGATCGGAATAGTAAATTCTCTATCGGTCAGCAAGGTCACTTCGCTACTAAAACTAAACACTCGGGTGACCTGTCCAATTACCCCTTGCTCGTCTATCACTGGTTGACCCTCGACCACACCGGCCTTTTCTCCTTGGTCTATCATCACCTTATGACGATAGACATTATTGATCAGGGCAATAATTTGCGCGGGCTTAACATGGAAATCTGCGTAGGAAGTTAAAGTCAGCAATGATTTTAGATGGTTGTTTTCATCTTCTAAACTTTGTAACTGTTGCAGTTTGGCTGATTGAAACAGCGATTGTGTTTTTAGCTCGGTTAATTCATCTCGCAGGCTAGACTGGGTTCTGAGATATTCGCTGACACCTTGATAAATGGCTTCAGGGCGATTGGCTACCCACTGCAAAGGTTGTAATACCAACACCCCAACTTGACGCATTTTTGCTAGATAGTGGAAGCGCGCATCGGCGGCCATCATACTGATAGATAAAGCGGCAAAAAATACCATGCGCAGCAGCGTGCTGGTGCCCTGAACAAAGAACTTGGGTGGTGACTTTTCCTCTATCATTGCTGTAATGACGGTTCCTGCAAGTGATTAAAAAAATTGCTAGCCAAGCTAGCAATTGATTTGGGTATTACTTAGTTAGCATTTTGCCAATTATTCATTGGCAAAGATATTACCAAGCCGATCAATTTCTTCCAAGGCACGTCCACTGCCACGTGCCACACAGGTCAACGGGTCGTCTGCAACCACCACAGGCAAACCAGTTTCTTCCATAATCAATCTATCTAAATTGTGCAGCAAAGCACCGCCACCAGTCAGCACCATGCCTTTTTCGGCGATATCTGCACCTAATTCTGGTGGGGTTTTTTCTAGTGCCGATTTGACCGCGCCAACGATAGCGTTTAACGGCTCAGTCAGCGCTTCTAAAACTTCATTGCTGCTGATAACAAATTTTCTTGGCAGACCTTCTGCTAAATTACGACCAGTCACTTCAATCTCTTTAACTTCGGAACCAGGGAAAGCAGCGCCAATCTCTTTTTTAATCAATTCGGCGGTAGGCTCAGAAATCTGCATCCCATAGTTACGGCGGATATAGTCAATAATCGCTTGGTCGAATTTATCGCCACCAACACGCTCAGAGCTGGCATAAACGATACCGCCTAGCGATATCACACCAACCTCGGTAGTGCCACCGCCTACGTCCACCACCATACAACCAGTTGGCTCTGCAACCGGCATATTGGCGCCTATCGCGGCTGCCATCGGTTCTTCAATCAGATATACCCGTCTTGCACCAGCCCCTAAAGCAGACTCACGAATGGCACGGCGCTCCACTTGCGTTGAACCTACTGGCACGCAAATGATGATGCGTGGATTAGGCGAGAACAGACGCGACTCATGAATTTTGCGGATAAAGTACTTAAGCATTTGTTCAGTAATGGTGAAATCGGCAATCACGCCGTCTTTCATAGGGCGTATCGCTTGAATATTGGCCGGTGATCTGCCCAACATACGCTTGGCTTCTGCACCTACGGCCAACAGCGTTTTCTTACCAGCTGGACCACCTTCTTGACGAATCGCCACCACCGATGGCTCGTCCAACACGATGCCCTTGCCACGCACATAAATCAGCGTATTGGCGGTGCCTAAGTCAATGGCGATGTCATTGGAAAAATAAGATTTTAGAAAACCTAACATGTTTATTCCTGTAGTATTTGTTTGATGTATTGAATTTGCTAATGAAATTTATAAGCTAGTGAAATTTTCCCTGTGCTAGAAAATCCCGTGCCAGCAAAATTAAAGCTTTCATGCTTTTTCGCAGCCACGCAAGTCTGGCAACACGCTAAATCAGGGTATAATACCGCAACCTAGGGTAAATATTAAACTTCTATCTCGATTTTATTGATTAAATTAGTAATTTTATGTCGCTTACCACACAAGATATCAAACGCATTGCCCATCTCGCCAGAATTGAAATTAGCGATACTGAGGCAGAAACTACGCTTAGCAAGCTGACCGGCATTATGGCCTTGATTGAACTAATGCAGGCGGTGGATACCAAAGGTATTCAACCCATGTCACATTCACAAGACGTTACGCAACGCTTGCGCCCAGACGTGGTCAGTGAAACCAATCAGCGCGAGCTATTCCAACAGATTGCGCCTATGGTGCAAGATGGTCTGTATCTTGTCCCCAAAGTTATCGAATAATTGCTAAAGCCAATACCATGATTAACAAAAGCATCAAACAGCTTGGCGAGATGTTGCGTGCCAAGCAAATTTCCAGCGTAGAGCTCACGCAAACCTTTTTGGCGCGTATCCAACAGCTGAATCCCAGCATCAATGCCTTTATCACCTTAGACCCCGACAAGTCTTTGGCGCAAGCCAAACAAGCAGATGCCCTATTGGCCAGCGGTCAGGCAGGGGATTTAACCGGCATTCCTATCGCGCAGAAAGATATCTTTGTGGCGCAAGGCTGGCGCACCACTTGCGCTTCCAAAATGCTAGAGAATTTTATCGGCCCCTATGACGCCACGGTGATTTCCTTATTCAACCAAGCTGGAGCGGTGAATCTAGGCAAAACCAATATGGATGAATTTGCCATGGGCTCGTCCAACGAGACCAGTTATTTTGGCAAGGTACAAAATCCTTGGGATAGCCAACGCGTGCCGGGTGGCAGCTCTGGTGGCAGCGCCGCTGCTGTGGCTGCGCGCCTATGCTTGGCGGCTACCGGCACTGATACTGGCGGTTCGATACGCCAACCCGCTTCGCTATGCGGTTTATCAGGCTTGAAACCCACTTATGGACTAGCCTCGCGATATGGCATGATTGCCTTTGCCTCATCACTTGACCAAGCGGGGCCTATGGCCAAGTCGTGTGAAGATATGGCGCTGATGATGAATGTGATGGTGGGCTTTGATGAACGGGATTCCACCAGCCTCAACCACCCCAAAGAAGACTACGCCCGCTTATTGGCAAAAGTAGAAGCGCAAGATAAACCTTTGCAAGGCTTAAAAATCGGCCTACCTAAAGAGTATTTTTCCGACGGCTTAGACGCCGGCGTGGCCAGCGTGGTGCAAGCGGCTATTCAAGAATATCGCCGCTTAGGCGCTGAAACAGTAGAAATCAGCTTACCCAATACGCGTTTATCGATACCGGTGTATTACGTGTTAGCCCCAGCCGAAGCCTCTAGCAACCTATCTCGTTATGATGGAGTGCGTTATGGCTATCGCGCTGAACAGTATGACGACCTCATGGATATGTATTGCAAAACCCGTGCTGAAGGCTTTGGCGCGGAAGTGAAGCGCAGAATTATGATAGGCACTTATGTGTTAAGTGCTGGCTATTACGACGCTTATTATTTGCAAGCGCAGAAAATTCGCCGCTTGATTGCGCAAGATTTTGAACAAGCGTTCAAACAATGCGATGTGATTATGGGACCTACCGCGCCTTCAACCGCATTTAAAGTGGGTGAAAAAGCAGATGATCCGGTGGCCATGTATTTGCAAGATATTTACACCATCGCGGTCAATCTGGCCGGCTTGCCAGGCATGAGTATTCCTGCCGGATTCCATCAGCAATTGCCAGTGGGCTTGCAAATTATCGGTAACTATTTTGATGAAGCGCGCATGCTACAAGTCGGGCATGCCTATCAACAAGTGACAGATTGGCACCACGCGATGCCAGAGGGAATTGCATAATGGAATGGGAAGTCGTCATCGGACTGGAAACGCATGTACAACTGCAAACCCAGTCAAAAATTTTTAGTGGTGCCTCTACCGCTTTCGGCGCTGAGCCGAACACGCAAGCCTGCGTAATCAGCCTGGCCATGCCGGGAGTATTGCCTGTGTTAAACCAGCAAGCGGTGCAATGCGCCATTCGCTTTGGTTTGGCGATTGATGCCGAGATTGCCGAACGCTCTGTGTTCGCACGCAAAAATTACTTTTATCCTGACCTACCCAAAGGCTATCAAATCAGCCAGTATGAATTGCCAGTAGTGGGCAAGGGACATATCAATATTCAAGTCGGCAGTGGCGACAAAGCTTATCAAAAAGATATTCGTATCACCCGCGCCCACTTGGAAGAAGACGCCGGCAAGTCGGTACACGGCGCGCAACAGGGCATGTCAGGCATAGACTTAAATCGTGCCGGCACGCCTTTATTAGAAATCGTGACCGAACCCGATATGCGCTCTGCCGCCGAGGCAGTCGCTTATGCCAGAAAATTGCATGAATTAGTGCAATGGATAGGTATCTGTGATGGCAATATGCAAGAGGGTAGCTTCCGTTGTGATGTGAACGTCTCAGTGCGTCCTAAGGGCGAAACCAAGCTGGGCACACGTCGCGAAATTAAAAACTTAAACTCATTTAAGTTTATGCAGCAGGCCATAGAGTATGAAACTCGTTGGCAAATTGAAACCTTAGAAGACGGCGGCACGATTCAACAAGCCACCGTATTATTCAACCCCGACACTGGCGAAACCCGCGCCATGCGCAACAAAGAAGAAGCCAACGATTATCGTTATTTCCCTGACCCAGATCTATTGCCTTTGCTGATTGCTGACAGCGATATCGCGGCAGTGAAAACGCACATGCCTGAGTTGCCTGAGGCGATGAAACAACGCTTACAGTCGCAATATAGCCTGCCGGATTACTACGCCAATATGCTGACCTCATCGCGCGCTGTAGCGGATTATTTCGAGTCTGCAGTAGCGGCCGGGGCAGATGCCAAGATTGCCTCGAATTGGATTATGGTGAATATCGCCAGCAAGCTTAATCAAGAAGAAAAATCTATCCAACAATCCCCGATCAAGCCTAGCCAGTTAGCTACGCTTATCCAGCGTATTCAAGATGGCACTATTTCCAATAATGCTGCTAAACAAGTATTTGAGGCGATGTGGAATGGTGAAGGCGAGGTAGATGCCGTTATCCAAGCCAAAGGGCTTAAACAAGTTTCTGACGCTGGCGCCATTGAAGCGATTGTGGATGAAGTAATTGCCGCCAATGCCTCTATGGTTGAAGAATATAAATCCGGAAAAGAAAAAGCCTTTAATGCCTTGGTTGGTCAGGTGATGAAAGCCTCTAAAGGCAAAGCGAATCCTGCGCAAGTGAATGAGATTCTTAAAAATAAATTGAGTTAAATTGCGCTAACCATTTTTACTAGCCCAACAAAAAAGCCGCGATTAAGCGGCTTTTTGCTGTTAGGGCGACTTAGACTAACTGCCGTATCTATCGCGATATGCTTCCATGGCCTGATTAAACTCATAAAGCTCTGGCGCACCCTGCATATATTGAATCAGGTCTGACAAGGTAGCGATTTTAATCACTGGGATTAGATAATCATGCTCCACCTCTTGAACGGCGGACTGTATGCCCTCACCACGCTCTTGTCTGTCCAGCGCCACCACCACGCCAACTGCCTGTGCACCCTCGTATTCTATGGTGTCTAAGGACTCTCTTACCGAAGTGCCGGCTGAAATCACATCATCAATAATTAACACTCGGCCATCTAAAGGCGCACCCACAATCTTGCCGCCCTCGCCATGATCTTTAGCTTCTTTACGATTGTATGCAAAATTAACATTTTTTCCGCGCTTGGCTAAGGCCATTGACACTGCGGCAACCAAGGTGATGCCTTTGTAAGCGGGGCCAAATAACATATCAAATTTAATATCAGATTTGAGAATGGCTTCAGCATAGAAATCGCCTAAACGGGCAAGACTTTCGCCGTCATAAAATAAACCCGCATTAAAAAAATAGGGGCTCATACGACCCGCTTTGGTCTTAAACTCGCCAAACTTTAAAACTTTGCGCTGAATAGCAAACTTGATAAATTGCGCGGTAGAATCTTTGTTGTCAGTTTTACCGTTACTCGCTTTTGCGCGTTGAATTCTTAAATACATTATTGATGGATCCTCATGCTTAGAATTATATCTGCAAATCTAAATGGCATTCGTTCTGCGTTTAATAAAGGTTTTTTACCTTGGATGCTGCAACAGCAAGCCGACTTTATCTGTGTGCAAGAGCTGAAAGCTCAGCAAGCAGATTTGACTAGCGAAATGCTACATCCCCAGCCTTATTCAGCTTACTTTCACTACGCCGAAAAGAAGGGCTATAGTGGGGTGGGTATTTATACGCGTCATCAGCCAGACCAAGTGATTATCGGTCTAGGCCAAGCGGATATCGATGCAGAAGGACGTTATATCGAACTGCAATTTGATCAGCTTGGTCCCAAAAAGCTTAGCATTATATCCCTATACCTCCCTTCTGGTTCAAGTGGTGAGGAAAGACAACAAATCAAATTTAGCGTCATGCAGCGTTTCTATCCCCATATGCAAGCCCTGATAAATAGCGGGAGAGAGGTCATTATTTGTGGAGATTGGAATATTGCGCATAAAGAAATCGATTTAAAAAATTGGAAAGGTAATCTAAAAAATTCTGGTTTTCTTCCTGAGGAACGTTTGTGGATGGATAATATTTTTAAGCAACAAGATTGGGTAGATACCTATCGCAAACTGCATCCCGATAGCACAGAAGAATGTTATACCTGGTGGAGTAATCGTGGTCAGGCATGGGCAAAAAATGTGGGGTGGCGCATAGATTATCAAATTGCCACGCCGATTATTGCCGCCTTGGCGCAAACCGCCCAAGTATATAAACAACAGCGTTTCAGCGACCACGCACCATTAATATTGGACTATGCATATCAACTTTAAGCAGAGGTTTCTGCAGCCTAGCAGCTAAAGTGATAAAAAATTCATTTTACTGTTCTATAAAATTGAACTAATATCCTGATTCTTCTACTAAATAGAAATATTTATTTATTTCTGCATGCAAAAAATCAATTACAACCACCTATATTACTTTTGGGTAATCGCCAACCATGGCAACCTCGGCAAGGCAGCTGAAATGCTGCAGCTGTCCGATTCTGCTTTATCCACGCAATTAAAAAAACTGGAATTGCAATTACAAACCGAGCTATTCGAAAGAAAAGGGCGCGGCCTGCAACTGACCGATGCTGGCAAGTTGACCCTGCAATATGCCAATAAAATTTTCGCGCTGGGGAATGATTTACAAGAAGCATTGATTGAACACAAAGCCGAGTCACGCCAGCTGTTTAGAATAGGCATTGCCTCGTCATTGTCGAGAAATTTTGCGGAAAACTTTATTCGCCCACTGATTAGCAATAGCGAGATTGAACTAGTGATTGAATCTGGCAACCAGCTCGAGCTATTGGCCAAGTTAGGCAAATCGCAATTAGATGTGGTGCTTAGCAATCACAAACCAGCGAGCACCACGCAAGTGAAATATCGCACCATTGCCAAGCAACCGATTAGCATCGTGGGCAAACCTTTAAATGGCAATTACCAATTTAGTCTGCAACAAGACTTAGGCAAATATAAATTACTGTTGCCTAGCCAAGGCAGCGATCTGCGCGCGGACTTTGATGAGCTATGCGAACAAAGTCAGTTGCATTATCAGATTATGGCTGAGATTAACGATATGCCGGCCTTAAGGCTATTCCTGCGCGATGCTAAATGTATCGCACTAGTGCCCAAAGTAGTGGTGCAAGATGAGATTAACAATCACACGCTACAGGAATATTGCCAAGTAAAAGGCTTGTATGAGCACTTCTATGCGATTTACAGCAAGCGTAGATTGGGGCCAGACTTGCTAGAGGATTTATTGCAACGCAAAGATGATGAAATTCTTAATTATGATATTAACTTACATTAAAAATCACTAACATGCAGCCATCTGACTTAAAAACAGCGCCTTTAGTAAGACTTTTTAAACTCGTACAGCTAGAACGCCATGACTTGGTGATTTTACCGGTGATTATTTTTGGCTTTGGTCTGCTCAATTTTGTTATTCCGGTCTCGGTACAGGCGCTGGTCAATATCGTATCGATGGGCGCTGTATTACAGCCTTTATTTGTCATCAGCTTTATCTTGTTTGTTTTACTCGCTCTGTCAGGCGCGCTATATGTGTTTGAGTCTTATTTGGTTGAGCTAATCCAGCGCCGTTTGTTTATCCGCACCTCGATAGTATCAGCGCAAAAAACCAGCGGCATCGATATGAGTTTTTACGATAAACAAAATCCGGTAGAGCTGATTAATCGCTTTTTAGATATTGCGACGGTACAAAAAACCGTATCAAGTTTGCTGACAGTCGCGCTGATTGCCTTTCTTCAAGCCATCTTAGGCAGCATTATTCTAATTTTTTACAGCGCATACTTTACTGCGGTGGTCTTTATCATCATCGCTTTCTTATTATTTATTTTCTATATCTTAGGTCGTCATGCTCAAGAAACTGCCTTGGCAGAATCTAAAACCAAGTATCAGATGATTTCTTGGCTAGAAAATATAGCGCGCAATATTCTTAGCTTTAAGTTTTATGACAACCACGACAGATGTGCCAGCCAAACGCATGAATTGGTGAGCAAATATATCCAAAAACGGTCGCAACATTTCCGTACTTTGCTAATGCAAAATATCAGCGCTTGCTTGCTCTATGCAGCTGGAGGCACAGCATTATTGGCCTTAGGCGGCAGTCTGGTGATACGCGGGGAAATTAATATCGGTCAATTTGTCGCCGCTGAGCTGATTATTTTTGGGGTATTAGGCTCGGTTACCCGCCTAGTCAATAAATTAAGCGACTTTTATGATCTGCTTGCCGCCTTAGATAAACTCGGCGTGATTGAAGACTTCCCGCAAGAGCAAAATGGTGAACTGCTATTTGATAGCAAAATTACCAGTCTGAGCTTACATCAAGTGAGCTTCTCATATCTGCCACGCAAACAGATTATTCCACCCATCAGCTTTGCTTTAAGCAGCGGCGAAAGCCTGGCAGTGTTGGGCAACCCTGGGGCAGGCAAATCTACTTTATTCAGCATCATCGCAAAAATCCGACAAGCGGATAGCGGGTATGTGGAAATCAATAGTCTGGATATTCGTCAGCTAGATAATCAAAGCCTACGCAGTCAAATTGGCTTTGTCAGCCATGCTGAAATTGCCGAAGCCAGCGTGTTGGAAAATATCCGTTTAGGCAGAGATATTCCGCTCACCACCATCAATCAATTATTAAACGATATCGGCATAGGCGATGAATTGCGCCAATTACCGCAAGGACTAGAAACACCGCTGTCTGCTTTCGGCGCACCGCTATCTACCAGCCAGCTAGAACGATTGATGATAGTGCGCGCTTTAGCTGGCTCGCCTAGCATGTTATTGATAGACGCTGTACTAGATAACTTTAACGAGGAAAAACTAGTTAAGGTGGTGAATCTGCTACGCGCCCATCAAGCGCATTTAATCTTGGTGGTGGCGACACGCTTCGCGCGCATCGCCAACATGTTCGATAAAACGATAGATTTGAATAAATCCAATTAATGCTATGAAAAACCAACGCAAACAATTATTTGACGCCACCCTAAGCTTAGGGATTACCCCCGATACGGTGCGTAAGTTTTACAGAATCCAGCTGATTCTGTTTTTTGTATTACCTTTGCTAGCGCTATTTTTACCTTGGCAGCAGAACGTTTCTGCGCGTGGCAAAGTGACCGCGTTTGCACCATTTGAACGGGTACAAACCATAGATTCCCCAATTAATGGCGTGATATCACAATGGCATGTGCAAGAAGCCAGCAAGGTAAAAACTGGCGACTTATTATTAGAGATGCGCGATATCGATCCGAATTATCGCGAGCGCATAGAATCGCAGCGCGATAACCTCAGCAGTCGCTTATCGGCCAAGCAAGAAGAGCTGAAATCCTATCGCTTGCAACAAAAGAGTTTAATCGCTGCGCGAGATGCAAAAATTTCTGCGGCGCAATTTAAACGTGATGTGGCTCAACAAAAAACCCGTGCCGCCTCAGAGGCCATCGTTTCTGCACAAGCGACTTTGGACGCCGCTGATTTTCAAGTCAAACGGCTACAGCGTTTATTAAAAGATGGCTTGGTGTCCAAGCGAGATACTGAAGTGGCAGAACGCGATCATGAAATTGCCAGACGCTCACTGGGCAGCGCTAAAGCGCAATATGACTCGGCAGTCGCAGAGGCCAATTCAGCCGCAGCGGAAATTCGACAAATTACCTCTGATACGCAAGCAGAATTAGATTCCACTGCCGCCATGATTAATAAGATACAAGCTGAAGTGTTGGATTCGGAAAACACCTTGACCAACTCTGAGATTAATTTATCGCGACAAAATACCCAACGCGTGTTAGCCCCGCGCGATGGCACGGTGTTCCGTTTGCCGTTTAATTCACCCTCGCAAATTATCAGCCAAGGACAACCATTGCTGGTGATACAGCCACATACTGACCAACCCGCTGTGGAATTGATGGTAGATGGTCGCGACGCGCCATTAATTAAAAAAGGCTCGCAGGTGCGTATCGAATTCGAAGGCTGGCCGGCTATCCAAGTGCCGGGTTGGGCTAAAGTGCGATTGGGTACTTATGGCGGCAAAGTGGCTTTCGTGGATCCGATAGACGCAGGCAATGGTAATTTCCGTGTGATGGTCGTGCCAGATTTGAGCGAGCAACCTTGGCCTAGCAGTGAATTTTTGCGCCAAGGGCTGACAGCCAAAGGCTGGATACTGTTGCAGAAAGTCACCATAGGCTACGAATTATGGCGTATCTTTAATGGCTTCCCTCCTCGCATCCCAGAGGAAGGGGTGCCGCATACGGATAAACCTTACAGTAAAAAATCATAATGAAATCTGCCTTACTCTTTTTATTGCGCTATCGGCGTATAGCCAGCGTCGGCTTGCTAGGCTGCGGCCTGCTGATAGGCGCGGCCTATGCAGATGACGCCCAGTTAGTGCCACAAAAGCGCTTTAATCCTGCGGATTATGCCGGCCAAGCACCGAATGATTTGCAACAATCGCTGGAGCAATTCAAACAAAAAAATCAAAACCTAAGCATAGATTTGCAACAAGCACTCAAAGATAACCCCAATCAAACGCCTGTGCTGGCCAAATCAAATCAGCAAGACGCGTTGACCTTTAGCATCAGCGATATCCGTGCACGGGCTTTGAAAAATAACCTAGCCATAGAAGTGGCTAAGGTTGACCCCTTGATTGCCGCTGCCGGCTTGCGCCAAGAACAAGCCAAGTTCGATAACATTATTTTTGCTTATGCCAGACAGACCAATCGCGATAGTCCAAGGATTTCTGGCGATAACGTGGAATTTAGCTCGCTGAATAATGATTTGAATAAAGAGCAAGTCAAACTTAACACCCTAGAACAAAACACCCGCAATTTAGATATTGCCGCTGGCGTCAGAGTGCCACTACGCACCGGTGGCACTCTCGTGTTGAGTTCGCCATTAGAAAATAAGCGTAACCAAGGCCAGTTTGATACCAATGAATATCGCAGTGCTTTACGCTTTTCTATCAGCCAACCCTTGTTAAGAAACGCCGGCACACAGGTCAACGAGGCCAGTATTCGGATAGCCGATTTTGATGCGCAAGCGGTCAACTTAAGAACCAAACTACAAGCGATACGCATCATCGCCGCCACCGACAAAGCCTATTGGGGCATTTATGAAGCATGGGCGCAACTAGATGTGCGTAAGCAACAATATGAGCTCGCCCTACAAAATCTCAATATGGTGCGCCGCCGCGTAGAAGAAGGCCTAACCGCAGCCATTGAAACCAACCGCGCAGAGATAGGGGTGGCAGACAGAATGGAAGCACTGATTGTTGCCGAGACCAATTTAAAACTGGCACAACGCCAGTTGCGCTTTTTTATGAACGAATTAGACCCGCAAGCAAGCGCTCAGGAAATGATTAATCCGGCCACCCAACCACAGTTGCTGAAATATGAATTTGACCGCGAAAAATTATTACAAGACGCCATGACCGGCCGCTTGGAATTGCTTGAAATAGAACTGCGCTTGGCTGCAGATGCAGTGAATATCGACTTCATGAAGAATCAAACTTTGCCGCTATTTACCTTGGACTACCAATACGGCGCTCTCTCCAACACCGCAGGCAACTTCGGCAATAGCTATAACAATATCTTAAATGGCCGCTTTAATGACTGGTCTATAGGCCTGAATTTTGAGATGCCATTCACCAACGAAGCCAACTTAGCGCGTTTAGAAAACGCCATACAACAGCGCAATAAACGCCTAGCCACCAAACAGCTACAAAGCCTGACCGTCAAGAAAGAAATTTTGGACGCACTGGATCAAGTAGAAAACCACTGGCAAAGAATCCTGGCTGCTAGACAACAAGTAGTGATTGCCGGGGTCAATTATGAGGCTGAATTAAAACAATTTAATGAAGGCCTACGCACCATGACCGAAGTGCTAGAAACCCTCACCCGCCTCGGCGAAGCCCAAATCAAAGAAATCCGCGCCGTCACCGACTACCAAATCGCCATGGTAGATCTGGCCTACGCCACTGGCACGCTGATTGGCTACAGTGGCGTAGATTTTAATTGAGTGCTTAGAACGGGATATCGTCCTCGAAAGCGTCGAAATCGCCTGCTGGTGAGCTGGCAGATGGGTTGCCCATGGGGGCGGAGTTACCCACGGGAGCGGAATTGCTCATGGCGGAGGAGCTCCCCATAGGTGCGGATTGATTTTCATCGGCTGGATCAAATGGGGCACCGCCCTCGCGACCGCCGCTGCCTAGCATCTGCATTTGATCGGCAATGATTTCGGTGGTGTAGCGATCTTGTCCTTCTTTGGTTTGCCATTTGCGGGTTTGTAAACGGCCTTCGATATACACAGGGCGGCCTTTTTTAAGAAACTCACCAGCGATTTCTGCCAAGCGTCTATACATGACAATATTGTGCCACTCGGTGCGTTCTTGTTTTTGTCCGCTTTTGTCTTTCCATGAGTCTGTGGTGGCAATACTGAAATTACACACCGCTTCGCCATTTGGCATATAGCGCACTTCTGGGTCGCGACCTAGATTTCCAACCAAAATAACTTTGTTTACAGATGCCATATTAATCCCCTAACAATTTTAGTATTTTTGCCTCATCCCATTCGGCATACATATCAACTTTGACGATGGCCATTTCTTCCTCAGCCAACACTACCGCCTCTTTTACCCCAGGCAGGGCGGCTAATTTAGCCGCTAATTTTTGTACTTGCGCCGCTTTACGCTGACTTAGATGATACATCTTGCTTTTCACCGCAGGTGGCGCCTGCATGGTGATGGCTAACAAGGCCCAAACAGCCATCAGGATACTACAAAAAATGAAAACCGCAGCAAAACCATAATAATGCGATAAATAGCCACCCAAGGTGCCACCGACAAACACACCAAACGACTGGGTGGTGTTGTAAACCCCGACTGCTGTGCCTTTGGCGGCAGCGGGTGCCATTTTGGTAATAATCGAAGGCAGGCTGGCTTCTAGCACATTAAAGGCAATGAAGTAGGCAGTTAGCGAAACCACGATGCCCCAAAAATAGTGCACCAGCCCTGCGAATAATAGCTGTGCCGCCAACATCACCAAGATAGCTAGGCTGAATACCAGTTTCAGTTTGGCGCGTTTTTCCGCGTAAATAATCGCCGGAATCATCAAAATAAACGAAATCAGCAACACCGGCAGATAGATTAACCAATGCTGGTGCTCGTTCAAGGCGCTGGTTTCACGAATGGCCAAAGGCACCACCACAAACATCGCCATCTGCGCGGCGTGCAGGGCAAAAATACCATAATTCAGGCGCAATAACTGGCTATTTGCCAAGACCTCTTTGAGCTTGCTACGACTGGCTTGCGCGTCAGAATGGAAGTGGCTGAGCGCGGGTTGTGGCACCACGTATTTGACCACCGGAATGGCGACTGCGGCCAAGATAGCGGTCAACATAAAGATGCCATCAACGCCTATCCATTGATTCAGCACTGGCCCAAGAATCAGCGATAAGGCGAAGGTAATCCCTATGGTGCCGCCTATCATGGCCATCGCTTTGGTGCGGTGCTCTTCGCGAGTTAAATCTGCCACCAGCGCGGTCACTGCCGCAGACACTGCGCCGGCGCCCTGAACTGCGCGGCCGATAGCCACCCACACTAGATTAGGGGCAAAGGCGGCGATTAAGCTGCCGATGACAAATAGCAATAGCCCGGCATAAATCACCCGCTTTCTGCCAAAGCGGTCTGAGGCCATGCCAAAAGGCAATTGAAAAATCGCTTGGGTAAGCCCATAGGCACCCAAGGCTAGGCCTATCAGCAAATGGTTATTGCCGTCCGGCAGCGACTCAGCGTAAATCGAAAAGATGGGAAGAATAAGAAACATGCCCAACATACGCAGTCCGTAAATTGAGGCAAGACTTAGACTTGCCAGCAATTCGGTCGGGGTCATTTTGTCTTGTTGGGGGATTTGAGCCATGAAACAGATTAACTTAATTCGCTAAATTGCGTATATTAACAGGTTGCCCAATTTGTCTGAATAAACAATTGAACTTGTACTGACAGGCTGACCCCAATAGAGAATTATTTTGCTGTAAGAGAGATACATGGATTTTATTAAGATACGCGGTGCCCGCACCCATAATCTAAAAAACATTTCGTTAGATATTCCACGCAATCAAATGGTAGTGATTACTGGGCTTTCCGGTTCCGGCAAATCCTCGCTAGCCTTTGATACCTTGTATGCCGAAGGGCAACGCCGTTATGTGGAATCGCTATCGGCCTATGCGCGGCAGTTTTTAGCGCGCATGGACAAGCCAGATGTGGACTTGATTGAGGGCTTGTCGCCAGCGATTTCTATTGAGCAAAAATCCACCTCACACAATCCCCGCTCCACTGTAGGCACGGTGACTGAGATTCATGACTATTTGCGTTTGTTGTATGCCAGAGCGGGCGACCCTGAGTGTCCTGAACATCATATTAAGTTAGAAGCACAAACCGTTTCGCAAATGGTAGATAGCATTATTGCCCTGCCAGAAGACACTAAATTGATGATACTTGCGCCAGTGGTGCGCGAGCGCAAGGGCGAGCAACTGGATTTATTTGATGAGCTAAAAGCGCAAGGCTTTGTGCGCGTGCGGGTAGATGGCGAGATTTATGATTTGGATACGCCACCCAAGCTAGCCAAGACCTCTAAACATTCGATTGATGTGGTGATAGACAGAATTAAAGTGCGCCCAGAATTAAAGCAGCGCATCGCCGAATCGATAGAAACCGCCCTTAGGCTGGCAGATGGCAAGGTGCTGGCGGTACAGATGGACGATGCGAAAGAGCATTTGTTCTCTGCTAAATTTTCTTGTCCGGTGTGCGATTACTCTTTGGTCGAGCTGGAACCTAGGCTGTTCTCGTTTAATAACCCGATGGGCGCTTGTCCGCAATGCGATGGTTTAGGTCAGATTAGTTTCTTTGACCCCAAACGGGTGGTGGCTTTCCCTCATTTATCTTTGGCTTCTGGCGCGATTAAAGGTTGGGACAGACGCAATCAGTTTTATTTTCAGTTATTGCTAAGCTTGGCGGAACACTATCAGTTTGATATCGAGCAGCCGTTTGAATTATTGCCCGCCCATATCCAGCATATGCTGTTGCATGGCAGTGGACGCGAGACCATTAATTTCCGCTATCTAAATGAGCGGGGTGGCTTCTATCAAAAATCGCATAGCTTTGAAGGCATTATCAATAATTTGCAACGCCGCTATCGCGAAACCGACTCCACCACGGTGCGCGAGGAGCTAGCTAAATATCTTAACTCGCAACCTTGCCCCAGTTGCTCAGGCACACGTCTGCGTATCGAGGCTAGACACGTCAAAGTAGCGCATAAAAATATTCACGAAATTTGTGAGATGCCGCTCAAGCAAGCACTAACTTTCTTTGAAACTATTGAATTGCAAGGGCAGAAATTAGCGATTGCAGACAAGATTATCAAGGAGATTTCCAGTCGCTTGCATTTCCTGACCAATGTAGGCTTGGACTATCTTTCCTTGTCGCGCTCGGCAGAAACGCTATCCGGCGGTGAAGCGCAACGCATACGCTTGGCCTCGCAAATTGGCTCTGGCTTGACTGGCGTAATGTATGTATTGGACGAGCCATCTATCGGTTTGCACCAACGCGATAACGATCGCTTATTAGATACGCTAAAACATTTGCGCGATATCGGTAACACCGTGATTGTGGTGGAGCACGACCAAGATGCTATTTTATCGGCCGACTTTGTGGTGGATATCGGCCCCGGTGCCGGCGAGCATGGCGGTAAGATAGTGGCCAGCGGCACGCCGCAACAAATCCAACAAAATACTGACTCAATTACTGGGCAATATTTAAGCGGCAAGAAACAAATCGAATATAAGAAATTGCGCACTGCCGCCGACCCTAAGCGATGGATTAAGCTGCATAAGGCGCATGGTAATAACCTTAAGCAAGTCAATCTGGCCATTCCCGTCGGCTTGCTGACCTGTGTCACTGGGGTATCAGGCTCAGGCAAATCGACGCTGATTAACGACACTTTATATCGCGTAGTGGCGCAGCATTTGTATGGCAGCTCTACCGAGCCAGCCCCGTTTGAGGCGATTGAAGGACTAGAATTTTTCGATAAGGTGGTGGATGTCGATCAAAGCCCGATAGGCCGCACACCACGTTCTAACCCAGCCACTTACACCGGTCTATTTACCCCCATCCGCGACTTATTTGCCGGCGTGCCGGAAAGCCGTGCCCGTGGCTATGGTCCGGGGCGCTATTCATTTAATGTCAAAGGTGGTCGCTGCGAGGCTTGTCAAGGCGATGGGGTGCTTCGCGTTGAAATGCACTTTTTGCCAGATGTGTATGTGCCCTGCGACAGTTGCCAAGGTAAACGCTATAACCGAGAAACTTTAGAGATTCAGTACAAAGGTAAAAATATTCACGAGATTCTGTCTATGACAGTAGAGCAAGCGCATGACTTCTTCCAAGCGGTACCGACTGTGGCGCGCAAACTGCATACATTATTAGATGTCGGTCTGGGCTATATCACATTGGGCCAGTCTGCTACCACCTTGTCTGGCGGTGAGGCGCAACGGGTTAAATTGGCGCTAGAGTTATCCAAGCGCGACACTGGGCGTACGCTATATATTCTTGATGAACCGACCACTGGGCTACATTTTGCCGATATTCAATTGCTATTAAATGTGATTCATCGTTTGCGCGATGCTGGCAATACCATCGTGATTATCGAACATAATTTAGATGTGATTAAAACTGCCGATTGGATCATTGATATGGGCCCCGAGGGCGGTGATGGTGGCGGTACCATCTTGGCGCAAGGCACACCGGAACAAGTGGCTGATTGTGATAGCAGTTATACCGGACGCTATCTGAAAAGCATGTTGCCTAGCAAATAATCGTCCACCAGCACACCACTAGCGCGGAATTTGCGCGCTATTCATGCGCGCCATAATGGTGGCTGTGCGTTTATTTAAATAAGCCGAGGCGCGGTGTTGGTCGAAATAGCGCGGGTTGGGAATCATCGCCGCTAGCCGCGCAGCTTGTGCCGCAGTTAGGCCACTGGCGCTAGTATTGAAATAATGGCGCGCGGCCGCTTCGACGCCAAATACGCCATCGCCCCATTCAATCATATTTAAGTAGATCTCCAAGATGCGCCGTTTGCTCATGGTCTGTTCCAGCATCACGGTAATCATGGCTTCTTCCAGCTTGCGCCAAGGGGTGCGTTGGGTTGAAAGAAATAAGTTTTTGGCCAATTGCTGAGAGATGGTGGAGCCACCTGCGACTAATTTCCCGCGCCGTTTATTTTTCTCATAAGCCTGCTGTATGCCGTCCCAATCAAAGCCTTGGTGCTGGATAAATTTGCTATCTTCGGCGGCCACCACAGCACGTTTTAAAGCATTGGCGATGTTTGGGTAGGCTACCCAACGATGTTGAATCACTGCATTCTGGCGCTTCCATTGCATTTGGCTAAGCCGTTGCTGCATCAGCGCGCTGCTGTCAGGGTTGAATTTAATCCAGCATACGATATGCAAGAAAATCCATAATTGATAGGCCAGTAAAATCAGTAATAGCCATTTGCAAATGCGCCAAGCCCATGACTTTTTGCTGTTGATCGTGCCCGCCATTAGCTCCTCAGCATCGCAATCACGGGCGCAGTATCAGGGCTTACCCCACGCCAAATAGTAAAGGCTTCGGCCGCTTGCTCGACCAACATGCCTAGCCCGTCAGTGACCATGGCGCCTTGTTGTTGGGCAAACTGCATAAACGGGGTTTGCTTGCCATACATCATGTCGTAGGCCAGCGCATTGCTGGCGAAGATACTGGCAGGTAAGGGCAGTTGTTGATTTTGCAGACCGCTGGAAGTGGCATTGATAATGATGTCAAACTGGTGTTGCTCTAACTGATCAAAGGCATAAGCATTGACACTCACCAATAGCAGCTCATCACGCGCCTCAATTTTTTTTACCATATTGATGGCCTTATCCATGCTGCGGTTGGTAATCACCAACAAACTAGGTTGCGCCGCTAACAAGGGGTGTAGCACGCCCTCTGATGCCCCTCCCGCACCGATCAGCAAAATACGCTTGGCATATAAATCTATGCCCATATTTTGTCTGATATCGCGTACCAAACCCACACCATCTGTGTTATCCCCGATGATTTCGCCTTGCTGGAAAATTAAGGTATTCACCGCACCAGCCTCTTGCGCACGCTCGCTAACACGTTGTGCCAATTCATAGGCTTGTAATTTAAAAGGCACGGTAACATTGGCGCCACGCACCCCCATGGCGATTAACTGTTGCAAGGTATGCTGAAAGCCATCTAAGGGCGCTAGCACCGCTTGATAGTCCATATCTTGCTGCGTTTGCTGGGCAAAAGCGCGGTGTATCAGAGGTGACTTGCTGTGCTGAATAGGATTGCCTATGACGGCATATAAATCTGTCATGGCTTAGCGCTTAGCCATTGGTCCAAGGCAAATCCGCCACTTTCCAACCATTGATGCGACAACGCTGACGCATCTCGGGAGTCGCCTCACCCTCGAAGCCCTCTAACATGTTATACGCTTCGCTATAGCCCATTTGTGCCGCCAGTACCGCAGCATTGTGCGAACGTCCGCCAGTGCGGCAGAGAAAAATCACCAAGGATTGTTGATCTACTTGTTGCGCTAGTTGGTTTTGGAAGTGTGGATTGGGCACCATGCCGGGATAAAACGCCCACTCTATATGTTGCGCCCCAGGAACACGCCCCACCAATTCCAATTCTGCCGTGCTACGCACGTCCACCAAGCGCGCCTGTGGCGCTAATTGCATGACTTGATAAGCTTCTTGTGGGGTGAGTGCGCCAGCATAAGGAAGATTTAAATCTTGTGCGCGTTGTTTAGCTTTTTCCAAAATCTGAGATAATGACATTTTTCGCTCTTTCTATTGATGCAAAATAAATCGAAAGTATAGCGACAAAACCAGCTCATCGCATAATTGCACCGAAATAGTGCTTATTGCGTGCATATGCACTATAATGGTGCAAATAAAATAGTGCTGCTTTGCTAAGTCACTGGTGCGAAAAGAAAATCTGCAATAAACAACTTGGCACGCTTCATGCTTTTAAAAACGGCGTAGCTTTATTCATCAAATTTTTTCACTTAACTAATTGACTAATATTTAGGAGATTCATATGGCGGTCGCCGACGTATTGAAGATGGTGAAAGACAACGACATTAAGTTTGTTGACTTTCGTTTTACAGACACCCGTGGTAAAGAGCAGCACGTAACGGTGCCTGTTTCTGCTTTCAATGAAGAAAAATTCACTGAAGGTCATGCTTTTGACGGCTCATCCATTGCCGGTTGGAAAGGTATTAATGCATCTGATATGCAATTAATGCCTGACCCAGACACCGCCAATATCGATCCATTTTTTGACGAACCCACCCTGACCTTAACTTGTGACGTGGTGGACCCTAGCGATGGCAAAGGTTATGACCGTTGCCCACGTAGCTTGGCTAAACGCGCTGAAGCCTATTTAAAATCTAGCGGCTTGGGCGACACTGCCTATTTCGGTCCAGAACCAGAATTCTTTATTTTTGATTCTGTGCAATGGGATGTCAGCATGAGCGGAAGCTCTGTGCGCATCAACTCAGAAGAAGCGCCTTGGTCATCTAATGACAAATTCGAAGGTGGCAATATCGGTCACCGTCCAGCTGTGAAAGGTGGTTACTTCCCAGTACCGCCAGTCGATTCTTTCCAAGATGTGCGTTCTGCCATGGTCATGACTTTGGAAGAATTGGGTATCCCAGTGGAAGTCCATCACCACGAAGTGGCGGGTGCTGGTCAATGTGAAATCGGTACTAAATTCAGCACCTTGGTACAACGCGCTGACTGGACACAAGTATTGAAATACGTGGTGTTAAACACCGCTCACGCTTACGGCAAAACCGCTACCTTTATGCCTAAGCCTTATGCTGGCGATAACGGTTCCGGTATGCACGTGCACCAATCCGTTTGGAAAGACGGCAAAAACCTATTTGCTGGCAATGGCTATGCAGGCCTAAGCGAATTTGCTTTGTACTACATAGGCGGCATTATCAAACATGCACGCGCCTTGAATGCGATTACCAACCCAAGCACCAACTCTTACAAGCGTTTGGTGCCTGGCTTTGAAGCGCCAGTGAAATTAGCTTACTCAGCTAAAAATCGCTCTGCTTCTATCCGTATTCCTTTTGTGCATTCTGATAAAGCGCGTCGCGTTGAAGCGCGCTTCCCAGATCCAACCGCTAACCCATACTTGGCATTTAGCGCCTTGTTAATGGCTGGTTTAGACGGTGTGCAAAACAAGATACACCCAGGCGATCCAGCTACTAAAGATTTGTACCATCTTCCACCAGAAGAAGATGCACAAATCCCAACTGTATGTTCTTCTCTAGAACAAGCCTTGGAATATTTGGACAAAGATCGCGAGTTCTTAACTCGTGGTGGCGTGTTCAGTAACGACTGGATTGATTCCTATATCGACTTGAAGATGGGCGAAGTGAATAACTTACGTATGACACCACATCCTATCGAATTTGGTATGTATTACAGCTGCTAAGCGTAGCGATGCAAAAAGGCGGGGCAACCCGCCTTTTTTTATCTATCTGCTAGTGTTAAAAGCAAAATATCAGGTGCTTTAACCCGCTGTTGGCATAAGGGTTGCTTAGTTGTTAAGTATGGAAAATCTCAGCAGAGAACACATAGGCATGGAAAATCAACTTTTAAAATCCTTTGCAGGACTGGACCATTTAGCCACCGCAGTGATGTTGCTAAATGCGGACAGCCAAGTGATTTATGCCAACCCAGCGGCAGAAATTTTGTTTGCCCTCAGTAGCAAACAAATTATCGGGCAATCCTTGCTACAAATTTTCCCCAACTGCGATTTACTTAAACAAGCGGTTGACCAAGCGCTACAACAACGCAGTCCATTCCGCGAACATGAATTCTTTATCACCACCGCACGGCAACTTTCTTTGGTGGTCACCTGCACCGTTACCCCAGTGGATATTGCACCCGCTTGTTTGGTATTAGAGTTTCAGCAGATGGACCAGCAATTGCGTATCGCTAGGGAAGAAAGAATGTTGATTCATCAACAAGCCAATACCGAATTGTTGCGCAATTTGGCGCATGAAATTCGCAATCCGCTAGGCGGCTTGCGCGGCGCGGCTCAGCTGTTAGAAGACGAACTGCCGCAGACAGCGCTACGCGAATATACCCAAGTCATTATCAAAGAAGCTGATCGCTTGCAAAGCCTGATGGATAGGATGTTGGTGCCACATCGTATGCCTAAATACGAGCCTACCAATATTCACGAAGTGCTAGAACGAGTGCGTAGCTTATTGCTGGCGGAAGCACCGCAGAATGGCATCAACATTACCGTGCGCCGGGACTACGACACCAGCTTGCCTGAACTGATAGGCGACCGCGAAAAGCTGATTCAAGCGGTGCTGAATATCGCACGCAACGCTGCGCAAGCCTTGCAAAATGCACGCACCAAAAATGCCGAGATTATCTTGCGCACCCGCGCTGAAAGACAGGTCACACTGGCCAAAAAACGCTACCGCGTGGCGATACGTTTACAAATTATTGATAACGGCCCAGGCATTCCTGAAGCCATTAGAGAGCGCGTGTTTTACCCATTAGTGTCTGGCCGCGAGGGTGGCTCGGGACTGGGCTTAACCTTGGCGCAAACCTTTATTACCCAGCATCACGGCATGGTGGAATGCGACAGCCAGCCGGGGCGCACTTGTTTCAATATCTTATTGCCCATCGAAAGCACAGCGCTGAAAACGGGCAGTATCCGACAATAGCAATGCAACAGAATGGTGTGAACAAGCATGAAACCAATTTGGATTATTGACGACGATAAATCGATACGCTGGGTGTTTGAAAAAGCGCTGGCGCGTACCGAATTTGAATTTAAAACCTTCTCATCGGCAGCCGAGGCGCTACAGAGCCTGCAACACGATACCCCGCAGGTAATCGTTAGCGATATTCGTATGCCGAATGGCTCGGGACTAGATTTTTTATCTGAAATCAAACAGCGTCTGCCCGATATTCCGGTCATTATTATGACCGCCTATTCCGACCTAGAAAGCGCTGTGGCGGCTTTTCAGGGCGGCGCATTTGAATACTTAGCCAAGCCTTTCGATGTCGATCAAGCGATAGAAGTGATACGCCGCGCAGTGGAAGAAACGCAAAGACAATCGGCTGAACAAAGCGAACCAGAAGAAGCGCCTGAAATCATAGGCCAAGCGCCGGCCATGCAAGAGGTGTTTAGGGCCATAGGCAGACTAAGTCGTTCGCACGCCACCGTATTGATTAATGGTGAATCTGGCACCGGTAAAGAATTGGTCGCTAGCGCGCTGCATAAACATAGCCCGCGCGCTGACAAGCCGTTTATTGCTATCAATACCGCAGCCATTCCTAAGGACTTGCTAGAGTCAGAATTATTTGGCCATGAAAGAGGCGCTTTTACCGGCGCACAAGCCGCCCGACGCGGCAGGTTTGAGCAGGCTGATGGCGGCACTTTGTTCCTCGATGAAATTGGCGATATGCCTGCTGATTTGCAGACTAGATTGCTGCGCGTGTTATGTGATGGGCAGTTTTATCGCATAGGCGGACACCAGCCGGTGAAAGTGAATGTGCGCATTATTGCAGCCACCCACCAAGATTTAGAAGAGCGAGTTAAACAAGGCCTGTTCCGTGAAGACCTATTTCACCGCTTAAACGTGATACGCCTGCGTTTACCCGCCTTGCGAGAACGCCCTGAGGATATCCCACTGCTGGTCAAGCATTTCTTGCAACAAAGCGCGCTAGAACTAGCGGTTGAAACCAAACAGCCTACCGCTGCTGCATTGCGTTATCTATCTACGCTGAGCTGGAGCGGCAATGTCAGACAGTTAGAAAACGTTTGCCATTGGCTAACTGTGATGGCGCCTGGGCAAAATATCGATGTCAATGATTTGCCGCCCGAGCTTAAAGAGGATAGCCACAAACAGTCCGGACTCAGTCATGGCGTATCTTGGCAGAACGCTCTGGGCAATGAGGTAGCCAACGCGCTCAATCGTGGCGAGCAAAATATTTTGGATAAGCTGAGCGCAGAATTTGAAAAAATATTGATCCAAGAAGCGCTCAAGCATACTGGCGGGAAACGCATAGAAGCCGCTGTGCAACTGGGCATAGGACGCAATACACTGACCAGAAAGATACAAGAACTGGATATGGACGAAGCCTAATCTAATGAAAATCCTTAGGCTTTTTTAATCACTGGCCGAGTGTGAAATATCAGTTAGCTAGGTATAGTCCTTTCACACGCAGTACTTAATCGTATTGTGAATTTAAATCTAAGGAGACTACTATGTGGACAAAACCAGCTGCTACTGAAATGCGTTTCGGTTTCGAAGTAACAATGTACGTAATGAACAAGTAATTGTTAATTGCTTACTAAAAAAGGAGCCTCACGGCTCTTTTTTTTTGCCTGCTGTTAGGTTGTTTCCAGTTGTTGGACAAGCGCTTGTGGCTTTACATCGCCGGCAGTTTAAATTCCTTAGGCAACAGCACCCACATTTTGCCTTTTTGTTTCATGCTGCCAGCATTTTTGCCCGCATCGAATCCGGCACCCCAATAAAAGTCTGCCCGCACACCGCCTTTGATAGCACCGCCTGTATCTTGCGCCATCATTAAGCGATTGAGCGCTTTATTATTGTTAGGCAAGGTGGTGGACAGCACCACGGGTGCGCCCAAGGGGATATATTTAGGATCTATCGCCAGCACCCGCTCAGCCAAAATCGGCACCCCTAAAGCCCCCAATGGTCCAGGCAAATTATTGGGCAATTCTTGAAAGAATACATAGCTAGGATTGTGATTGAGTAACTCCCGCAAACGCGCTGGATGCTTTCTTGCCCACTCTTTAATCCCCTGCATAGAAGCTTTGTCTAGGGTCAACTCACCTTTATCTATCAGCAAACGGCCGATGGACTGATAAGCCAAGCCATTTTGATCGGCATAACCAACAGGAATTTTTTCACCATTATCCAAGTGGATAATGCCTGAACCTTGAATTTGCAAGAAGAATAGCTCGATGGGGTCGTCGGTCCAAATCAACTCAGTGCCTTGCAAAGGTGAGTTATCTTGGTCTATTTCAGCGCGCGAATAATAAGGCACTAATTTATTGCCCACCACCCGTCCACGCACACGCTTATTGGCTAGTTCAGGAAAAACTGAGGCTAGCTCTACGGTAATCAAATCACTGGGGCGAGAATACAGCGGGTAGGAAAACTTATCGGTTTTCGTTTTACTGCCTTTTAAAATCGGCATGTAATAGCCAGTAATCATGCCGGTATCTGAGCCATCGGCATTGTTGGCTTGATAAACATTAAAATTGTTTTTGAAAAATTCGATAATCTGGCTTTTTTCAGCTTGCCCTACTTTCTCACTCAAGGCGCATACCGACTGCCATTGCGGCTTGTTCTTTAAGCCATTACAGCCCAACTGCCAAGCTGACCAAGCCTTAGTCAAATCATCTTTATCCAATAACTTTTCTACATCTTGCCATGCGGCCAGCTTAAGCAAGCCATAATCGGCAATTTTGACTGCTTCTGCTTTGCTCTCGCTAGGTTTAGCTTCTGGGATAGAAGGGGACGGGGGGCAATCACATTTTGCCGCTTGCTCACTGCTACTAGCGACATCAGATTTATGGATTATCGGCTTGATACTTTGGCAAGCAGTCAACAAGGAAGTCGCCGTTACCAGCAAAGCAAGCAACAGCAAGGGTGATTTTTGCATCAATGCAAACTTCCCGGCACGCTCAGGTTAAACATAGGAATCTCTACCCTAAATTGATGGCCATCTACCGCCGTGAAAAAATAGTAGCCCATCATGGTGCCATTCGGCGTTTTCAGCAAAGTACCACTGACATATTCAAAATAAGCGTTAGGTTCTAATAACGGCTGCTCTCCCACCACACCCAGCCCGCTGACGTCCATCATTTCGTTATTGGCATCATGAATAATCCACTGACGGCTGATTAATTGCGCCGCTACTTTGCCGGTATTTTGAATATGCACGCGATAAGAAAATACATATTTCTCATCTTTAGGGTCAGACTGGTCAGGCAAATAAGTGGCGATCACCTTAACGCTGATTTGATAGTCTTGTTGCGTTTGCTCAGTCACCTATTTAACTCCCACTAATTAAGCCAGCCGTCGGCGAGCTAGGCGAAGCGGAGTAAAGTTTTTTCGCCATACGACCCGCTAAAAATGCCTCACGCCCCGCCTCTACTGCTTTCTTCATGGCAGACGCCATCAATACCGGATCTTTGGCGCCGGCGATGGCGGTATTCATCAAAATACCAGCACACCCCAACTCCATAGCTATCGCCGCATCAGAAGCGGTGCCTACGCCGGCATCGACTAGCACCGGCACTTTGGCATTTTCAATAATAATTTGTAGATTCCAAGGGTTCAGTATGCCCATGCCAGAACCTATCAGCGATGCCAACGGCATAATCGCACAACAGCCAATTTGCTCTAGTTGTTGCGCGATAATCGGGTCATCTGAGGTATATACCATCACTTCAAAGCCATCTTTAACCAAAATCTCCGCCGCCTTCAGCGTCTCGACCACATTCGGATAAAGCGTATTGGGGTCACCCAACACCTCTAGCTTGACTAGCTGATGCCCGTCTAATAATTCACGCGCCAAGCGCAGTGTACGCACCGCTTCATCGGCGCTGTAACAACCAGCTGTATTAGGCAAATAGGTAAATTGTTCCGGCGGCAAAAAATCTAACAGTGATGGCTCACCCGCATTCTGACCAATATTCGTCCGCCGTATCGCCACCGTGACAATTTGCGCCCCACTGGCATCAATCGCCTGACGGGTTTGTTGAAAGTCTTTGTATTTACCAGTCCCCACCAGTAAACGCGAATGAAAGCTACGACCTGCGATATGTAAATTATCCATAAACCTCTTTAACCACCACCAACAGCGCCAACAATTTCTAACTTATCCCCAGATTGCAAAGACACCTGCGCAAACTGGCTACGCGGCACAATCTCGCCATTCAACTCAATGGCAAGCCGCTTGCCAGTTAAACCCAAATGCTCAACCAACGCTGCTACATGCATTTCAGCAAAAGCAAATTCGCGAGCTTTTCCGTTAATAGTCAGAACAATCAATTTGGCTACCGATGAACAAATAAAAGACAAAAACAGCCGATATTTTCTAGGATTTAGCTTGAATAAGCAAACCACAACTGCGCCACCCGCCATGAAAAATATATTCGTCAAAGCGCCATTTCCCCCCTGCTTAGATTAAAATATCCCCACCCCGTAGCGGATGTAGTTCAATGGTAGAACGCTAGCTTCCCAAGCTCGATACGCGGGTTCGATTCCCGTCGGCGCTATTAGAAGCGCTGAGTTTAGTCTAAGGCTCACCAGTTAGAGCATTGCTTTAATATCAAACATGGCAGATGTAATGGTGGAAAAATTACATTGGCTATTCCCACATATATTTATAGAGACAGACAAGGCACTTATGGCTTTCAAAGGAGAGTGCCCAGAAACAGCAAAGTAGCTAAGGAGTTCATTCGCCTTTCACTTGGCACCAAAAGTCGCGAGGAAGCTTTAAGTATCGCTAAGGAATTAGCTAGAGTATTTGATGAATTACCTAAAAATCACTTCCAATCCGAGAATGGCATAACAAAAGCAATCGAAATTCTTAAAAAGTATAAAGAAAGAAATACTCTTCAAAACCCCATTAATCAAATAACCTATTACCAAAGGCTAGAGGAGAGGTTTGTCGAGGAAATTCGGCTATTGAGAGAGGAAATAAGGAATCAAAATAGAGCTAATCTGCTCAGTATTAATATATCTGAAGCAATGAATCTCTTTATTGATGAGCGAAAATTGAACTGGAAATACAATAGTGATTCAGAACTAACCTATAGAAAAGAGATACTACCCATTCTATTGGAGCTTTTCGGTGATATTCCAACATCGGCACTTACTAAGCAACATGCCATTCAATATAAAACTGTTGTACTTAATTACCCAAAGAACAGGCGGAAAAACCCTAAATACAAAGGGCTATCAATTAATCAGTTATTGAAACTAAAACTTTGTGAGACGGAGAAATTACATGACAGAACTAAGGCTACTTACTTACAAAAGCTATCTTCATTCTTAGACTGGTTAGATAAACACGAATACGCCATCCCTCATCTAAATGAACCATTAAAAGGTGTCATTAAAATTAAGTCTCGTAGCTTTGATGACAGGGCGGTTTTTACTTGTCAGGATCTCAGAAAATTATTTAACAGCAGATTTTACTTAGAGCTGGAGCATGATAAAAGCTTCAAATATTGGGTGCCTCTGATAGGATTACTTACAGGGGCAAGGCAAGGTGAAATATGTCAGCTATTCGTTTCAGATATCTATCAAGAACCAAAAACTAACATTTGGGTTTTTGATATTAACGAGAATGATCATACTAAAACTAAGAAATCTTTGAAGCGCCACTATCATAAGCGCTTAGTTCCCATACACCCTCTGCTCATTCGATTGGGATTGATTGAGTTTTTGGAATTCAGGAAGCAAAGGGGGGATGAGCGGCTATTTCCAGAGCTTAAATACAAAACCCAAAGGAACAGCTATGGAAGTGTCTTTAGTAAGTGGTTCAATGATACATATACAAACGCTAGACACTGTAATGTCACAACTGCTAGAACCTCATTTCACTCTCTAAGACACAATGTTATTAACTTCTTCTCACATAACCTCGATATTTCTGAAAATAAGTTTGCGTATGTCGTTGGTCAATCACCATCTGGAAATATTTCGGCAACCACCTATATTAAACCATCAGACTTATTGACTTATAATGATTGGTATCAACAACTGGATTTTTCTAATTGTATTGATTTCGACTTGATTCCAAATTGGAGGCTCTATAACTTTAAAACAGAATAAAAAAATGAGCGTCTAGTAACTGGACGCTTCTTTTAAGAGTAGTCGATTTGTAGTCGATAGCTTTTTCTACTACAAAAAAGGTAGATTTTATTTAAGTGAATAATTAATAATTAGTCATTTTTGAGGAAATCACAATGACAAAAAAATTGACTCTAGATCAATTAAGCACCAAAAAACGTCACCGAACAGCAGCTATTCCCGGGACTGTAACTTCTGTCCCAAACTACCCTAAAAAGCTAAAAATATATCTTAATAATGCATCACCATATTGGTGGGCAACATATTTCGATAATGGTAGAACTTATCGCCACAGCTGTAAAACCCAGGATAAACTCGAGGCATATAGACAGGCTAGAGAGTTTTACGAGAGGTTATTAATTGTTAAATACAATCATCCTACACACTTAGTTAAGAACACCATATCTATAGAAAATAATCCTGAAGATAAAAATAAGTCTGATTTGAAATTTAAAGATGTTGTTTCCCAATGGATAACAAGAAAATCAGCTAAATGGGCAATAGCACATCTTAAAGAGGTTGAACGGAGACTCAAAAAAAATGTTCTTTGTTATGTAGGGGAGAGGAAGATCAACAAAATTTCTAGAAATGATTTGTTGAAGCTGATACAAAAAATAGAGGATAGAGGCTCATTTAATCTTGCTAGAAGAACTCTAAATGATCTGACACAAATTTGGCATTTTGCAATAGTAATAGGAGTGTGCAAAAACGACATTACTTTTGGACTTGGATCAGCACTTCATCAACATACAGTTCAGCACTTTAAAGCTGTAAATGTAAACGAACTTCCAAGACTAATGAAAGACATCTCTTTATATCAAAAAGAAGGTGATGAGATAGTTAAGTTTGCCCTCCAATTGATTGCGCTGACTTTTGTCAGAAAAAACGAACTATTGGGATCAAGATGGGATGAGTTTGATTTAGATAAGGAGATATGGAAAATTCCAGCATCAAGAATGAAAATGAGAGTTGAACATATTATTCCTCTCTCAAGACAGGCAGTCGGTCTTTTAAGATATATCAAAAAAATTTACCCAAGTGAGGGTTATGTCTTTTACAAAGAGAATCCAGATAAGCCCCTTTTAAATCATGCATTGATTTATGGTCTTTATAATATGGGGTATAAAAATAAAATGACCGTTCATGGCTTTAGAGCAATAGCAAGTACGATACTCAATGAGAATAACTTTAGACCAGATGTTATCGAGAGACAATTAGCTCATTCAGATGGGAATCAAATTAGACGAGCATATAACAGAGCACAGTATATGCCAGAAAGAATTGAGATGATGAAATGGTGGGGAGATTACCTAGACAAAATTTGTCACTTTAATTCAGATTTGGCACCAGAAAATCGACTACTGTTCTGATTGTTAGAAAACTCTTTGAAATCAATTGAGATAGCAGATTAAATACAATGCTGGTGCTGTTATGGCACTATCCTCTGCAGCTCAAGCTGGTATCACAATTCCAGCTGGTGACTGGACTATCGACATTAGCGGTAACGTTAATGCTTACTACATCAACACACGTGCTAGCGGTGCTCCAGGTGCTGTTGGTTCTATCGCTACTGGCCGTGACGCTCGTGGCGACAAGACAGCCAACGGTATCAACACTGGTTTGTTACCAGCTTGGATCGGTTTCACTGGTAAAACACGTCAAAACGACTTAGACGTTAGCTGGACTATCAGCTTCCAACCAGCTGTATCTGAAAATACAGTAACTGGTGACGGTGCTGTAGGTGGCGGCGTTACTAACACTTTCTTGAATCGTCAAACATTCTTGCAATTCGGTGACGCTTCTTGGGGTTCTATCAAGTTAGGTAAAGACTTAGGCATTTTCGCTTCTGACGCTATCTTGAACGATATGACATTGTTGGGCGTTGGTGGTGGTTCTAACATCTCCGGTCAATCATTCAATACGACATTGGGTGGTATCGGAACCGGTTATGTGTATGCAGCTTGGAAAGGTCAAATTGCATACACCACACCTAACTGGAACGGTTTCCAAGCAACTCTTGCTTTGACTAACCCTAACCAAACTAGCTTGAACAGCTTATACCAAGACCGTTTAGGCGTTGAAGGTAAAGCTTCTTACGCATGGACTGGTGACTTCTCTGGTAAAGTTTGGGCTTCTTTTGCATCTTATGATGTACAAAACCAAGCTAATGACTACTCAGTAACAGCTTTTGACTTAGGTGCTAATGTTAACTACGGTAACTTAGGCTTGACTGGTTACATCTATGATGGTCGTGGTTTAGGTACTACATTTATGAATAACTTAGGTGCTGACGTATCTGGCGCTAAACGTGATTCTAACGGTGGTTACTTGCAAGCTACATACGTGATCCCAACTGGCACTAAATTGGGTGCTGCATGGGGTGTGTCACGTTTGGACGCAACAAGAACTGACCGTGCAACTACAGCTGACCTAGTTGATGAGAACCGTCGTATCACTATCGGTGCTTACCACCCATTGACTAAGTCTTTGAACTTGGTTGCTGAGTACAACGACATCAGATCTGAAGCACAAGGTTACATGGACCGTGCTGATGCAAGATCCAAAAACATCTCTCTAGGCGCTATCTTGTTCTTCTAAGATACAACGTTTAGTTTGATATAATGAAACGGCATCTTCGGATGCCGTTTTTTTTATTAGGGTCACTATGAAAACTTATTTCTCTCTATTGCTGGCTGTGATTTCATTGTCAGCCTGTCAACAACTGATTCATGGGCAACAACAACCGGTCAAAACCAAAGCCAATGGCGAATATTTGGTAAGTTGTGGTGGCGCCGTGGAAACATGGGGTAACTGCAATAATAAAGCGGCGGATACTTGCCCCAAAGGCTTTGTCGTGCTGAATAAAGAAGAAGATAGCACCGGTATCGTGCGACAAATTACTTTTGCTTGTAAAAAATAGCTGCCAGTGGATTGTTCAAAGCTAGCTCTGGCTGGCTTGAATGATTCTTTGGCTGCGCTTTTTTCGCAAGGCTATAAACTAATCTCGCTGACGCGGTCATGCCCGGCAATATCTTGATGCTGGCGAATCTTGCTAAAGCCGATTTGTTGCGCATATTGTTGAATTGCGCCGGCCTGTTGGTAACCATGTTCCAGTAATAACACCCCTGTTGCACTCAGATAGCGTTTGGCTTGGAACATGATGTGATGCAAATCGGCTAAACCGCTATCTTCCGCCACAAGTGCGCTGATCGGTTCATAGCTTAAATCGGCTTGTTGTAAATGCGGGTCGTCGCTGGCGATATAGGGCGGGTTGCTAACAATCAAATCAAATTGGCTGGCTGGTACATTGCTAAACCAATCGCTGACCATGAATTGAATATTCTGCACATGGTGTCGCAGCGCATTTTGTTGTGCGATTTGCAAAGCCTCGTTTGAGGCATCTAATGCAATCACTTGGCAAAGCGGCCTATGCTTGGCGATGGCAATAGCAATCGCCCCACTACCGGTGCCTAAGTCAACGATACGCATGGCCTGATTAGGCGCAATCAAGTTCAACGCGGTTTCTACTAATAATTCTGTATCAGCGCGTGGAATCAGCGTGGCTGGGGTGACTTGCAACAGCAAGCCAAAAAACTCTCGTTGGCCGGTAATATAAGCAATCGGTTCACCTTGTTGACGACGCGCCACTAGTGCTTGAAAAGCCTGCTGATCATGCGCAGATAACACATCCTGATAATGGCTAATCAGCCAAGCATGATCTTGTTTTAACTGCTGTTGTAGCAAGACACGCGCCTCGAGGGCGGCTTCGCTTTGCGCTAAACACAGGCTTTGTGCAATCGCTTGCGTGGCTTGTTGCAAGGCTTGCTGTAGGGTGCAATGGGCAGTTGACATGATATGGATACAGAGTCCGACAGAAGCTGATTAGAATGGCTGTGCAAGCAGCTTAGGCAGGCTTAAGCACAAGATTAAGGGCAATAATGAGGGTTTTTAGCATGTATAATGCTGCCATGCAAGCGAACACCAACAATCCACAACAAAATCTTGATAGTAGCCATTCGGTCGGTATCGTCACGCCGCAAACAGCGCATTTTAAACAAGCGCTGCACTTATCCAGCGGCCAAGTATTGCCGCAATACCATTTGGTCTATGAGACCTATGGCGAACTTAACGCGGATAAATCCAATGCGGTTTTGGTTTGTCATGCCCTATCAGGCAATCACCATGTGGCAGGGAAATATAGCGCCGAAGATAAGCATGCCGGCTGGTGGGACAATATGATAGGGCCGGGTAAGCCGCTGGACACCAATAAGTTTTTTGTTATTGGGCTAAATAATTTGGGTGGCTGTCACGGCAGTAGCGGACCACTCACCACTAATCCAGCCACCGACAGACCTTGGGGCGCCAGCTTTCCTATCGTGACGGTAGAAGACTGGGTCAATTCACAAGCCTGTTTGCTAGACCATCTAGGTATCAACAGCTTGGCCGCTGTAGTAGGCGGGAGCTTGGGCGGCATGCAAGCACTGCAATGGACCATCTCTTATCCACAACGGGTGAGAAATGCTTTAGTGATTGCCTCAGCGCCTAATCTAACCGCGCAAAACATCGCCTTTAATGAAGTCGCCCGTCAAGCCATTATTACCGACCCTGAATTTTATGCTGGTGAATATTACAACCACGGTGTTCTGCCCAGACGCGGCTTGCGCATCGCCAGAATGTTGGGACATATCACTTATTTAAGTGATGACGCGATGGGCGCAAAATTTGGCCGCAAATTGCGTGGCGATGCCTACCAATACAGCTTCGATGTAGAGTTTGAAATGGAGTCTTACTTGCGTTATCAGGGCGATAAATTCGCCAACGAGTTTGATGCCAATACCTATTTGCGTATGACCAGAGCCTTGGATTATTTCGACCCAGCGAGCAAGACGGGCGGTGATTTATCCGCTGCGTTGGCCAATGTCAGCGCGGATTTCTTGGTGGTGTCGTTTACCAGTGATTGGCGCTTTTCGCCGGCGCGTTCCAAAGAAATTGTTAAGGCGCTATTAGATAACGAGTTATCCGTCAGCTATGCGGAAGTGACCGCAGCCCATGGGCACGACGCATTTCTGATGCCTGATGCGCACTATCATCAAATTGTGCGCAGCTATCTGAATAAAATTAAGGTGTAGCGAGGCACAGTATGAATAACCCTGCAAGCAGCCACAGCAATCCCGCACAAAGTCGCGCAGATTTTGCGCTGATCGCCAAATGGATACGCCCCGGTGCCAAGGTATTAGATTTGGGCTGTGGTGATGGCACTTTGTTAACGCAATTAAGAAACAGCCACCGTATTCGTGGCTATGGCGTGGAAAAAGACGATCAAAGCTGGTTGCGCGCGCTGGAAAATGGTGTGGACGTGATCCAAAACAACCTAGAAGAGGGGCTGTCTGGCTTTGAAGCGCTTTCCTTTGATACGGTGATTTTGTCGCAAACCTTACAAGCGGTGTTGCATACCGAAACCATCGTTCAAGAAATGTTGCGCGTGGGACGTGAGGCGATTGTGACTTTCCCTAACTTTGGTTATTGGCGCCATCGTATGCAGTTGATTGCGGGGCAAATGCCGGTGTCCAAATCCTTGCCTTATGCCTGGTACAACACGCCCAATATTCACTTATGCACGATTCAGGACTTTGATGTGTTTTGTGCTGAACAAGGCATACAAGTGATGCAAAGATTGGTGATGAATGCCAATCGAGAAATTCATTTAATGCCTAATCTGCGTGGCAGTTTGGCGATGTATCGATTGTGTCAAAAAAGCGCTTGAAGCTAGGCTGATTAATTTAGCCCACTCAATTAATTCAGCCCACTCAACTAATTTAGCCCACTTAAAAAGTCCAGTAGGCCAAATACTCTCAGCAAACCCACTACACCAAACATCGCCACCATGGCGCCGCATAACAAGCGCAAGCGTTCTCTTTGCAATAGCGGTTTAAATTGTGTGCCTGCAAATCCCACGCTCAACAGCACTGGCAAGGTGCCCAAACCAAACATCAGCATCATGGCCATGCCGTATTGTGGACTGGCGGTGGCAAGCGCCGCAATCAGCACGCTATACATCAAACCGCAAGGCAACCAACCCCAGATAATGCCTGCCAAAAAAGCGTGGCCAAGATGGCGCATAGGAATCAGTTTTCTACCCATAGGCTCGATTTTGCGCCAAAGTTTGCTGCCTAATTTCTCTACCAATAACAGCCCATGCCACAAGTTAGCCAGATAAAGCCCCAAGAAAATCAGCATCAAGCTAGTGATTAAATACAGGATATTTTGAATAGGTAATAGATATTCCAAAGCTGCGCTGGTAGAGCCTAACCAGCCGACTAGCGCGCCAGCCAAGCCATAGCTAAAGATGCGACCAAAGTTATAAGTCAGTAAATATAGCCATTTTGGCTGTGGTAATTGCATACCCACAGCCAACATCAGCCCGCCACACATGCCTATGCAGTGGCCACCGCCCAGCATGGCAACTAAAAATGCGCTCCACAGAGATAATTCAATCATCTTAGTATTTTGGCATGAAGTGGCATTTTTCGGTTACTCTTTATGCTATGCAAACCACATCTTCTTTGTCGCAACAAATTTTCAGCAGAAAAATGCTGATTTGTTTTTTTACCGGTTTTAGTTCAGGCCTACCGCTCTATATCTTGATTTCCCTATTGCCAGCATGGCTGCGCAGCGAAGGCGTAGATCTCAAATCGATAGGCTTATTCGCACTGATTCAATTACCTTTTACTTGGAAATTTATTTGGGCGCCCTTGTTTGACCGCTACACCCTGCCTATGGGGCGCCGACGCGGCTGGCTATTACTAACGCAAATTGGCTTATTACTGAGTTTGCCTGTGTTCGGCTTGTTCCACCCGCAATTGGATATCTGGACTATCGCCTACTTATGCACTTTGGTAGCGTTTTTTAGCGCTAGTCAGGATATCGTGCTGGACGCTTACCGGCGCGAATTATTGCAAGAAGTCGAGTTAGGCCTAGGCAATGCGGTGCACGTCAATGCCTATAAATTAGCTGGTCTGATCCCCGGCTCGCTGTCCTTAATCCTCGCGGATCATATGCCTTGGCATTGGGTATTTTTCATCACTGCCTTGTTTATGCTGCCCGGCACCATTATGTGTTTGCTGATTAGCGAGCCTAAATTATTTCAACAAGCTCCGCGCAGTCTGCGTGAAGCGGTGGTGGCGCCGTTTGGCGAGTTTATCGGACGCAAAGGCTGGCAATCTGCGGCCTTGGTGTTGCTATTTATTTTTCTCTACAAATTGGGCGATAGCATGGCCACTGCACTGGCCACCCCGTTTTATTTGGATATGGGATTTAGCAAAACAGAAATCGGCTTAATCGCCAAAAATGCTGGCTTGTGGCCTAGTGTGATAGGTGGCATGTCAGGCGGCTTATGGATGTTCAAGCTAGGCATCAATCGCGCTTTATGGCTATTTGGGCTATTACAAATGGTGGCCATCTTAGGTTTTGCTTGGCTGGTCAATGCCGGCCACAGCTTGCTAGGCTTGGGCGCAGTGATAGGCTTTGAAGCCTTTGGCGTAGGTTTGGGAACAGCCGCTTTCGTGGCCTATATCGCACGCGAAACCAACCCCTTATACACCGCCACCCAATTTGCCTTGTTTACCAGTCTGGCTGCGGTGCCGCGCACCGTGGCCAATGCGGCTACCGGTTATATGGTGGAGAGTTTGGGCTGGCAAGGATTTTTTATTTTCTGCTTTGTTGCCGCTATCCCCGGCATGTTGCTACTGGCTAAAGTCGCCCCTTGGAAAGAGTGAATTTTATCCCGCTATTCGTATCCAATCGCTAGCCTACAGTCATGCTAAATTTCTTTTTAATTCAAGCTGTTTGAAATCAAGCTGCGCGTGGGCTTTTCTTTTTTAATGCGGTTGTTACGGGTATAATGCCGGTTTTGCATTTTTTGGAGGTCACATCATGCCAATCTATGACTATCAATGCAGCCATTGTGGTTTTAAGCAAGAAGTGATGCGTAAGGTAAGCGAGCCTAACCTTACTGATTGTCCACAATGTAAGCAAAATACATTTAGCAAAATGTTATCAGCCCCTAGTTTTCAGTTGAATGGCACAGGCTGGTATGCCACCGATTTTAAAGGCAGCAGCAAGCCTGCCGAGAGCAAGCAGCAAGAGGCCGCGCCACCTAGTTGTGGCACTGGATGCGCTTGCCATTAATTGAGTATGCAATGAAGAAAAATTTTATTACTGGTTTATTGGTGTTAGTCCCGCTGGTGATTACCATTTGGGTGGTCACCACCTTGATTAGCATCATGGACAGCAGTCTATGGCTGTTGCCGCCTGCTTGGCGTGAGCAAATCACCATTCCCGGTATCGGTGCTTTACTCACCGTGGCCATCATTATGTTGACTGGCATAGTCGCCAGCAATTTCTTTGGTCGCCGCTTGTTGTTCCTATGGGAAGCCCTGCTAGAGCGGTTGCCAGTGGTGAAATCGATTTATTCCAGCGTCAAACAAGTGTCGGATACTTTGTTTTCCGATTCTGGCAATGCCTTTCGCAAAGCCCTGCTGATTCAATATCCACGGCAAGGCAGCTGGACTATAGGTTTTATGACCGGACATCCCGGTGGTGATGTGGCCAATCATTTGCAAGGCGACTATATCAGCGTGTTTGTGCCCACTACACCTAACCCAACTTCTGGCTTCTTTTTGATGATGCATAAAAATGAAGTGATAGAACTGGATATGTCGGTAGATGAAGCATTGAAATACATTATTTCTATGGGGGTCGTCGCCCCCAAACACCCGCTCGTGGTGCAGCCCGGCTTGCCTATGGATGACACTGCGGACGCCTAATTTTTTTAACTTTTCACGATACTACACTCACTATGCGAACACATTATTGCGGTCATTTAAACCGCGAACACATTGGACAAACAGTTACCCTGTGCGGCTGGGCACATCGCCGCCGCGATCACGGTGGCGTTATCTTTATTGATTTGCGCGACCGCGAAGGAATGGCGCAGATAGTCATAGACCCGGATACCCCAGAGGCATTTAAGATTGCCGAAACTGTGCGCAACGAATTTGTTTTGCGCGTGGTATGTAAAGTGCGTGCACGTCCTGAGGGCACAGTGAATACCAATATTCCTACCGGTGAAGTAGAAATGTTGGCGTCTGAAATTGAAGTGCTCAATCCTTCTTTGACGCCGCCGTTTATGTTGGACGATGAAAATCTCAGCGAAGCCGTGCGACTGCAGCATCGCTATATCGATTTGCGCCGCCCAGCCATGCAGAAAAATATGATGCTGCGTTATCGCGTGGCCAAAACCTTGCGCGACTATCTCGATCAGCATGGCTTTATCGAACTAGAAACCCCTATGCTAACCCGCAGCACCCCAGAGGGCGCGCGTGATTACCTAGTGCCTAGCCGTGTGCATCACGGTATGTTCTTCGCCTTGCCACAATCACCACAGCTGTTTAAGCAATTATTGATGGTGTCTGGCTTTGATCGCTATTTCCAAATCACCAAGTGTTTCCGTGATGAAGATTTGCGTGCCGATCGTCAGCCTGAATTTACCCAAGTGGATATCGAAACTTCATTCCTTAACGAACAGCAGATTATGGATATCGTTGAGGAGATGATACGGCAGATGTTTAAGCAAGTTCAGGATATCGACCTGCCTGCCCAGTTCCCGCGCATGGCATATGCCGAGGCGATGAATAAATATGGCTCAGATAAGCCAGATATGCGAGTGACCTTGCAAATCACCGAACTCACTGATGTGATGAAAGACGTGGACTTTAAAGTATTCTCCGGCGCTGCCAATATGGCAGGCGGCCGTGTCGCCGCCTTGCGCGTGCCGAATGGCGCAGAGATTAGCCGTTCTGAGATTGATGGCTATACCGAGTTTGTCAAAATCTATGGCGCTAAAGGTTTGGCCTATATCAAGGTCAACGATATCAGCAAACTGAACGAAGAAGGCCTGCAAAGCCCTATCGTGAAGAATATTCATAGCAACGCCTTGCAAGCCATTATTCAGCGCTGCGGTGCACAAAATGGCGACTTGATTTTCTTTGGCGCAGATAAAGCCAAAGTGGTGAACGAAGCGTTAGGCGCTTTGCGCGTTAAAGTTGGCCATGAGCGTGGTCATCTAGATGGTCGGGCTTGGGCGCCGCTATGGGTGGTGGATTTCCCTATGTTTGAGCATGATGAAGAAGCTAACCGCTGGGTGGCCTTGCATCACCCCTTCACCGCGCCTAAAGACGGCCATGAAGATTTGCTCAGCAGCAATCCCGCTGCCTGTTTGTCCAAAGCCTACGATATGGTGTTAAACGGCTGGGAAGTGGGCGGTGGTTCGGTGCGTATTCACAATCAAGTGGTGCAATCCAAGGTATTTGACGCACTCAACATCAGCCCACAAGAAGCGCAAGAGAAATTTGGCTTCTTGCTGGAAGCCTTGCAATATGGCGCGCCACCGCACGGTGGCTTGGCGTTTGGTTTAGATCGTTTAGTAACCTTGATGGCGGGTGCCGAATCCATACGCGATGTGATTGCTTTCCCCAAAACCCAGCGTGCGCAATGCTTGTTGACCAATGCGCCGAATGAGGTTGACGAGAAACAGTTGCGCGAATTGCATATTCGTGTGCGCCAACAAAACGCGGCAGCAAGCTAAACCACACGGTGGAAAGCGCCTTCAAAACGCCTGTTTCCGTGCTGGTATTGGTATATACCAAACAGTTGCAGGTGTTATTAATCGAACGCGCCGATAAGCCCGGTTTTTGGCAATCCGTGACCGGCAGTATAGAAGCGCAAGATGCCAATTTAATGGCCACCGCCAAACGCGAACTGATGGAAGAAACCGGCATAGATGCCGATTTATACACACTGAGCGATTGGCAGTTTGCCCAGACTTACGAAATCTATGCGCACTGGCGCTATCGCTATGCGCCCGGCGTAACCCACAATGTGGAACATGTATTTGGCCTTGAATTACCTGCGCCCGTTGAGGTCAAATTAGCGCCGCGTGAACATACTGCATATCAATGGGTGGACTGGCGCGAAGCTGCCCAAAAAGTATTTTCTTGGACCAATGTAGAAGCCCTGCGCAAGCTGGGTGAAATGCATCAACTAAGCTTATAGGTAGGATTTATGCAAGCAGTCGCTATTCAATTCGAGCCCTATTTACAATCACAACAAGAAGATTTGCAGGCGCGTATTGTCGCCGCTAAGCAAAAGCTGGGTAAACGGCTGGTGATTTTAGGTCATCACTATCAACACGAGAGCGTGTATAGACATGCCGACTATACTGGCGATTCACTCAAACTCTCGCGCTATGCAGCGCAAACTGACGCAGAATTTATCGTTTTTCTGGGTGTGCATTTTATGGCCGAAGTGGCTGATATTTTGTCCCACCCCGAGCAAATCGCCATTCTGCCAGATCTATCGGCAGGCTGTTCTATGGCGGATATGGCGAATCTGGCCAAAGTGGAAAGAAGCCGCCGCGAACTGAGCAAAGTGCTAGATTTTGATGCCAGCATTACCCCAGTCACCTATATCAATTCCGCCGCTGACCTAAAAGCCTTTTGTGGCGAGCACGGCGGCATCGTCTGCACTTCCACCAATGCGCCCAAGATTATTGAATGGGCGTTCCAGCAACGCGAAAAAGTATTATTTTTCCCTGACCAAAATCTCGGTCGCTGGAGCGGCTACAAAATGGGCATTCCGCTTGAGCAAATGCCAGTATGGGATCCTGATTTGCCCATGGGCGGCTTGGACGAGGCGCAGATTAAGCAAGCCAAGATGTTGCTGTGGAAAGGTCATTGTGCGGTGCACCAGATGTTCCGTGAACAAAATATCCTGCGTTTCCGTGAGCATTTCCCCGGTGGCAAAGTCATCTCGCATCCAGAAAGTCCTTTCGAGGTGTGTTTAAACTCGGACTTTGTCGGTTCTACCGAATATATTTTAAAAACCGTCACTGAGGCCGAGCACGGCAGCCAATGGTTGGTCGGCACTGAGCTGAATTTAGTCAATCGTTTAGCGGAACAAATGCGCGCGCACGATAAGCACGTACAGTTTATGTCGCATGTGGTGTGCGAATGTTCCACTATGGCGCGTATAGACCCACAACATTTGGCCTGGACCTTGGAAAATCTGGTCGAGGGCAAAGTGGTAAATCAAATCAAAGTGCCTGCGCACGAGGCCGAACTGGCTAAACTGACGTTGGATAGAATGTTGGCGGTTTCTTAACGCTAGCGCCTCAACAACCTCCTTACTAAAGGTGGCATGTGGATGGTTAAGCTACAAAAAAACAATCACCTCAGACTGCTTAAAAACGGCATGCAATATTTTCCTGCATTAGAACAGGCGATTTTGCGCGCGCAACAAGAAATCTATCTGCAAACCTATATCTACGCCGAAGACCAAACCGGCATACGCATCGCGCATGCCTTGAAACAAGCCGCCCAGCGTGGCGTAGCGGTATATTTATTGTTAGATGGGCTGGGCAGCCAACAGCTATCTGAGTCATTTGTGCAGGATTTGCGTCAGGCGGGCATACAAGTGATGTTTTATAGACCGGTCAATCGCTTTAACTATATGAGCAAAAATCGCTTGCGCCGTCAGCACCGTAAAGTGGTGGTAATCGATGGGGCAATAGGCTTTGTCGGCGGCATTAATATTATTGATGATTTCAATGTGCCAGACGACGCCACGCCACGCGTGGATTACGCAGTGGAAATTCAAGGGTGTATGTTGCAAGCGCTAACCCAAAGCGTGCATCGCTTATGGCGGCGGCTGTCATGGTTTCAGTTTGGCACCATTCCTCAGCAATTCGCCGTGGCGCAAACCCGACTTACGGCTGGCTTGAGACCGATTAAGTCGGCCTTGGTGTTGCGCGACAATGTATTACATAGACGCGATATTGAATTGGCTTATCTAGCCGCGATACAACAGGCCAAGCAAGAAATTATTATCGCTAACGCCTATTTCTTTCCCGGCTGGCGTATGCGTAATGCCTTGATGAACGCAGCGCAGCGCGGAGTGAAGGTAACGTTGTTATTGCAAGGCCGCATCGAATACTGGATACGGCTAGCAACCAATGCCTTTTATGCGGCTTTTTTGCGCCAAGGCATACAAATTTTTGAATATAGGCGCAGCTTTATGCACAGCAAAGTGGCGGTGATAGACGCCGAGTGGGCGACCGTGGGCTCCTCCAATATCGATCCATTTAGCCTGATGTTGGCGCGTGAAGCCAATGTGGTAGTGCAAGACAAACCATTTGCGCAGGAATTACGCGCTAGCTTATTGCAATCTATCCAAGAGGGCGCACATCAAGTCAGCACACCTAAATGGATTAATGGTAATCTACGCCGGCGTTTTTTATCATGGCTGGTATATGCCTTGCTAAGAGGCCTAATTGGATTGTTTGGCTATGGCAAAGAGTGGCAAGGGTAAGCAATGGCGAGGTCAGTGGCTGTGCGTTTTATCTACCGGCAAATTCAATTTACAATGTTTTTTATTTAACCAGTTAAGAAAGTGATTTTGATATGCAACCAGCAAGCCCACTGTTTTTAAGAGCGCTATTACTGTGTTTGATGCTGACTCAGCTGACCGCTTGTAGCAGCATGGGCTCGGCCATGGATAAAGTAAAAAATATTGATTTGTGGCCGTTTGATGGCGAAGGTAGTACTGAGCAAGTGCGCACTTATCGTCCAGCCAACGCCAGCGAATATCAGTGCGACAAAAACAAAAGGTTTTATGTGCGCATGCTAGATAAAGGCGAGACGGTTTGGTTGATTACCAAAGAACGCGAGATTGCACTCCCCAAAGTGGGGGCGGGTGAATATCGCAAGGAAAATATCGACTTAATGCTGAATAAGGATGGCGCTGAACTGAGTATGTCAGCGGATACCCCTTATACTAACTGTAAGTTGATGGCGATTAAGTAATTAAACGCAATCGCCCAATGCATCTATGGTGGCGACAAGATGTTGTCTAGCAAGCAGCTGTGTCTCTAGCGATAAGCTAGCATCATCAGAAGGCTTAGCTGGTTTAACCACTTTTTCAGAAGACGACTGAGATGAAGTCAGTGCGCTTGATGGTTGAGTCGCTGGAATATCAATCAATTTAGTTTGCATCGCTTAAAAGTCCTTTTGGGAAGTAACACATTAAAAAGACCAAAATTTTGTTTTGGCCATGCGTATGAGAACTTTTTTTTAAAAAAATTCCCAAACGCAGGCATTGTATATCAACTTGTCGTTATTAAACGACAAAATGCTGAGGGAAAGACAGATGAAGAGTTACCGAAAAGAGTTGTGGTTTAATGTGCCGGCGCGTATGGACTTGGTGAATATCACCGGCGAGATTAATCAGTGTTTGCGTGAAAGCGGCATTCAAGAGGGCTTGCTGTTGGTGAATGCTATGCATATCACCGCTAGCGTATTTATTAACGATGATGAGCGTGGTTTGCATCACGACTACAAAGTCTGGCTAGAAAAACTAGCGCCGCACGAGCCGGTGGCTGGCTATCGCCATAATGACACTGGCGAGGACAATGCAGATGCGCATATCAAACGCCAAGTGATGGGTCGCGAAGTGGTGGTGGCAGTGACAGAAGGCAGATTGGATTTTGGTCCTTGGGAACAGATTTTTTACGGCGAATTTGATGGCCGTCGCAAAAAACGTGTATTAGTAAAAATTATTGGCGAATAACAACCGAATAGAGAGTGGAATTATGAAAGCACCAGAACTACTTGCTCCGGCAGGTGATTTAGATCGTATGCGCACGGCCTTTGACTTTGGCGCTGACGCGGTATATGCCGGCCAGCCGCGCTATAGCTTGCGTGCCAGAAATAACGATTTTTCTATGGCGAATATTGCCATCGGCATACAAGAAGCGCATGCGCGTGGCAAAAAATTCTTTGTCGCTAGCAATCTTTTGCCGCACAACGCCAAGGTGAAAACCTATTTGGCGGATATGCAGCCGATTATTGAGATGCAGCCAGACGCCTTGATTATGGCCGATCCTGGCCTGATTATGATGGTGCGTGAGAAATGGCCAGAAGTGCCGATACATCTATCGGTGCAAGCCAATACGGTGAATTATGCCGGCGTTAAATTCTGGCATTCGCTAGGCTTAACGCGGGTGATTTTGTCGCGTGAATTATCTTTGGATGAGATCGAAGAAATCCGCCAGTTATGCCCAGAAATGGAACTCGAAGTGTTTGTCCACGGCGCGCTGTGTATTGCCTATTCCGGCCGCTGCTTATTATCCGGCTACTTCAATCATAGAGACCCCAATCAAGGCACTTGCACCAATAGTTGCCGTTGGGATTACAAGGTGCATGATGCCGAAGAAGATGCTGCTGGCGTGATTCGTTTGCAGGAATTTGATTTCCGCGCCGAGATGGAAAAATCCAGTTTATCCAGTTGCGGCAGCGTACAACGCCACCCTGCTGCCGACAAAGTGTATTTAATCGAAGAACAAGGCCGCCCCGGCGAATTAATGCCTATCTTAGAGGACGAACACGGCACTTATATTATGAACAGCAAGGATTTGCGCGCTATCCAACACGTAGAGCGCTTAGCCAAAATGGGCATAGATTCGCTCAAGATTGAAGGCCGCACCAAGTCGCGCTATTACGTCGCAAGAACCTGCCAAGCCTATCGTCAAGCCATAGACGACGCGCTCGCTGGGCGTGAGTTTGATATGCGCTTATTAGGCGAATTGGAAAGTTTGGCCAATCGTGGCTACACCGATGGCTTCTACGAAAGACACCATAGCGAGGAGCATCAAAACTATATTCAAGGCTTCTCCAAATCCAATCGCAGTCTGTATGTAGGCGATGTGATTAGCTATGACGATAGCCAAGGCATGGCCGATATTTCGGTGCGCAATCGTTTCTGCGTGGGCGACAAACTAGAAATTGTCCATCCACAAGGCAACCAAGATATCGTGGTGCAAGCCATGTTTAACAAAAAAGGCGAGCCCGTCAACGAAGCCCCAGGCAGCGGTATCACAGTCAAAGTGCCTATGCCTAAAGTGCCTATACAGAATGTGATGTTGGCGAGATATTTATAAATAGCGCGCATCACAGCAGAAAAAATTCAGCCACCAAAATAGGTGGCTGTTTTTTTTGTTTAGCGATGCGCAGCAAACTTGGAATAAGTTTGCAAAATAGCGCTAGCTTTGAATATATTTTTCCAGTTGCTCAATCAAGAAACGTTGATAGGCGATGGTTTCTTTGACCAAGTCGCCTATGGATAACACGCCTAATAATTGATCTTTTTCTAGCACCGGCAAATGGCGTATGCGTTTATCGGTCATCAGGTTCATACACTCCTCTACCGTTTGGTCGGGCGAGACCGTAATCACTTTATTCGACATCACTTCGCTGATGCTGGTTTGTTTAGAGGCGCGGCCTTTCAGATAGACGCTACGTGCGTAATCGCGCTCGGAAAAGATGCCTTTGAGTTTGCCCTTTTCCAGTACTAGCAAAGCGCCAACATCATATTCTGCCATCAATAGCAGGGCGTCATAGACGCTAGCAGAAATTTCTACAGAGAGTGATTGATTGCCTTTTTGGGCGAGTAGTTGGCGTGCGGTTTTCATGGTGATTTCCTTGTCAAACTAAAACAGATACAAAGTGCTTTATTTTTATATAAGCATATTAGCGCGATTGCAAATATTTTGATAATCCTACATAATAATTAGCTAACTAACTATTAAGGTAATAACTATGTTGCAACTACGCGATTTACCTAATCCCGCCATATTAAAAAAGTTCGAGCAACGCTATCCGCAAATTGACCCAGAAACAGTGATTTTATTTTTGCGCCTGTTGCGCGTGAGTACCGACTTATCCGGCGCACTAGACCAATACCTGAATCGGCATGGGCTGATGCAAGGTCGCTGGTGGGTGCTGATTTTGTTGATGCGTGAGCCTGATAGCAACTCTACGCCATCGTTGTTGGCAGAAAAAGCTGGCGTTAGCCGGGCCACTATGACGCGCTTAATCGATGGCCTAGAACGAGATGGCTTGGTTAAACGCGAGTTTGATAGCGAAGATAGAAGAAGTTTTACGGTTAGCCTGACCAGCGATGGACAACATAAGCTGGATACCTTGATGCCGGATTATTACCGCCGCTTAAATCTCAGCATGACGCAGGTAGGCAAGGCGCGCTATCAACAGTTACATGAACTGCTTGATGCCTTGCAAAACGGCATACAGGCGTTTGAAGAATAATGTTTTAAGAATAATGGAGTCACCCTGCTATGCAAGTACCACATGCCAGCAAAGGCGAAATGATTAAAGCGTTTTTAGCGCTGATCTTGCTTTCCATATTTTGGGGCTATAACTGGGTCGTGATGAAATACGCGCTGTTAGATGCCGGGCCATTTCAATTTGGCGCCATGCGCACTTTCTTTGGCGCATTGTGCCTGCTAGTGCTGTTAATACTGATGCGCAAACCTATGAAAATCCAACAGCTAGGCAATTTGGTGGTATTGGGCATCTTACAAACCTGTGGCTTTACCGGCATGTTGATTTGGGCTTTGGTAGAGGGCAATGCCGGCAAGACCGCAGTATTGACTTATACCATGCCGTTTTGGGTGATGTTGCTGGCCTGGCCTTTGCTCAAAGAAAAAATTCAAGGGGTGCAATGGCTGGCCGGGCTATGCATGGTGTTAGGGCTGCTAGCCATTTTTGATCCTAGGCATATAGGCGATGACAAAGTCAGTATGCTGTTAGCGGTGTTATCGGGGATTTCATGGGCGATTGCGGTCATCTTGGCGAAAAAAATGCACCATCGCCATCCCGATATGGATTTGATTAGCATGACCGCTTGGCAAATGTTGTTTGGTTCCTTGCCCTTGGTGGCGGTGGCCTTGCTATTCGATGCCACTCCCATCCATTGGACTGGCCGGCTGATCAGCGCGGTGTTATTCAATGCCGTTTTATGCAATGCCTTGGCGTGGTTATTGTGGCTGTATGCGCTGAAGCGGCTAGCCGCTGGGGTAGCCAGCATGACCTCGATGTTGGCACCGCTGATAGGCGTGCTGGCAGCTTGGTGGCAATTGGGCGAAGTGCCTAATGTGATGGAGGCTTGGGGGATGTTGCTCATCGCCTTGGCATTGCTATTAATTTCCTATCATGCGATACGCCAACATCAAGAAATTGACGCCGCCATGGGGCAAGATTAAGCCAGACAAAATACCCATATAGTGGTCAATTGCAATGGCGGAAGCGACGCTGGGCTATGTTAAAATAACGCTGTTTTTTAATTCATTTTTTAATCAATTCATCGCAATAGCAATTGGGCAAGCAATCTATATAGGGCAAGCAAACTATGGCAGGGCATTCCAAATGGGCCAATATTCAGCATCGTAAGGGCAGACAAGACGCTAAACGGGGCAAAATATTTACCCGCTTAATCAAAGAAATCACCGTTGCGGCGCGTATGGGTGGCGCTGATGTCAGCGCTAACCCGCGTTTGCGCATGGCGATAGACAAGGCCAAATCCGAGTCTATGCCTAAAGACAATATCGAGAATGCTATCAAGCGTGGCTCTGGCACCTTAGAAGGCGTGAACTACGAAGAGATTCGTTATGAAGGTTACGGCATCGCTGGCGCAGCGGTAATCGTGGATTGTCTAACCGACAATCGCAATCGTGCGGTCGCCGATGTGCGTCATGCTTTTAGCAAATATGGTGGCAATTTGGGCACCGATGGCTCAGTAGCGTTTATGTTTAAGCACTGCGGTAGCATCGTGTTCGCCCCCGGCACCAGTGAAGATCAAGTGATGGAAGCCGCTTTAGAAGCGGGTGCGGAAGATGTGATCAGCAATGAGGACAATAGCGTTGAAGTGATTTGCAGCCCAGCTGATTTTGAGTCAGTCAAGCAAGCCTTGCAAGCGGCAGGGCTAACACCCGTGCTAGCTGAAGTGACCATGAAGGCTAGCAATGAAACGCTGTTGGCCGGTGAAGAGGGCATCAAAATGCAGAAACTGCTAGATGCCTTAGACGATTTAGATGACGTGCAAGAGGTCTATACCTCGGCCGTGATCGAGGACTGAGTTGCAAGCCGAGCCAAGCGCCAGCATCAAGATTCTGGGCATAGATCCCGGACTTAGGCTGACCGGCTTTGGCGTGATAGAAAAAATCGGCGATAAACTGCACTACATCGCCAGCGGCACGATTAAAACCGAGCGCGTCAAAGTAGATGATAGAGAGCTATTGCCAGCGCGTATCAAGGTGATTTTGGATAGCTTGTTTGAGGTCATCGATAGTTACCAGCCGCAAGAAGTTGCCATAGAAAAAGTATTCGTCAACGTCAATCCGCAATCCACTTTATTGCTCGGACAAGCGCGTGGCGCAGCGATTAGCGCGGCCGTCATACGCAATCTTAAAGTGGCGGAATATACTGCATTACAGGTTAAGCAGTCGGTGGTGGGTAATGGCCACGCGCAAAAACAACAGGTGCAAGAAATGGTAAAACGTTTGCTATTGCTGACCGGTTTGCCTAAACCGGATTCTGCCGATGCCTTGGCTTGTGCCATTTGTCATGCGCACGGCGGGCAAGGGCTAGGCAAGTTGGCTACCGCAGGCTTCCGTGTGCGTGGTGGGCGCTTAATATAATGGTTAGGTGGATATGATTGCTAGACTGCAAGGCTTATTAGTACAAAAAACTCCCCCCTTGGTGTTGGTCGATTGCCATGGCGTAGGCTATGAGTGTGAAGTGCCAATGAGCACGTTTTATCAGCTACCCGAACTGAATCAGCCAATTACCCTGATGATGCATTATGTGGTGCGCGAAGACGCGCATTTGCTGTTTGGCTTTGCTACTGAGCGCGAGCGCAGCGCTTTCCGCCAGCTGCTGAAAGTCAATGGCATAGGCGCCAAATCGGCGCTAGCCATACTCAGCGGACTGTCGGTTGAGGACTTAGCCAACGCCATTGCTTTGCAAGAAGTTGGCCTGCTGACACGCATCCCCGGCATAGGCAAAAAAACTGCTGAGCGCTTATTGTTAGAGTTAAAAGACAAGTTCTTGCCCGATGCCATCAGCCTGCCATCAGGCGCCAAAGCGATAGGCAACGATGTGCTGAATGCCTTGCTGGCCTTGGGCTATAGCGAAAAAGAATGCTTGTTGGCAGTCAAGCAATTAGGCGATGATGTCGATGTTTCCGACGGCATACGTCAAGCCCTCAAATTATTGGCCAAATCATGATAGAGACCGATAGACTAATCACCCCCGCCAGCGCTAGCCCCCAAGAGGATAGCCTAGAGCGCGCATTAAGACCTAAGCTGCTAGAGGAATATGTAGGTCAGCAAAAAGCGCGTAGCCAACTAGAAATTTTTATCGATGCCGCGCGCAATCGTGCTGAGGCGCTAGACCATGTATTGCTGTTCGGCCCACCCGGATTGGGCAAAACCACCTTGGCGCATATTATTGCCAAAGAGATGGGCGTCAATTTAAAACAAACCTCTGGGCCAGTGTTAGAGCGCGCCGGCGATTTAGCCGCCATGCTGACCAATCTAGAACCCAACGATGTCTTGTTTATCGATGAAATACACAGACTATCGCCAGTGGTAGAAGAAATCCTCTATCCGGCAATGGAAGACTACCGGCTGGATATTATGATAGGTGAGGGGCCAGCCGCCAGATCGGTGCGCTTAGATTTGCCACCATTCACCCTAGTCGGCGCCACCACCCGTGCTGGTATGCTGACCAATCCACTGCGCGACCGCTTTGGTATTGTGTCGCGACTAGAGTTTTATAGCCACGAAGAATTGGCCAAAATCGTCACCCGTTCCGCCAGCTTATTAGAAGTCAGCATCCAACAAGATGGCGCCACTGAAATAGCGCGTCGCTCTCGTGGCACTCCACGTATTGCCAACCGCTTGTTGCGCCGTGTACGCGATTATGCGCAGGTCAAGGCCGATGGTGTGGTGAGTGCCGATATCGCCGATGCCGCACTCAAAATGTTGGATATCGACCCCTTGGGTTTCGATGCGATGGACAGAAAATTGCTGCAATCGGTGTTGCACAAATTTAACGGTGGTCCAGTGGGCTTAGATAATCTGGCTGCTGCCATAGGCGAAGAGCGCGACACCATAGAAGACGTGTTAGAGCCGTATCTGATTCAGCAAGGCTATTTAATGCGTACGCCACGCGGGCGTGTGGCCACCAAATTAAGCTATCAACATTTCGGTTTGCCTTTACCGCAGTCGCTAGAAAACGGTGATTTGTGGGCGGCGGAGTAGCGATGCAGTTTAGTTGGCCGATTCGGGTGTATTACGAAGATACTGACGCGGGTGGCGTGGTATATCACAGCCAATATCTGAATTATATGGAACGCGCACGCAGCGAATGGTTACGCCATCTAGGCTTTGTACAAAGCACAATGCGCGAGCAGTTTGGCATCGTCTTTGTGGTGCGACAAATGCAAATTCAATTTATCAAGCCAGCCCGTTTTGATGACGCCTTACAGGTGCAAACCAGCTTGATAAAATGCAGCGGTGCCAGTTTACAGTTTCAACAAAGCATACAGCGCGACGCACAACAGTTGATTAGCGCCCAAGTAGAAGTGGTGTGTGTGGATATTCAGCAATTCAAACCCAGCCGCATACCCGCTGCTATGCTGAATATTTTTCAAGCCATTCCATTAACCCCAGTAGCCTAAAATTAGGGAGTAAGCATGCAAAGCCCAGTCAATTTAAATACCGATTTATCGCTGATTAGCCTGATTACTGGCGCCAGTTTACCAGTACAAATGGTGATGGCTCTGCTGCTGATGGTGTCGGTGATTTCCTGGTGGTATATCTTTATCAAAGTGATGACCTTGAAGCAGGCAGAAAAAGACGCGGAAAACTTTGAGAACAGCTTTTGGATGGGGGCAGATTTAAATCAATTGTATGAAGGGTTAACGCAAAATCGCACCAAGTCGCAGGGCATGTCGAGTATTTTTGAAGCGGGCTACAAAGAATTTTCCCGCCTGCAACAACAAGGCAGTATGGAAGTCAGTGACGTTATGGAAGGTGCGCGGCGCGCCATGCGAGCAGCCTATAACCGTGAAATGGACGAACTAGATGCGCACTTACCTTTTCTTGCTTCAGTTGGTTCGGTCAGTCCATATATCGGCTTATTCGGTACGGTATGGGGAATTATGAATGCGTTTCGCGGCTTGGCGAATGTCGCGCAAGCCACGCTTAGCCAAGTGGCACCAGGTATCGCTGAAGCCCTGATAGCCACGGCTATCGGCTTATTTGCCGCGATTCCAGCGGTGATTGCCTATAACCGCTTTGCCTCCTCGGTGGATAGACTAGCGGTGCGCTATGAAAGCTTTATTGAAGAATTTACTAATATTCTGCAACGCAAGAGTTGATGATGATGAGACAGAGCAAAAGAAGAGTGATGAATCAAATCAATGTGGTGCCCTATATCGATGTGACGTTGGTATTGCTCGTTATTTTTATGGTTACCGCACCTATGACCAATCCCGGTGTGGTTGAGCTACCCAAAGTAGGTAGTGATATTCTGAAGCCACAAACGGCACCAGCGGTGATTACTATTCAAAGCAACGGAAGCGTGATGTGGCAAGACAAGCGTTATTCCAATGACCAGTTGATGGCGCGTATCAAACAAGAAATTAGCCAACATCCGGATAAATCGTTTGTGATTAGCGCAGACAAACAAGTCAGTTATGAAAAGGTAGTAGCGGTGTTAGAGCTACTCAAAAAAACCGGTGCTAAAACCGGACTGTTACTTAACCCGAATTAAACTTAAGCATTGATAGCGAAGCTAACATAGTGATAGGCATTGCCAATAGATGATACGTAATCACGAAAAACCTTTGGCCATGAGAGCGGGGCTGATGACACTTTTAGTGCATACAGTGTTATGCGTTATTCTCATTTTTTCGTTTAATTGGAAATCTATACAACCCATGCAAATTGCTACGGTAGAGCTATGGGATCAATTGCCCTCAGCTAAGCCAGAGCCGCAGCCAGTGCAGCCCGTCAAGCAAGTGGAAGTAGAAAAACCTGTAGCGCCTGAGCCGCTAAAAGTTGAGCCAGAAGCGCCGGCTAAGGTGGATATACAGATTAAAAAAACAAGCGAAAAAGAAATAGCAAAAAAACCCGAAAAAGTTGAAAAAGTAAAAGCTGAGCCAAATAAAAATAGTCAGAAATCTGAAGAAGATTTAAAGAAATTGCAAGATTCAATTCTTAATGAAGATGTGCAATTGACTAAGCAAGAAAAACCCAAAGCTGCTGCACCATCTCCGCCTGCAGAAATTAAAAGTACAGTAGCTGTGACTGGGTCAACCACTGACACCAGCGAGATGGCCAAATACATAGGACTGATTACTGCGCAAATTAAAGAACATGTGAACCATGAAGTTTGTGGCAATAGCAAAACAGAATTGCAATTTGTTATTCAACTGATGCCAACTGGAATGCTAATAGGTAAGCCACAACTCAAAACGAGTAATGCTTCAAGCGCTTGTAATGACGCAGTTGAACGAGCAATTCTTCAAGCACAGCCTATGCCTGTGCCCAAAGGAGATTTGTTTAATCAATTTAGATTACTGCAACTTAAATTTAGACCGAACGAATAAATCGCTAGTGAATATTTGATAGAATATTGAATTAGTTAATTATTTTTAAAATCAATTTTGAAAACATTTGTTATGCCACGTCATCTTAGTAAACCCCGCTTAAGCGAAATTGCGTCAAGCTTTTTTGCTTTAAATCGTCACACGCTAGTGACTTTGATGGCGGCATTCTTATTTGCCTTGCTCACCCCAGCAGCGCAGGCAGATTTAACCATTGAGATTGTGGGTGGCGGGGCAAATCAAATTCCTATTGCCATTGCTCCATTCCAAGAGACTGATCATGTTAGTGATGCGAGTAGTTTGTCAGCGATTGTAGAAGCTGATTTAAAACGCTGTGGTCTATTCATAACCTTGGATACCAGAGGGCTGAGCAAGATTCCGCATACCCCTGCCGAAATAAACTACTCAGATTGGTCGACAATTCAAGCACAAGCGTTGGTGATTGGCAGTATAGAAAATTTGCAAGGTAATCGACTTAGGGTGACCTTTCGCTTATTTGATGTGCTGCGCCAAAATCAATTGTTGGCGATGGAATTTACCGTTTCACAATCGCAGACGCGGGTTACTGCGCACAAGATTGCAGATTTAATTTATGAACAACTGATTGGTGAGCCGGGAGATTTTTCTACTAAGATTGCATACGTTACCAAAAATGGTAACCAATACTTTTTACAAATTGCTGATTCCTCGGGCGCTGCTGCGCAAAGTGTTGTGAGCTCTAAAGAGCCGATTATTTCACCTAGTTGGTCACCCGACGGTAGCAAAATTGCTTATGTATCTTTTGAAAAGAAGAAACCAATTATTTATGTGCAATCATTGGTTTCAGGCAAACGCAGTGTATTGGCCAACTTTAAAGGCAATAACAGTGCCCCTGCTTGGTCGCCAGATGGCAGTCAGATTGCGATTGTGCTGACTTACAGCGCCAACTCACAAATTTATATTATCAATGCGGATGGCAGCGGCTTGCGTAAGATATCTGATAACAACGCAATTGAGACCGAACCAGCATGGTCGCCAGACGGGAGCAGTATTTATTTCACTTCCAATCGTGGCGGTGCGCCGCAAATTTATATGATCTCAGTCAATGGCGGTGAGGCGAAACGGGTCACTTTCGATGGCAAATATAATGTCAGCCCGCATGTCTCTAACAAAGGCAATATGCTGGCGTTTATAAAACAAGTCCCACAGGGTTTTCGAGTGGCGCAAATGGATTTGCAAACCGGCTTAACGCAAGTGTTGGGCAGCAATGCAGAAGATGAATCGCCCAGTTTTTCGCCAAATGGAAGAATGATTCTGTACGCCAGTCGAATTTCTGGTCGGGGAACCTTGGTTGCAGTTTCCACCGATGGTCGGGTGAAACAAGTATTTACTGATACCACAGGCGATATTCGAGAACCTGCATGGGGGCCCAGAGTCAAGTAAATGGTTCAGTTATCGTGTAACATTAGCAATTGCAAGTTAAATATCGTTTTTGTAATGTTTTTTTAAGGAGAGAAAGATGGATAAAAAACTTATCGTTAGTGCAATTTTATTGGCCATGTTGGCAGCGTGTTCCAGTAACACAGTAAAAGAGCAACCAACAGCACCCGCCGCAGTAAGTGATATGAGCTCAGGCTCAGCTAATGATGCAGCAAATAATTCATCTGCATCAACAGATGGTGCGCAAGCAAGCAGTGTTGCGGTTAATCCATTAAAGGATCCCAATAATATTCTTTCCAAACGTACTATTTATTTCGATTTTGATAAAGATGATGTGAAATCAGAATATCGTGCTTTGGTAGAGGCGCATGGCAAATATGTGGCCGAACATGGCGATGCCAAAGTAACCTTGCAAGGTGGTGCAGATAATCGTGGCTCGCGTGAATACAACTTATCACTGGGTCAGCGTCGTGCTGTATCTGTGAAAAAAGCCATGAACTTGTCCGGCGCACCAGATGCACGTATCGAAACCATCAGCTATGGTGAAGAACGTGCACACGATTGCAAAGATGAATCCTGCTTCCAAGAGGATCGTCGTGTTGACATCGTTTACGACGGCGAATAATGGTCGATAAATTAACTGTTAGATAATTAATGTTTCGTCCGCTGATTTTTTTGGGTGTCTGTTTAACCTTATTTTCTTTGAATGCGTTAGCGTTTTTGGAAGATGCAGGTGCGCGTAAGGAAATAAAAGACTTACAGCAAAAAACAGACACTCAAAATCAGCAAATCAATAATCAAATCCAAGAACTCAATGGCAATATCAAGTCCCTAGAAAATCGTTTGCAAGCGATAGAGCTGATTATGAAGAATCAGTCCTTGATGGAATTGCAGGCGCAAATAGAAAAGCTAAATGGCGATTTAAGTTTTGTTAAGGGTGATCTAGAAGTGCTGCAGCATCAGATGGAGTTAGCACTTGAACGAGAAAAATCGCTTTATCAGGATATTGATAATCGTATTAGAAAATTAGAGGCAGCGTACGACGCTACGGCAAAAACCTCCACCAATAATGCCACCCATCCTGCTGAGGAAACTTTATCGGTAGCCAATTCTGCTAATGCTGAGGCAAATGCTCAGCTGGCCAATGAGAATAAATCTTACAACGATGCGTTGGCATTACTGAATGCCGGACAATTCAAGCAGGCGTTCGATAGTTTCGACAAATTTATTCATACCTACCCATCCAGTAAATTACTCTCCGAGGCGCAATTTAATCTTGGCTTAAGTCAATTTTCTTTAAAAAATTTCAAAGCAGCCATGGCGACTCAGCAGAAACTGATTGGCAGTTATCCTGACAGTCCTAGAATTGCTGAAGCGAAATTGATGTTGGCGAATTGTCAGATTCAGTTATCCGATATCAAAGCCGCCAAAGAAACATTGCGCGATCTGATCTCTCAGCATCCCGACAGCGATGTTATTCCACAAGCTAAAAAGCGGCTTGCTGTGCTGAACGCACTAAAAAAATAAATCCTTTCCTTCAATCATCATGACATTGCGCATACACGAAATCTTTTTTTCTATTCAAGGCGAATCTTCGCGTATAGGCCTGCCTAGCATTTTTATCCGCCTGACCGGTTGCCCCTTGCGTTGCCAATATTGCGACACCGAATATGCGTTCCGTGGTGGCGAAATGATGAGCTTGCAGCAAATCTTGCAGCATATCCAACAATACCCCTGCCATACCGTATGCGTCACCGGCGGCGAACCGCTGGCACAAAAAGGCTGTATTGACTTGCTTAAGCAGTTGGCAGACGCCGGCTATCAAGTGTCGCTAGAAACCAGCGGGGCCATGGATATTAGCCAAGTGGATGCGCGTGTATTAATCGTGATGGATTTAAAAACACCAGATTCTGGCGAGTGCGAGAAAAATCTATGGAGCAATATCGCGCAGTTAAAAGCGCATGACGAAATCAAATTTGTCATTTGTTCGCCCGCCGATTTTGCATGGGCACAACAAGTGATACAACAGCATCAACTGGAGCAACAGGCACAGCTGATTTTCTCCCCTAGCTATCATCAAGTGGAGCCGGCCGATTTAGCTGAATGGCTGTTAAAAAGCGGCATACAAGCGCGTATGCAAGTGCAATTACACAAACTGTTATGGGGCGAAAAGCAGGGGGTCTAAGCGTGAAAAAAGCGGTGGTGTTATTGTCTGGCGGCCTAGATTCCAGCACAGTATTGGCGATTGCCCAAGCGCAAGGGTTTGCTTGTTATTGCTTAAGCGTGGATTACCAGCAGCGCCATATCGCCGAGTTGCAGGCAGCCAAGCGTATCGCGCAGGCGATGCAGGCAGTCCAGCACCATATTATGCAAATTGACATGTCGTTTTTTGGCGGCTCCGCGCTGACCGACCAGCATATCGCCGTGCCAGAAAGCCCCACCCAAGGCATTCCCATTACTTATGTGCCAGCGCGTAATACCATCATGCTCTCCTTGGCCTTGGCTTGGGCAGAAGTGCTACAAGCACAAGATATCTTCGTTGGTATCAATGCGCTGGACTATTCCGGCTACCCAGATTGCCGTCCAGCTTATATTCAGGCCTTTCAGCAAATGGCCAATTTGGCTACCAAAAGCGCGGTTGAAGGCCAGCAGATTCAGATTCATAGCCCGCTGATTGAGATGAGTAAAGCGCAAATCATACAAACTGGCACCCAATTAGGCGTGGATTACAGCCTCACGGTTTCCTGTTATCAGGCCAATGCGCAAGGTGAGGCGTGCGGGCTGTGTGACTCTTGCCGTTTCCGCCACAGTGGCTTTGTGCAAGCGGGTATCGCCGATCCCACGCGCTATCAACACAAGCCGTAAAAGCAGCTGCGCCATGCCTAAGTTAGACATTTGTGCAATGGGGACTAAATTTTGATGAATTTTCATTAATTTGCCTTGCCAAGCCTGCACTAAATAACGTAAAATCCGCCCCTTTCTGTAAAACCAATAGAGTAAAAAATTATGGTCATTATTCGATTAGCCCGTGGTGGCGCGAAGAAAAATCCTTTTTACAGCGTAGTTGTGGCTGATTCTCGTAACAGACGCGATGGCCGTTTTATCGAGCGCGTAGGCTTCTACAGCCCACTCGGTAAACAAGGTCAAGAAAATTTGCGTCTAGATACTGCGCGTATCCAGCACTGGCAACAAAACGGCGCACAGTTATCTGACTGTGTGGCACGTTTGGTGAAAGAGCACGCTCAGGGTCCTGAAGCGGCTGCTAAACGCCATGCCAAAGACGCTGCTAAGGTAGCTAAAAAGCAAGCAGAAATCGCTGCTAAAGCTGCTGCTGCCGCTAAAGAAGCGGAAGATGCATTAAAAGCTGAGCAAGCCGCTGCTGCCGCTGCCGCCGCAGAAGCCGCTGCCGCAGCGCCTGCTGAAGAAGCACCTGCCGCAGAAGCTGCCGCTGAACAAGCACCTGCCGCAGAAGCTGCTGCTGAACAAGCACCAGCTGCTGACGCAGCACCAGAAGCCGCTGCTGAATAAGCGCGGCACCGGTCGCAATGCCGGAGCAAGCAGGTAATGAAATGGTCATCATGGGGCGCGTTGTCGCCCCATATGGCATTTTAGGCTGGCTGAAAATTCAACCCAGCACTGAATACCTAGATGGTTTGTTGGACTACCCGACTTGGTGGATAGGCAGACAGCAAGACACCTTACAAGCAGGGCAAAAAGCCAGTCCCTGGCGTGAATACCAAGTAGAAACAGGCAAGCTTCACGCAGATAGTTTATTGGTAAAGTTAATCGGTATAGATAGCCGTGAAGCCGCGCTAGCACTTAAAAGTCAGCATATCGCGGTAGCTAGACAAGCGTTGCCAGCGTTAGCGCAAGATGAATATTACTGGTCGGATTTAATCGGCATGCAAGTAATCAATTTGCAACAGCAGCATTTAGGTACGATACAAGAGATTTTTGCCACCGGCGCCAATGATGTGATGGTGGTCAAACAAGCAGATTCAGACCGCCAACGTTTATTGCCCTTCGTGGCGCAAACAGTGCAGGATGTGGATATGCAGAAACGCATCGTCACGGTGGACTGGTTGATAGAGTGGGATTAGCCGATAGGCGAACAAATGCAAAATGCGCTTTGATGTCATCACGCTGTTTCCGCCAATATTCGATGCATTAACGCAATACGGCATCAGTGGCCGCGCCGCACAGCAAAAGTTATATCAACTGCGCTGTTGGAATCCGCGCGATTACACCACCGATGTGCATCACACAGTCGATGACCGGCCCTATGGTGGCGGCCCCGGCATGGTGATGCTAGCTGAGCCACTAGCCGCCGCGATTGCAGCAGCCAAGGCGCAACAGCATGGTCCGGTGTTGCATTTATCGCCAAGTGGGCGACCCTTGCGCCACCAAGATGTGATGCGATTATCGCAACTGCCTAGCCTGATATTGCTATGCAGCCGCTACGAAGGCGTCGATCAACGATTGCTAGATAGCCAAGTAGATGAAGAATATTGCATAGGTGACTATGTATTATCCGGCGGAGAGTTACCCGCCATGGTGTTAATGGACGCCATTATCCGGCAACTGCCGGGGGCGTTAGGCGATGCAGATTCAGCCGCACAAGACTCATTTGTAGATGGCTTGTTAGATTGCCCGCATTACACCAGACCAGAGCATTACCTAGGTATGGCGGTTCCTGAAGTATTACTTTCAGGCCACCACGCCAAGATAAAACAGTGGCGACTTCAACAGTCACTACTGAGAACTAGGGACCAACGTCCCGATTTGCTGGCCGCAAGGTCTTTGTCAAAAGAAGAATCTCGGCTGCTCGCACAACTGGAGCAGGAACAAGATTCGGATAACTAAAAGGAGTAGTAAACGTGGCAAATATTATTGAAATGTTAGAAAACGAAGAAATTGCTCGCTTGGGTAAAACCATTCCGCAATTCGCACCAGGCGACACAGTCGTGGTCGGCGTGAATGTGGTGGAAGGTAACAGAAAGCGTGTGCAGGCCTATGAAGGCGTGGTGATTGCTATGCGCAATCGCGGTTTAAATTCTTCCTTCGTAGTGCGTAAGATTTCCTCAGGCGAAGGCGTAGAAAGAACCTTCCAAACCTATTCCCCGCTAATCGCCAGCATAGAAGTAAAACGTCGCGGTGACGTACGTCGCAGCAAACTTTACTACTTGCGCGACCGTTCCGGTAAATCCGCGCGTATTAAAGAAAAACTGCAAGCCCGTGAAAAAGAAGTCATGGAACCAGAAACAGCCGCTGAATAAGCGCTACTTAGTCCTTACCAAAACCCCATCACAAACGATGGGGTTTTTTTTCGCCTCACTATGACACCGACATAGCAAGGTAGGTGGCTATAACGGCATTTAATCCCACCACCATCGCCACTTTATAATTCATAATAGTCGCCATGAAGCCCCTAAATCTCACCCTTGCTGCTGTTGTGCCTGCGCCGTTTGGTGCGGTACGGCTGTATTTAGATGAACAGGGGGAGTTGGCTAATGTGGGCTTGACCACTCAGCGTTTGCAGGGGTTTTGTGCGGCGCAGGCGCTTGCTTATGCCGAGCAGGTGGAGCGGTATTTGCGGGGAGAAATGCAATTAACTCCGCCCTTGCAGTTCAAGCAGGGCACGCCTTTTCAGCAGGGGGTATGGCGGGCGATGGCGCACATTCCTTGGGGGCAGACGGTGAGTTATAAAACCTTGGCGCAAATGGTGGGCTCGGCGCCGCGTGCGGTGGCGAATGCTTGTGGGGCGAATCCCTTGGCGTTGTGGATTCCTTGTCATCGGGTGCTAGCGAGTAATGGCTTGGGGGGATTTATGCAGGGCGATACGCAGGGCTTGCAGATCAAGCGTTGGTTGTTGCAACACGAGGAGGCGATACATGGCCATCGTTTTGCAGCCTGATAATCAGCAGGTGTTGGATATGTTTATCGACAGCTTGTGGCTGGAGGATGGCTTGGCTAAGAATACGCTGGATAGTTATAGGTTGGATTTAAGCCAGTTTGCCGCATGGCTAGAGCAACACCATCAAACGCCTTTGTTGCAGGTGCAGCAGGCGCAAATTCAGTTATATCTGGCATACCGTTCGCCGACCACCAAGGCGCGCAGTGTGTCGCGCTTGGTGGCTAGTTTGCGGCGTTTTTATCGTTACTATTTACGCGAAAATAAGCTCAGCAAAGATCCTAGCGCCTTGATTGAAGCGCCTAAGTTACCGCGCTCGCTGCCTAAGAGTTTGAACGAGGAGGAGGTCGAGGCCTTGTTAGCAGCGCCGGATATTACGCAAGCCTTGGGTTTGCGTGATAAAGCCATGCTGGAATTGCTGTATGCCAGCGGCTTGCGGGTGAGTGAGTTGGTTGGGCTAAAAGTCATGGAAATCAGCTTGAATGAAGGTGTGGTGAGGGTGACAGGCAAGGGTAGCAAAACTCGTTTGGTGCCTATGGGTGAGCTGGCAGTGGAATGGATACAGCGTTACTTGAATGAGGCGCGGCCTAGTATTTTGCAGCAGCGTTTAAGTGATGATTTATTTGTTACCCAGCGCGGCGATGCCATGACGCGGCAGGCATTTTGGTATCTGATTAAGCGCTATGCGCTACAGGCGGGCATCCATAAGCCACTTTCGCCACATGTGTTGCGCCACGCTTTTGCTACACACTTGTTGAATCATGGGGCGGATTTGCGCGTGGTGCAGATGTTACTTGGCCATTCGGATATTTCCACTACGCAGATTTATACCCATGTGGCACGCGAGCGACTGAAACAGTTGCACAGCGTGCATCATCCGCGCGGTTAGGCTTTATTGCCGCGCTCTATCACCACGCCCAAGGCTTTGACGCCAGGCAAGATATGCGGTTTAGCGACTTTGATTTTTACCCAAGGGGAGCCGAAGTTTTGCATGATCAGTTGGCACACATGTTCCGCTAGCGCTTCCACTAATTGAAAATGATGTTGCGCCAAACTTTGTTGGATGGCAGTTACGATGGCAGCGTAATCTAAGGTGTCTTGAATATCATCACTCAGGCAGCTTTTGCTGTTTGGCAAGGCCACTTCGATGTCTAATATAATGGTCTGCGGTAACAGCCGTTCCCAAGCTGGAACACCCAACTTGGTTTGAATTTTGACTTCGCTTAAAAAGATAATGTCCATGCCCAGCGCTTGCCTATATGGTTTAGAATGAAATGGTTTGAATTTTAGAGCATCTTACTATGAACGAGTTAGGTTTTATTGATGTGAATCCCATCGCCGTGGTGCAAATCGTGGCGGCATATTTATTAGGCTCGATCGCCTTTGGTATTTTGGTCAGCCGTTTGTTCGGCCTGCCTGATCCGCGCACTGTAGGCTCGGGCAATCCTGGCGCCACCAATGTGTTGCGTAGTGGTAAGAAAAGCGCGGCCGCGCTGACTTTAATTGGCGATACGTTTAAGGGCTGGTTTCCGGTATGGCTGGTAATGCAGCCTGATGGCGGGGTGTTGTGGGTGACTAGCGCAGTGGCTATCGCTGTGTTTATTGGCCATTTGTATCCAGTTTTTTATCGCTTTAAAGGCGGCAAAGGGGTGGCCACTGCTTTGGGCGTGATATTGGCATTATCCGCGCCATTGGCCTTGGCGGTGTTGCTCACATGGATGTTGGTGTTTGCCCTGAGTAAATATTCCTCTTTAGCGGCGCTGACAGCGGCCTTGATGGCGCCGGTGTATGGCTGGTTTTTATTACAGCCCTATCCCGACTTTGAGTGGGTCATCGCGTTTATCGCACTGATGTTGATTTGGCGTCATCGTAGCAATATCGCCAAATTGCTGGCTGGTACTGAGGCGGGTTTTGGCAAGAAATAAATGTTTAAGCAGCGCGACTAGCTAGCTCAATAAGGCCAAATCCCAACGCGGTTTCACTGAGAAAGCGTATTGTTCAGCATCACCATGCTCAGCTTGTGCTATCCCTGCCTGTCCATATTGCACCCGCATCGCGCCAGCAAAGGCAATCATGGCGCCGTTGTCGGTGCAAAATTCCAATCTTGGATAATGCACTTGTGCGCCATGCGCTTGCACCATCTGATTTAGCTTGGCGCGCAAAGTTAAGTTTGCCCCTACGCCGCCTGAAACAATTAACTGCTGCAGCCCAGTCTGTTGCAGCGCTTTGATACATTTGCTGGCCAATACATCAGTGACTGCTTGTTCAAATTCATAAGCGATATCGGCGCGCGTCTGTTGGTCCAAGCTGTGTTGCTGGATGAGCGTTAATACCGCCGTCTTTAATCCGCTAAAACTAAAGTTTAGGTCGCCGCTATGCAGCATAGAGCGTGGTAGTTTAAAACGCCCTGCCTGCCCCTGTTGCGCTAGTGCCGCCAAGGCAGGGCCACCGGGGTAACCCAAGCCCAGCAATTTGGCGGTTTTGTCAAAGGCTTCTCCGGCTGCGTCATCTAAGGTATCGCCCAATAATTGATATTGGCCTATGCCACGTACATCCATTATCTGCGTATGCCCGCCTGATACCAATAACGCCACAAAAGGGAAACTGGGCGCATTGGCTTCTAGTAAAGGGGCGAGCAAATGGCCCTCTAAATGATGGATGGGGATAGTCGGAATATGTAAGCTAAATGCCAGTGCCTCGGCGACGCTAGTGCCTACCAATAGTGCGCCAGATAGCCCTGGGCCTTGCGTATAGGCGATGGCATCGACTGCGCTGAGCGGCAGTTGGGCGGTGTTGAGGCATTGTTGCAACAAGGGAAGCACGCGTTTGATATGGTCACGCGAGGCTAATTCTGGCACTACGCCGCCATATTCCGCGTGCATCGCCACTTGCGAGTGCAAAGCGTGGGCGAGTAAGCCCTGTTGGGTGTCGTATAAGGCGACCCCAGTCTCATCACAAGAAGATTCGATGCCTAAAATTAACATGGCGCAATGGTGTGCTTGATAAGCCAATAATAAAAGCCGAAATTATTGCATAACTTATTGATTAATTATTCCCATGTCGCTAGAATGTCGCACTTTTCTTCAGCCAGACTTTTCTTAAGCTAGTTAACTTAAGCCAGATAAGGGAAATATTTGTTATGACCACAGTTCGTGTGAAAGAGAATGAGCCATTTGACGTAGCACTGCGTCGTTTCAAGCGTTTAATTGAAAAGACCGGTTTGCTTACCGATTTGCGTGCCCGTGAGTTTTACGAAAAACCTACTTGGGAACGTAAACGTAAAGCAGCAGCTGCTGTAAAACGTCACTATCGTCGCATTCGCAGCCAAACATTGGCTCCTAAGCTCTACTAAACTTCTTTAGCAGAGTTTCTCCGTGTCTTTGAAGACGCGCATTACCGAAGATATGAAAAACGCCATGCGCGCCAAGGAAACGGCGCGTCTTGGTGCGATTCGTCTGTTGCAGTCCGCCATCAAACAACGTGAGGTGGACGAGCGTATCGAGTTAGATGACGATCAGGTCATCGCCACTATAGAAAAAATGCTTAAGCAAAGACGCGATTCGATTCAGCAATATGAAGCCGCGCAACGGCAAGATTTGGCCGATGCAGAAAAATTTGAAGTGCAAGTGTTGCAAGCCTATTTGCCCACGCCACTCAGCGAGCAAGAAATTTCCCAGATTATCAGCCTAGCCATCACTGCCAGCGGCGCACAAGGGATGCAGGACATGGGCAAGGTGATGGGCTTGGTCAGACCGCAAGTGCTGGGTCGCGCTGATATGGCAAAAATTTCCGCTGAGATTAAAGCCAAACTCGGCTAATCTGCGTATTTTTGTCATACAATTTGAAGGAGCGTTGGCTCCTTTTTTTATTCCCTAAACTTTTTAATCCCTGCATTTGGCAAAGGTCAATTAAGCAAAGGTCATGATTCCGGACAGCTTTATTCAAGAATTGGTCAATCGCATTGATATCGTCGATTTGATTGATAAAAGCGTGCCGCTGAAAAAGGCGGGCGCCAACTATATGGCTTGCTGTCCATTTCATCAAGAAAAGTCGCCCTCGTTTACCGTCAGCCCCACCAAGCAGTTTTATCACTGTTTTGGCTGTGGCGCACACGGCACGGCGATAGGCTTTTTAATGGAATATCAGGGCTTGGATTTTGTTGAAGCGGTGCACGAATTAGCCAAGCAGGCCGGCATGGTGGTGCCGCAACAAAGCCGTGAGGCACAACAAGTTGCGCAACAACAAAAAGCAGTCAATTTGGGCTTGGTCGAGGTGATGGCGCAGGCCAATGATTATTATCGTGGTCAATTAAGACAATCTGCGGTGGCCATAGACTATTTAAAAAACCGTGGACTGACTGGCCAAATTGCTGCGCGTTTTCAAATCGGCTATGCCCCGCAGGGTTGGCAAAATTTAAACAGTGTGTTTAACAAATATGATGCCGAAGTGCTGCAAACCGCTGGTTTGGTGGTGAGCAATGAGCAAGGCAAGCGTTACGACCGTTTCCGCCATCGCATTATGTTCCCCATTCACGACCAAAAAGGCCAAGTGATAGGCTTTGGCGGTAGAGTGATAGACCCACAAGATACGCCCAAGTATTACAACTCGCCGGAAACCCCTTTGTTCCAAAAAGGCCAAGAGTTATACGGCTTGTTTCAAGCCAAGCGGGCGATTCGTGAAGCCGGCAAAGTCTTGGTGGTGGAAGGCTATATGGATGTGGTAGCGCTGGCGCAATTTGGCATTGATTACGCGGTGGCAGCGCTGGGCACCGCCACTACGCCGTTTCATATCAGCAAGTTAACGCGCCATACCGAGCATATTATTTTTTGCTTTGACGGCGACAAAGCCGGCCGTACTGCCGCTTGGCGTGCCGCCATGAATGCCTTGCCAGCGCTGACCGATGGTTTGCGCCTAAGCTTTTTATTTTTGCCGCCTGAACATGATCCAGATAGTTATCTTCGAGCCCACGGCAAGCCAGCGTTTGAACAGCTGATGCAAGGTGCTTTGCCCTTGTCGCAATATTTGCTGCAAACCCTGACACAACATAATCCCTTAAACGCGCAAGAGGACAAGGTCAAATTCCTGAAGCAAATGGAACCCATCTTGCAGCAGATACGCCCAAGTAAATTCCGTTTATTGCTTGAAAAGTCAGTCGCCGATGTGCTGAATCTATCAGTGCCTGCTTTGCGCGAGCATATTCGCCCTGCCAGCAAGCCAGCCAAGCCGGGCAGAGGGCCGGCTAGTGTGCCGCGCAAGGCCTTGTCACTGGCGCGTAAGCTGTTGCTGATTCTGTTGCAATTTCCTCAGCTGGCCAATGCGCAAGATCAATCCGTGTTGCAGCTGGACGACCCCGAACAGGCTTTATTATCCTTAGCCATTGAAACCTCTTTGCAGTTTCCCTTGTCAAATGCAGGCAGTTTATTAATGCATATGCAACAAAGTCTGAGCCAGCCTGTTTCTGCCGCTTTGCATCAAGATGTGGCCATCACGGAAAAAAATGACACCATGCTGGAGGAATATCAGGCAGGCATGCAACTATTGCATCAGCAAGCACAAGATAGATTGCGTCAAGAAATTCTAAAAAAACCATTCAATGCGTTAACAGACGAGGAAAAGCAACTGCTTAAAAATCGCTGATCGGTGAGTCTTTGCACAAAGAAACGCACCTTTTTGTGATATAATTTAGGGCTTTCCGTAGTTTTTATGGACTTTGGACATAGAGGGTGTAATGGCAAAAGAACTGGCAAAAGACAAAGACACGCACAACGAAGCAGCGCTTGATAAAGAACTCAACAAACCGGAAGAAACCCTTGATGGGCGCACCCGTTTGAAGATGTTAATCGTGCTTGGTAAGGAGCGTGGCTACCTCACCTATGCAGAAATCAACGATCACCTGCCCGATGATGTGCAGGATTCTGAGCAAATCGACAGCATTATCGGCATGATTAATGACATGGGCATACAGGTCTATGAAGAAGCGCCTGATGCCGAAGTGCTATTGATGTCCGACGCCCCACCTGCGGTGGCTGACGAAGACGCTGCGGAAGAAGCTGAGCAAGCGCTGGCCACCGTCGATTCCGAATTTGGTAGAACCACAGACCCTGTGCGTATGTATATGCGCGAGATGGGCACAGTGGATTTGCTCACCCGCGAGGGCGAAATTGAAATCGCCAAGCGTATTGAGGACGGCCTGAAACATATGGTGCAGGCAATTGCCGTTTGCCCTACCACCATTACCGAATTATTAGCCTTGGTTGGCAAAGTCGAAAAAGACGAGCTTAGCGTAGATGAGCTGGTGGACGGCTTGATTGATGCTGATATGGGCATGGACGATGTGATTGCCGCGGCCTCTGAAGAAGACGATTCCGAAGTTGAGCAAGATGAAGAAGACGATGACGATGATGGCGCAAAATCAGCCGCTATCTCGGCAGAAGCCTTGGCCAAGCTAAAACAAGAATTGCTAGACCGTTTTGTGCCAGTGCGTGAATCGCACCAAAAAATGAGCAAGATATTGGCCACCAAGGGCTCGCAAGATAAAGACTATCAAAAGCTACAAGGCCAGATTTTAGATGCCTTAACCGCCTTCCGCTTCTCTGCCAAACAAGTCGAAGCCTTGTGCGACCAAGTGCGTGGCATGGTAGAAGAAATTCGCTCGCACGAACGCAAAATTCTTGATTTCTGCGTGGACAAATCCGGCATGCCTAGACAGCACTTTATCAAGTCTTTCCCCGGCAATGAATGTGATTTGCAATGGCTAGAGCGCGAATTAGCGGCAGATAAGCCATATGTGCAAAAGTTGGCGCGTTATGTGCACTCCATTCAAGATCAACAACAACGTTTGTTAGATATACAAAACAAAGTCGGCATTCCGATTAAAGAGCTCAAAGAAATCAATAAACAAATGACCACAGGTGAGGCGCGTGCGCGTTTGGCCAAGCGTGAGATGATTGAAGCCAACTTGCGTTTGGTGATTTCGATTGCCAAAAAATATACCAACCGTGGTTTGCAATTCTTGGACCTGATTCAAGAAGGCAATATCGGTTTGATGAAAGCGGTGGATAAATTTGAATATCGCCGTGGCTACAAATTTTCTACTTATGCCACATGGTGGATACGTCAGGCGATTACTCGCTCTATCGCCGACCAAGCGCGTACCATTCGTATCCCTGTGCATATGATAGAGACTATCAACAAAATGAATCGTATCAGCCGTCAGATTTTGCAAGAGACTGGTTTAGAGCCAGATCCTGCGACCTTGGCGGAAAAGATGGAAATGCCGGAAGACAAAATCCGCAAGATTTTAAAAATCAGCAAAGAGCCAATTTCCATGGAAACCCCTATCGGCGACGATGATGATTCGCACTTAGGCGACTTCATCGAAGATAGCGTCACCTTGGCACCAGTCGATGCAGCGGTTTACGCCAGCCTGCGAGATGCCACTAAAGAAGTGCTAGAATCGCTCACGCCAAGAGAAGCAAAAGTCCTACGCATGCGTTTTGGTATCGAGATGAACACCGACCATACTCTTGAAGAAGTCGGCAAACAATTCGACGTCACCCGCGAGCGTATCCGCCAAATCGAAGCCAAAGCCTTACGCAAATTACGTCACCCCACCCGTTCCGAACGTCTGCGTAGCTTCCTGGAAAGCGGTCAGGACTAACGATTTTTGGGCCTATAGCTCAGTTGGTTAGAGCAGAGGACTCATAATCCTTTGGTCCCAGGTTCAAGTCCTGGTGGGCCCACCAAAAACAACAGCTGCCGAATGGCAGCTGTTTTTCATTGTGCATCTGATTCACAAACAAATATAAAAATGATAAGAGTATAGTGTTTGTGTAAGACACTATTTTGCAGAGAGTTTATTTGCAGGAGGTGCTGATGAAAAACAATCAGTTGCAAAAGATGTTTGAGGAGTTGTTGGCGCAGGCGGGGGTGGAGTTGAATGGTAGGCAGCCTTGGGATATGCGGTTGCATAGGCCGCAAGCGGTAGGGAAAATTTTCGCGTAGGCTAATTTGGGGCTGGGGGAAACCTATATGCAAGGCGATTGGGATTGTGCGGCATTAGATGAGTTTTTCTTTAGGATTTTGCGTAGCCAACTGCATCAACAAATTCGTCCCCTGCGTTTGGCTTGGCATGTGTTGCGCTTTAAATTATTTAATCAACAAACACACCGCCGTGCTTGGCGTGTGGGGCAGCATCATTACGATTTGGGTAATGCGTTTTATCAGGCCATGTTGGGGGACAGCATGGCTTATACCTGTGCTTATTGGGCGAATGCAGAAAATCTAGAGCAGGCGCAACAGCATAAGTTGGAGTTAATTTGTCAGAAGTTGCAACTCAAGCCGGGCATGCGCTTGTTGGATATCGGATGTGGCTGGGGCAGTTTGATGGCCTATGCGGCCAAGCATTATCAGGTTGAATGTGTGGGTGTGACAATATCGCAACAGCAGATTAACTTGGGCCGCCAACGCTGTGCGGGGTTGCCAGTGGAGTTTCGCTTGCAGGATTACCGCCAATTGCATGAGCCATTTGATGCGATTGCTAGTGTGGGTATGTTCGAGCATGTCGGGCGTAAAAATATGCTCAGCTTTATGCAGGTGGCGTAGCGCTGTCTGAAGCAGGACGGTTTATTTTTGTTGCATACCATAGGCAAAAATATCACTCATAGCGCACCAGACCCTTGGATAGACCGCTATATTTTCCCTAATGGCGACTTGCCCTCCTTGCAACAAATCAGTCGCGCCGTTGAGGGACGTTTTGTGGTGGAAGATTTGCATAATTTTGGCGCCGATTACGACCGCACTTTAATGGCGTGGTTTACCAATTTTGAGCAACATTGGCCGCTATTCGTAGAGCAATATGGCGAAACGTTTTACCGTATGTGGAAATATTATTTGCTGTCTTGCGCTGGTGCTTTTCGTGCAAGAGATTTACAGCTATGGCAGTGGTTAATGAGTAAACGTGGCGTATTAGGAGGTTACCGCAGGCCGCTGCTCTAGCGCGTGGCTTGCCGCATGGTGACAAATTCTTCTGCGGCGGTGGGGTGTATGCCTAGGGTTTGGTCAAAATCGGCTTTGCGCGCGCCAGCGCTGATGGAGACGGCGATGCCTTGCATGATTTCAGCCGCTGATTCGCCTATCATATGCGCCCCTAGCACGCGGTCGTTGGAGGCTTGTACGATTAATTTCATCCAAACTCTATGGTTTAAACCAGTCAGGGTGTGTTTCATGGGTCTAAATTGGCTGGTGAATATGCGTATATCGCTGCCTAATTGTTGCTGCGCTTGTTCTTCGCTGAGCCCGACACAGGCGTATTCGGGGTGGCTGAAAATCGCCGTGGGCATGGCGCTAGGGGCGGTTTTGCTGGCGTCGCCATAGATTATATTGACCCAGCGGGTGGCGTCTGCCAAAGCCACTGGGGTTAATTGCAGGCTATTCGCCACATCGCCTAAGGCGTAAATGGATGCAATATTGGTTTGGAATTGTTGATTGACGCGTATGCGCCCATCTGGCTCACATGCCACTTGCACGGCATCTAATCCCAACTGTTCGATATTGGGGCGTCTGCCAGTGGCGAATAATACTGCTTGGCAGCACACAGAATGGCCATCTTGTAGGCTTAATTCAAGCTCATCTTGCTGTTGTTTGACCGCCAATAAGCGTTGCTGGCTGAGCAGATGGATGCCGTTTTGTTGCATTTGCTCGGCTAAAAAGCGGCGCGCTTCCATATCAAATCCATTCAGCGGCAAGGCATATTTATCAATTAAAGTGACTTGCACCCCCAAGCGGCTCATGATGCCGGCAAATTCCACTCCGATATAACCCGCCCCAACAATCGCCATAGAACTAGGTAACTGGCGCAGATAGAACATATCATCAGAGACTAAGCCCAATTCGCTACCTGTAATCTCTGGCACCACCGGTCTGCAGCCTGTGGCAATTAAAATGCGCTCGGCGCTGTATTGCTGTTGCTCAACGCGCACTTGATGGGGCGCGATAATCTGCGCATGACCGCGGATAATGGTGGCGCCACTATCGCTAAGCAATTTCTGGTAAACCGCTTGCAGTCGGTCAATTTCTTTATCTTTATTGGCGATTAACTGCGCCCAATCAAACTGCTGTGCACTGACTTGCCAACCAAAGCCAGCGGCGCCACGAAATTGCTCAGCAAAGTCGGCGGCATAGACCAGTAGTTTTTTCGGAACACAGCCGATATTGACGCAAGTGCCGCCAAAAAATTGCTGCTCACATATCGCTACCTTTTTGCCCATCGAAGCCGCCAAGCGAGCTGCGCGCACGCCAGCTGAGCCAGCGCCGATGACCAATAAATCAAAATCATAGGCTTGCATTAGTAAAGACTTCTTGCGTGATTGGGTTGATCGGGTTTGAGGTCAAAGGCAATGCAAATGCGTTCCTCATCAGAGGAAAACGGAATGGTGCGATGAAATAAAGATGAGGGGAATAGCACGATATCGCCGACTTGTGGCACTACATGGGCGACCGGAAAGTTTTCATGCATTTGCGGGTAGTGATCGCCGTGGGTGCCGTATTCAAAAGCGCCTTCTTCAGGCGATTGTTTATTCTTGGGCATGGCCAAGTACACCGCGCCGCTGATCCAACCAATTTCGTGTATATGTGGGTCTAGATGCCCGCCTTGGCGCATTTTCACATACCACGAGCTGGTGAATTCTAGTTGCTGAGGAAAGCTCTTAATCAGCTCGCAATCAGCGCCGGCAAACTTGTCGCGATAAGCCAAAAATTGCTGTTTCACCAATTCAGCCAATTGTCGGAAAGAGGCCTCTGGGCGTTTAAATAGATTGCCTGCCGACTGTTTACCGTTGTGCAACATGCCTTGTACGCGCTCGGCGATTTCGCTGTGATTGATATCTTGCAACAATGCCTTGAGTAGCGGGCTGTCCGCTTGGGCTAATTCCGGGATGCTGGCGTGATAGACAAAATCTAGGCCGTTTTTGCAAAAGTTGTATGGGTCAGGCTGGCCAAAATTAATCGCGTAGTGGGTAGATAAAGTGGCCATAAACGGCGCGATATGTTTGCCTGATTGCACAATTTTATCCAAGCGTTGCTTAAATTCCTCAAAGCGCTGCGCCTTATACAAACACATCATGCTGCGCTCCAGCCAGTCATCTAACTGACTGCGCTCAAAGAATTGCACCGCTTCGTTAAAACGTTTGGCCAGATATAAAAACTCCGCCATATTGTAATTCGCGCTGGCATGATCAGGATTCAGTGCCAGCGCTTGTTGATAGTGGTCCACCGCTTGTTGCATATCGCCACGGTCGCGCAAGGTTTCGCCTAAATTGCAATAGGCGTCTGCGTAATTGGGAAACAAGCGTATGGCTTGTTGATAGCTATCAATCGCCTCGTCTAATTGGCCTTCATCGCGCAAGGCGGTGCCCAGATTGAAATAACCCAGCGCGTCTTGCTGTATCGATAAGGCTTTACGATAAAACTCTATAGCTTGCGCCAATTTGCCTTGCTTTTGATACAGCGTGCCGATATTGCCGTAGGCTTGAAACATATTCTTATCCAATTGCAGTGCGCGTTGGTAGCAAGTGATCGCTTCGTCATATTGATGCAAATTAGACAAGGCAATGGCCAAATTAAAGTGCAAATCTGCCACATTGCCCTGCAAGCTGATGGCTTTGCGATAGGTGCTGACCGCTTGTTGCGATTTTCCCTGACCGTCTAAGGCGATGCCTAGTAAATTGTGCAAAATAAACAACTGCCCAGCTTGTTGTATCAGCTGATTAGCCATCGTTTCAGCCTGTGCTAATTGATTCTGATTAATCAACTGTATCAGTTGTTGCAACTGCATTTGGCTGGGTTGTTTGCCAGAAATTGCCATAGTGGTTCACTCTAAAAAATTCATTAAAAGCACGCTATTTAAACTACATGCGAGTTAAACGATTATTTTACCCTGCATAGTCAGGCCATTTGAAATTAGCGACCCGCTAATCTTGCGCAGATAAATGTTGATGCTTTAATTGCTCTGCCAAGCGTTTTAGAAAGCGCATCGCGACTTGTGGTTCATTGAGAATTAAATTCTGTGTAATGTCTTGTTGAATCACCAATATATTAGCGTAATCAGATTTCACTACCGCGTCGGCAATACGAATGGTGTCGGTCAATAGCGCCATCTCGCCAAAATAATCGCCTTTTTGCAAACGACGCATGATTTTGCCGTCCAAATACAAACACACCTCGCCGGTCACGATATAAAACATCTGCTGACCATGCTGTCCGGCACGAAAAATCACTTCGCCTTTTTTATAAGTTTTGCCATAGCGGTCAAACAGGCTACGCATATAAGGCAAGGGCTGGTCACCGGTTTCGCTAAATAATTGGCGCAGCAACAATAAGTCTTGTCTGCTTAGCGTGGCGATGAGCTCGGTACCCAAAATAAAAATAATAAAGGAGTAATACAGCCAAGCCAGCGAAATAAAAATATTCTTCATGCTGCCAAAAATCGCCCCATATGAATGATTGGCGGTAATCAATTCAGTAAAAATTGGCTTTACCCCCACCCATAGCGTAGCGGTCAGCACAGCGCCTATTAGCAGGCAACGAAAGGCAATTTTGATAGGGAAGAAAAGTTGATAAAAAACCGCTAGCAGAACGCTGATAATCACAATGCCGCCCAGCGTGTCTAACCAGAAGCTGCGCAACATACTGATATGAAACAGTTGTAGCAGCTTATTCAGGGTCAAGTCCAATAAAGTAAAAATAAAGAACATCAGCAGTATTCCTATCACCGCCAAAATATCTTGTAAGGCTTTTTTGATAAATGAGGGGTGCTCAGTGACCGCGCAAATGGTGTAGAAAGCATTGCGTAGCGTGCTGGCCAATGGGATGGAAATCCACAAAAGCAAGAACCCCCCCAAAGCGCTCCAAGCAGTCTTATGCGAGGCTGCACGGTAGATTTCACGCATAATGCGCTGGCTTAATTTGTGGTCTAGGCTGCTGGTGACGCTGGCGATTTCATTGAGGGCCGAACTAGACGACACCACCAAGGCGCTAATAATAAAGAATAGGATAAGCGCCATCGGGATAATGGCGAACATGGCGTAAAACGATAGCGAGGCCGAGGTAATTAAGCCACGGTGCAGCTTAAAGGCATTCAGCGTTTCTTTAACGATAAATAGCGGTTGGTTGAACTTGTTGAGCATGCGGCGCCTTAAATTGAGCAGATGGATTGTATCAATCGCTTAACGGCTAGCGCCAATATGCTGTTTAAAATGCTCGGTCGCTTCTACTAGCGCAGCAGTAATACCAGCTTCCATGGCTGAGTGGCCAGCATCAGCGACCATGCAGAAATGCGCATTGGGTAGCTTTTTCTTGAGCTGCCAAGCGGTTTTTGGCGGGCACACCATATCATAGCGCCCTTGAATAATATGAATAGGCAAGTGATTGAGTTGTGCGCTTTGCTGCAATATTTGTTCGCCATCGATAAAACAATGCTGCTCAATATAATGGATCTGCACCCGCGCACGTGCAATTTCCACTTCTACTGGCGTGGTATTGGGCGCGGCAGGACGCGGCAACAAAGTCATAATATTGGATTCATATTGATTCCATGCCACAGCAGCTGGTCCAGCGATATTGGCGTCCTCACTAAATACGCGCTGTCTATAGGCAGCCAATATGTTGTGCTGTTCATGCGCTGGCAAAAAGTCCGCCAGCGCTTGCCAAGCCTCAGGGAAGAACTGTTGCGCTTCTTGCAGAAACCATTGCAGCTCAGCAGGACGGCTAAGGAATATACCTCTTAATATCAATCCGCTGACCTGCGCTGGGTGCGCTAACGCATAGGCCAAGGCTAAGGTGCTGCCCCATGAGCCACCGAATATCAAACAACGGGAAAGATTCATATGCTGTCTAAGCGCTTCAATATCAGCCACTAAATCTTGCGTGCTGTTCTGTAAGGTACAGCCGGCGGGGATGCTGCGGCCACAGCCGCGTTGATCAAATAGGATAATGTGATAAAAATCTGGGTCAAAAAACCTGCGTTGCGCCGCATTGCAACCGCTACCAGGGCCGCCGTGCAAGAAGAAAACCGGATAACCTTGTGGATTTCCACACTGTTCGTAATACAAAGTATGCGTTTCATCGACTTTTAGATAAGAAGAATTGAAACAATTTAACTCTGGAAATAAATTTTTTAACACTGTTTGCGTCATGGTTTATTTAGTTAACCTTATGATTTATATTAAAAAAGTCGGAATAGCTTAGTGCTTTAAACTTAAACATAACAAAATTGTTAGAAAAAATGTAAATAAATTGTAAATAGACTATTGCAAATCATTTTTGACTGTTCTAATATTCCGATACGCCCACCTTTCGGTGGAGCGAAAGTAATGGCTAGTTTAACTAATCATTGCTTTGTTGTTAAACCTTAAAGTAGTAACAACTATGGAGATTTAAAAATGGAGATGAGCAAAATCAAGCTAGCTCTAGGTTTAGTAATCGGTGCTTCTATGGCTATGCCATTAGTTGCATCTGCTGCTGCTGACCAAGAAGCTGCAATGAAAGACGCAAACAACTGGGCACACCCACGTGGTAACAACCTAAACCAAGGTTACAGCCAGTTGTCACAAATCAACGCATCTAACGTTAAAAACGTTAAGGCTGCTTGGACATTCGCTACTGGTGTAAACCGTGGTCACGAAGGTTCACCAGTTGTTATTGGTAACATGATGTATGTTCATACAGCATTCCCAAATAACGTTTACGCTTTAGATTTGAACGACAATCAAAAAATCGTTTGGT